>NZ_JBDNGU010000205.1:0-7819 GCF_041689105.1 Polaromonas sp. | reverse complement strand
GCCGGGGTTTCCCGCCACGCCGACCAGACGGGGCACATTGAGCTTGGGCGGTTTGATAACTTTTTTGGCCTGCAGGTAGGTCTCGACCACCTCCCAGGCTGGCGGTCCGGCATTTTTGCTGGCCTCAGCCACCGGCGCCCAGCCGGCAACCTTGTAAGTCTTGTCGGCTTCGATCAATTGCCCTTTCAGGCGCATGTTCTGGATGCGGGAGCCCATTTTGGCGCCCGGCTCGCAGGTGTAGCTCAGGCCGCCCACCCGCACCATGTCGCCGCCCTGCTGGTAATACGGATCGGGGTTGAACAGGTTGTCGCCGACATCCTCAAGAATGGTCTTGATCATGTCGCCGCGGATGTCCGTCAGGGTGGTCCAGGGGTAGGTGATGGCGGTCTGGTCCATCACATGTTCACGCGTGATGGCCTGCCCCGGCAGCAGCGAAGTGCCCCAGCGAAAGCCCGGCGAAAACGCGATGTCGGCGCCGCGCACTTCCATCAGCGCGTCGAGGATGAGCTGATCAAAGCTGCCGTTGAAATTGCCGCGGCGAAACAGCGTGCCCTCAGTCACTGCGAGTTTTTCGCCGAGCTTGGCCTCGTAAGGCGCGCGAATGCCGGCAATCAGCTTGCTCATGGCCGGGTCGGCCGCAAGCAGCTTTGAAAAAACGGGAAGCAGGCGGTAGTTGAAGGCGACAACCTTGCCGCCCTTGACGTCAAGGTCCAGCACGCCCAGAAACTTGCCGTTGCTGCCAGCATTGGTAACGATGGTCTGGCCGCCGGGATTTTTGACGATCACCGGAACCGGTACGCCGTCGTGCGTGTGGCCGCCCAGAATGACGTCGATGCCTGTGACGCGCGAGGCCATTTTCAGGTCCACATCCATGCCGTTGTGGCTGAGCAGCACCACCGCCTGCGCGCCCTTGGCTCGGGCCTCGTTGACGGTTTCCTGCATCTCGCTTTCACGGATGCCGAACGTCCAGTTGGGCGTGAGCCAGGCCGGATTGGCAATGGGCGTGTACGGAAAGGCCTGGCCAATGATGGCAACGGCCACACCGTTCATCTCCTTGATGACATAGGGCTTGAACACCGGGTCGCCGAAATCACTGGTCTTGACGTTTTGCGCCAGAAAGTCGATCTTGCCGGCAAAGTCTTTCTCGACAATCGTCTTGATGCGCTCTTCACCATAGGTGAAGTCCCAGTGGCCCGTCATCACATCGACGCCCAGCAGCTTGGCGGCATCAACCATGTCCTGTCCCTGGGTCCACAGCGCCGTAGCGCTACCCTGCCAGGTATCACCGCCGTCGAGCAACAAGGCGCCGGGGCGTCCCGCCTTGAGCTGCCTGACCAGCGTAGCCAGGTGGGCGAAGCCGCCGACCTTGCCGTACTGTTTTGCGGCACGCTCGAAGTTCAGGTAAGTAAAGGCGTAGGCCTCAGGGGTGTTGGCTTTGAGGTGTGCCGCTTTCAGGAGATGCTCGCCGACCAGGTGAGGAAGTTGGCCCTGCATCGCGCCCACGCCAAGGTTGACGGAGGGTTCACGAAAGTACACCGGCATCAACTGTGCATGGCAATCGGTCATGTGCAGCAGATGCACGTTGCCCGAACGCGGCACGTTGTAGACGGCGCCTGCCTGCGCGGCGCCGGCATCACGATGAAGCGGAAAACCAGCCGCCAGCGCGGCGCCCATGACACTTGCAAACTCGCGGCGGGACAGATTCATGGCGTTGGCGATCCTGCCTGCGTATCAGGCATATGTTCGAATTACTATAAATTTGATAGCTGCCTGCGCCCGCTGGATAAGGGCTACAGGCAGAAACGACACTAAATCAGCGTCAAAATCACTTGTTCACGGGCGACTGCGGGTCCAGCAGCAGAGCCATGACGTCGCGCAGCTGGGTTTCGTTCAGAATACCGGCGTGCCCAAACCTCGGCATACCAGAACAGGCGTTGTAAGCCTTGGCGTTCCAGAGCTTGCCCCAGGTGTAGTCCACGATGGGTTTGCTCTCTGCGGCGGCGGGGTTGGAGACGCCACGCAACTTGCCGTAGTTGTACAGGCTGGGGCCGATGGAGCCGAAAGAAAGCTCTTCCTTGCTGATCTGATGGCAGTTGTAGCAGCTGCCGCCGTTGGCCGCTCCGGGCTTGTCGGTCCACGTCATGCCGCGTCCGTTCTGCGCAATCTTCTCGCCCTCTTTCCAGTCGCCGATGAACTTTCCGTCAGCGGGCATCTTCACGGTTTTCATGTTGGCGTCCTCAATGGACTTGGCCAGCTTGTCATCGAGCGCAGCACCTTGCGCTTCAGAGCAGGCCTTGTTGGAGGCGTCCTGCTCCAGCCAGGAAGTTTTGGCGATACCCTGATCGCGGAACGAGGACTTGAACACCTTTTGCGTGGCTTCGGCCACATCCTGCGGTGAGGGGCCGGTGGCGCAGCTGGCCAGCAGAACCGTCAGGGACAAAAGGCCGGCGTTCTTGTAGATTTTTTTCATCATGCTTCCTGTGTTTGTTCAACGCTTGAGGGCCGGCGCCGTGGACGTCCCGCCTTTGCCGTTTACGCCCATGAATACGCCCAGGGCAATCGTGGCGTCCGAGGCATAACCCGGAAACGGAAAGCGCTGCTGGCGGTAGCAGTCATTGAGGCGGCGCTGCATGCCCCAGAGTGTCCCGCTGGATACACGGTAGGCCGGCCAGGCGCCGAATCCGTCACCCGCGCCCGGGTTTTTGGTCAGGTTGGGCAAGTCCTGCAGGCGCACGCGCTTGTTGTCTTCGCCGTGGCAAGACGCGCAGGAAAAGTCATACGGCCCGCCGCGCTGGTAAAACACCTGCTTGCCGACGGCGTACATGAGTTTTTCCTGGGAATGCGTCTGCGGCAGATTGAACTTCATGTCACGCGACTCGCCGGAGATATAGGCCACCAGCGACTCGATGGTTTTCTGTTCGTCGCGGCCAAACGGGGTTTTTGCAATGGTGCCTGCGTTGAAGCCCTGCAGTGTCTCCATGCAGGTCAGCAGCCGCGACTCCAGATCCTGCACCCGAGCGGTGTCGGCGAAATAACGCGGCAGCTCGACAAAAGCGCCCTTGACGACGCCCGGCCCCTTGCCCAGATCGCACTGCGCAAGGCTGGCATTTTTGGGGCCACGTGCCTGCTTCCACAGCCCTTCGCCCTTGGCTTCGTACAACTCGGCCGGGTTGCCGTCGGCCAGCATGGCACGGTACTCGGCAATACCCTCGGCCGTGGTTTTTTGCGCTGCCGCCAGCATGGGCAAAAGGCCCAGGGCGGCCAGACTCAATAATTTCCATTTCATCGCGTACTCCTCGTATTTTTTGGCCAGTCTGCGGCCCGGACTCAGGAAATGACAGCTTCGTCGGTACGTTTGTCGCCCTTGTTGTCGGTCCAGCTGACGATGACTTTTTCACCGGCCTTGGCGCCCTTGAAGCTGAACTGCATATAGGGATTTTTTGACACAGCCGGGCCCCACTGGGCACTCATGACGGTCTTGCCGTTATGGGTAGCAGTGATGGTTTCGATGAACCAGGCCGGTACGGTCTTGCCGGCGGCGTCCTTGCGCTGGCCGCTTTCCATTTCGTGGCTGACCAGCACACGGACGGTGGTTTTGTCGCCTTGTGCCTGAGCACGGATTCTCATTGGATCTGACATGATTTTTTCCTTTCGATTCTTTTCCGGGTCCGGCTCAACCGCCGCAGCCGCCGAGGGTGACTTTCACTTCCTTCACCGCATAGAAAAACTTGTCGCCGGCCTTGGCCAGTGCATAGACGTTGGACGACTGGCCCATCTTGAGGTTGGTGGAGACGTTGGCGTCAGTGCCAGCGGGAATGTCAAACAGCGCGGCCAGCGCATTTGGGTTTTTCTCGACGACCAGGGCCAGCTGCGTGGTACCGGCAATGTTGCTTTGCGCGCCAACACGCACCACGCTGCCATTTTCTGCAATTTCGGGGGCCTGCAGGATGAGGTCTTTGCTTTCAACCGGCGCGCCCGTAGCGCCCATGGCTTTGGCTGCTTCCGCCAGCGACTTGCTGTCGAATGCCGCTTTGTTCCACGCCGCTGCGGTCTGCGCATGCGCGGGCGACAAGCCGGCCGAGACGGCAAGGGCCAGCGCTGTCGCGCCCGATCCTGTGGCTAAAAAATGACGACGTTCCATGGTCTGAACTCCTTTGGCTATAACTTCAACTTGTTGACTGAACTCGATTGGACACAAAAACCTGCGCAAGGAACAGAGTGTTTGTCCCAAGCCTGGCACCTCGCACACCCGTTGCTCAGGGTGAAAAATCTCGTGCAAGCCATTGGGCCAGCTGCGCACTCTCCGCGTCGCTCAGGGCTTGCGCCGGCATCGGGACATTGCCCCAAACGCCCTGTCCGCCGCCCTTGATTTTGCCCGACAGGTAATTCACTGCGTCGGCACGGCCTTTGTACTTGGCTGCTATCTCCTTGAATGACGGCCCGACGATCCTGCTGTCCATGCCGTGGCAGGCCAAGCAGGCGTTTTTCTGCAACAAGGGCATCAAGCCCGCGGCCGCAGCGGCACTGGCCGAGCCCGCGCTTGCTCCTTTTTCAGGAGCGGTTGACGCAGTTTTGGCGAGGGCTACAGCCTTGTTTGGCATCACACTTTCGGATGCCGGGCGGCTGGTATCGGCGCCACGGCTCCCCCCCACCAGCCGCGACTGCTCGGCCAGCTGCCCATGCGCATTGCGGGCGTAGTCAGGCAAAAAGCTTTTTACGGTCACGTCTTTCCTGCAGTCGCGTACGCAGGTGGAGCCCTGCACATCCGGCTGACTTTGTCCACCGAGTTCCTTGCCCGGCCACATCGCGTGCGCCGTTGTCATGCCCTTGCGGTTGGGCAGGCGCGCCTGAACTTCGCGGATGTTGGCATCGGACAGCGTGAACTCTGCTGGAACGATGTTGCCCAGGTTGAGGATATAGGCCGTGACCGCATACACCTCGTCGGCCGTCAGCGACTTGGGTGCGTTCCACGGCATGGCGCGGTTGATGTAATCCCACAGCGTGGACAACGTGGACACTTTCATCAGCGTAGTGCGTTGGGGCTGGTTGGCGCCAGGAAGCAGGCTGGCCACGCGTCCGGTACGGATGTCCTCGGCCGAGGTGCCGCCAGCAATCGGGGTAAAGATTTCGGAGGACTCGCCAAAGCTGCCGTGGCAGGACGCACACTGCGCCTCCCACACCGTTTCACCCTGGCGCACCGAACCCTGGCCTTTAGGCAGGCCCTTGAAGTCGGGACGGACATCGATGTCCCACGCCCGGACTTCAGCGGGGGTCGCGCTGCGGCCGACATGCGGAAACTTCTCTGCAGGGCCCGCAGCAAACGCCGCAGTCATCAGCGGTGCAGCGCAGCACACGAATGCTGATTTAAGCCAACTGGACATTGCCAACCTCGCCATTTTCTGCCAGCGCCCAGGACTGGATGGCGTTGTTGTGATAGATGCTGCGGGACGCGCGCACCTTGCGAAGCTCGCCGTAGGTCGGCTGGATCTGGCCGGCTTCATCCACCGCGCGGCTCTGGAAAAAAGCCGGTTTCCCATCCCAGACAAAATCAGTGTTGAACCGCGTCAGGCATTTGGACAGTACAGGGCCTTCCAGCCGGGCCGGCTTCCAGTTTTTCCCGCCGTCCACCGAGACATCTACCCGCCGGATCTTGCCGCGGCCGCTCCAGGCCAAGCCGGTGACGGTGTGAAAGCCTTTCTCCAGCAGCACCTGCCCACCGCTGGGCGAGGTGATCACGCTTTTGACTTCCTGGATGCTGGTGTACTGCCGGTGTGTGCCGTCGGGCAACAGGTCCACATAGTGAATGGTTTCATCTTTGGTCGCATAAGGCATGTCGCCGACTTCGATGCGCCTGAGGTACTTGACCCAGCTCACACCCTGCACGCCGGGAACCACCAGGCGAAGCGGGTAGCCGTTCTCGGGCCGCAGCATTTCGCCGTTCTGTCCGTAAGCCAGCAGCACCTGACCATCCATCACCATGCTCATCGGGATGGTGCGCGTCATGCCGGAGCCGTCGGCGCCTTCTGCAAGCACAAATCTGGCGCGCTTGAAGTCAGCGCCGCACATTTCCAGCACGGTGCGCAATGGCACACCGGTGAACTCGCTGCAGCTGAGCATGCCGTGTGTGTACTGCACCGTCGGCACCGCCACGTTGCCCCATTCCATGCCGGTGTTGGCCCCACATTCGATGAAATGCATGCGACTGACCGATGGCAGCCGCATCAACTCGTCCATGCCGAATACCATGGCCCGCTTGAGCATGGTGTCATCCGAACCATTGACCATCAAACGGTGTTTCGAGGGGTCAATGTCCCACCAGCCCTGGTGGTGCCGCTCGAAATGCAGGCCGCTGGGCGTGATGATGCCGAACAGGCCCTGCAGCGGGGCAAAACTCACGCTCGATTGCGGCACACGGGTCAGGCCCGGGCTTTGCCGGCGCTGCAGATTTTTTTCCCAGTCGCTGGGCTGGCCGTAGGCCCGCGCCGCAACCGCTTGCCCCAGACCCTTGCTGTGCGGCGGCAGATTCATGATGGCGGGATCGTCCCCTGCTTGCGCCAGGGCGCGCTCCGCCACCATGGCACCCGTTGCCGCAGCCACCGCACTTGCCAGGAAGCCGCGGCGACCGGATCGTACCGCCTGGATCTGCTCCCGGTCGAGGAAGTTCTCCGGCGCCCGGCGGATAAAGCGGCTCAGCATGCGCGGCTCGGCGAGAGGCTTTGACCAGCGGGAACCGGTTCCGGCTCATCCAGCTCGATGGCGATCTGGGTGCAGACGCTGCGGCACAGGGCCACGGCTTTTTCGCTGTGAACGCGGTAGATGACCTGCGTGCCTTCCTTGCGCTTGGCCAGGACGCCGGTGCGGAACAACACCGCCAGATGCTGCGACAGATTGGGTTGTGTGGTGTCGATTTCAGCCAGCAGCTCGTTGACCGACTTCTCTCGCTCGCACAACGCGCTGAGCACGCGCAAACGCATGGGGGTGGCCAGCACGCCAAACAGTTCGGCGGCCAGCTCAAAAACCCGTCCTTGCTCTGACTTCGCCCCAGCCTCGATCATCTGCTTCATGAGAAACACTCTTTAATATAAGTAACGACTGATATTAAAGCGCCCTTCAGTTGGGCAGTTACCGGGCATACCCTTAGCCGTGTACCGCCGAGGTGCCTTTTGGCAAAAATGGCGCCTGTCAGCAACAGCGACGGTCGCAGGGCAGACTTAGTGCCCAAAAGTCACCGGAAAATATTCTCGGTTTGCACCGCACCGTGCTATAAAACCTTGGTCGCCCCGTGGTTGTTACTCATTCAAACCTTTTTATGTTTTTACATCAGTTTCTGTTGTTGACCCTCAGCGGATACGCGTCGGCCCTCATGCTGGCAGGAGCGGCTCACGCCGAGGTGGACGCGCTGGTCCGCAAGTCCCTGGCGCTCGTCGAACAGGGCAAGCCTCAACAGGCATTTGACCAGCTTGCCGCCGTCGAGGCCGAGCGTGCGGGTGATCCCGACTTCGACACTGTTCTGGGCATTGCCGCCAATGAAACCAGCCAATTCACGCGCGCGGTCTTCGCACTGGAGCGCGTACTGACGGTGCAACCGGGCAATTCGCGCGCCCGCGCCGAATTAGGCCGCGCCTTGTTTGCCCTGAAGGACAATCTGGCCGCCCGTCAGGTGCTGCAAGAGGCCAGGCGCGAAAGCATTCCGCCAGAAGTTGCTCGCAAGATAGACGAGTTCCTGCTGGCCATAGACCGCAACGAAGAAGCCGCCCGGTCGTCGCTCAAGGCTTATGTGGAAACCAGTTATGGCACAGACAACAACATCAACAGCGGC
>NZ_JBDNGU010000204.1:0-4648 GCF_041689105.1 Polaromonas sp. | reverse complement strand
GTGCTACTGGAACTACACACAACCTTGAAAACTGGGGGCGTGCTGTTCAGCTCGAACCCGCACGGCCATAATGAAGAAGGCTGGTCCGACGGACGCTACGGTGCGTATTACGATCTTCAAACTTGGCAGCGCCATATGTCAGATGCGGGGTTCGTTGAGTTGACTCATTATTACCGTCCCGATGGCCTGGCGCGCAATCAGCAGCCCTGGCTGGCGAGCGTCTGGCGCAAACTGCCTGCTGACATCGTTAATATCCAAATGTTGTAGTGACAGCGGCGCGCAGCAAGCGATTCAGCGGCGAAAAAGGCCTGCCGGTTTACGTTGTCAGGCGACCTTCAGCACGCTGTCGTCCAGATGCCGTTCGAACAGCAGCCGTTCCTTGCTGGTCAACAGCAGGAAATGCTTGCCGTTGCAGCGCGCCAGCAGCGACATCCCCGGTGCTCTGCCACCATGTGCCCCATCTGCGTGGTGCCCGAACGAGACAGTTTTGCCTATGACTCATCCGATGGCCACCGGAAAAAGTGTTACCCCGTTTTCAACCACACCAAAAAGAGCGGTTGTGACATTCATATCCAAGCTTCTTTCAGGCGATCGGTCAGCGATACTTGGCGTCGGCCGCCAGATTCGCTGCAATTTCGGCCTCGTAGCGGTCCCCTATGGCCAACAGCATGTCTTTGGTGAAGTACAGGTCGCTACGTTTTTCACCGTGGTATTCCAAGATGTGGGTCTCGACAATCGCGTCCACCGGACAGGCCTCTTCGCACATGCCGCAAAAAATGCACTTGTGCAGATCAATGTCATAACGCGTGGTGCGGCGGCTGCCGTCTTCGCGCATCTCTGATTCAATCGTGATCGCCAGCGCCGGGCATATGGCCTCACAAAGATTGCAGGCAATGCAGCGCTCTTCGCCATTTTCATAACGGCGCAGCGCGTGGAGACCGCGAAAGCGCGGGCTCAGTGGTGTTTTTTCTTCGGGGAACTGAATCGTGATCTTGGACTTGAACATGTACTTTCCGGTCAGCGCCATACCCTTGAACAGCTCGGTGAGCATGAAGCTCGATACAAAACCTTTGACTGAAGCGAATGCACTCATGAGGATTTCCTAACTTGAGCCTGGAGGCTCATTTTTTCCGCCGGGCCAGCACAAACAGACTCTTGCTGGTCGAATGATGATTTCCCTGGTCAGTAGCTTGAGCGCGTCGGCAATCGGCTGCAGCAGGCCAGATGGGCCGGCGCGGTTCAGGCCAACTCGGATCTGGGTAAAACCAATCGCCTTGCGCTCACATAAGGTCAGGTAAGCGACGCAGCCTATCAAGGGCAGTAACACACAGACGATCTTGATCAAGGTCCACAGCACCGGACAGACTGTGCCCGGCCAGATGCCGCCCATCAAGACCTGGCCGAAGTCGAAGATCGTGTCAATCATGCGGCGACTCCCTCAGCGCGCACGGCCTGCCGCGCATCAACGGTCAGCTGCAACGAGGTGGCGCGCCGCACCAGGCTGTCCAGCTGGTAAATGCTGACCACGACCGGGGCCGTGCCAGCTGCCGACAGATTGATAGCGGCTTGCGTCGCATTGCCGAGCAGCTCTGCCGGGACCTGCGCCCCTTCAGCGCCGCGGATCTGCTTGAGCACATCCTGCGCGGACTCGAAATCAAAGCCCGGCAAGCCGAGCAGGTTGGCCAGCACACGCAACACCTTCCATGCGGGGCGCGTGTCACCCAGCGGTTTGACTACAGCAAGAAAACTCTGCACACGGCCTTCGGCATTCACAAAGGTGCCCGGGGTTTCGGTGAAAGGCGCAATCGGCAATAACACATCGCTAAAGCTCATGTTGGCTTTGAAGGGACTGAGCGTAACGACCATTTGCGCGGCGTTCAACCCGGCCTTGGCGCCAGCGCCCGCTGCCGAATCAAACTCTGGTTCGTTGTTAAGCAGAATGACGGCCTTGAGTTTGCCATCCAGCATCTGGCCAGCATGAAGGCCCTTATCGCCTGGCAATGCATTAGCAAGCTGTGCGCCAACAGTGTTGGTGGCTTCAGTCAGATAACCGACGCCAGCACCGGTTTGTTCACCAATCCAGTTGGCCAGTACTAGCAAGCTCGATGCGTTGGCATGATGCGCGGCAGTGTTACCCAGAAGAATGGCCTTGCGCTCGCCACCCATCAATGATTTTGCAATGGCTTTGGCGGTATCAGTAGCCTGACCAACAGCGGGAGCCGCAACACCCTTTTCTGCTGCAATAGCCGCAGCAACATCCGCCAATGACTGTGCCCATAAACCGGGATTGCCCAACATCACGTTGCCGATGGGCATAGCCCATGCATCGGCTGTGGTCAATTCTGCTGTCGAATTAATCGTGCTTAGAGCGCATCCTTTGCGAACAGATTGACGGATGCGCTGTGCAAACAGCGGATGATCTTTGCGCAGATTTGAGCCGACAACCAGCACGCGCTGCAATTGCGACAGCGACGCGATGGAGGTGCCCAGCCAGCGCACAGCCTGCGCTGGGACGAACTCGGCGTTGCGCAGCCGGTAATCAATGTTCTCACTGCCCAGACCGCGCATCAGTGACGCGGCAAGGTGCAGCTCTTCAAGCGTGCTGTGCGGGCTGGCCAAGGTGCCTATGCTCTGCGCACCATGGTCGGCCTTGATCCGCTTGAGGCCATTGGCCACGTATTCGAGCGCGGTCTGCCAGTCGACCGCTTTCCACTGGCCACCCTGCTTGAGCATGGGTCTCGTCAGGCGTTCGTCGCTGTTCAGGGCCTCATACGAAAAACGGTCGCGGTCGGCAATCCAGCACTCGTTGACGTATTCGTTTTCGAGCGGTACCACACGCATCACCCTGTTGTTTTTGATCTGGATAATCAGGTTGGCACCGGTCGAATCATGCGGGCTGACCGACTTGCGGCGCGACAGCTCCCAGGTACGGGCGCTGTAACGGAAAGGCTTGCTGGTCAGCGCACCCACCGGGCAGAGGTCGATCATGTTGCCGGACAGCTCGGAATCGACCGACATGCCGACGAAAGTTTCAATCTCGGCATGTTCACCACGGTGCGACATACCCAGCTCCATCACGCCGGCCATTTCCTGGCCGAAGCGGACGCAGAGCGTGCAGTGAATGCAGCGGTTCATCTCTTCCATCGAGATCAGCGGACCGGCGTCTTTGTGGAAGACCACGCGTTTTTCTTCCTCGTAGCGCGAGCCGCTACCGCCATAACCCACAGCGAGGTCCTGCAACTGGCATTCGCCGCCCTGATCGCAAATCGGGCAGTCCAGCGGGTGGTTGATCAGCAGAAACTCCATCACGCCCTTCTGGGCCTTGATGGCTTTGTCGCTCTTGGTGTGCACGATCATGCCCTGCGTCACGGGCGTGGCGCAGGCCGGCATCGGCTTCGGCGCCTTTTCGATATCGACCAGGCACATACGGCAATTGGCCGCGATGCTCAATTTCTTGTGATAGCAGAAATACGGAATGTAGATGTTCGCTTTTCCAGCGGCGTGCATCACCGTGCTGCCTTCGATCACTTCCACCTTCTGGCCGTCTAGTTCTATTTCAATCATATTTTTTCTTTCCTCGGTTCAGGCCTGCGCTGGAGTCTGAATGGGGGCCTGGGATGTTGGAGCTTGCGTGGTTTGCGGTTTGATCATGGCCTCGAACTCAGGGCGGAAATGCTTGATCATGGCGCGCACCGGCATGGCGGCAGCATCGCCAAGCGCACAGATGGTGCGGCCCTGGATGTTGTCCGCCACCGAATTGAGCAGATCCATGTCGGCCTCACGGCCCTTTCCGTTGTGGATGCGATCCACTACGCGCCACAGCCAGCCCGTGCCTTCACGGCACGGCGTGCACTGGCCGCAGGATTCGTGCATATAAAAGTACGACAAACGCTTGAGTGACTCAACCATGCAGCGGCTGTCGTCCATTACGATCACGGCGCCAGAGCCGAGCATGGAGCCCGCCTTGGCAATCGAGTCGTAGTCCATGGTGCATTCCATCATGATGGAGGCCGGCAGCACAGGTACCGAGGAGCCACCGGGAATGACGGCCTTGAGGGTGCGGCCATCCTTGGCATTTCTCACGCCGCCCGCCAGCTCCAGCAGCTTGGAAAACGGCGTACCCATGGGCACCTCATAGTTACCGGGCCACTCGACATCGCCCGACACCGAATAAATCTTGGTACCGCCGTTGTTGGGCTTTCCGCATGCCAGGTAGGCCTGGCCACCGTTGCGGATGATCCACGGTACGGCCGCGAAGGTCTCGGTGTTGTTGATGGTCGTCGGCTTGCCATACAAACCAAAACTGGCGGGAAACGGCGGCTTGAAGCGCGGCAGACCTTTTTTGCCTTCCAGAGACTCCAGTAGAGCGGTCTCTTCACCGCAAATATAAGCGCCAAAGCCGTGCACCGCGTGGAGCTGGAAACTGAAGCTGCTGCCGAGAATGCCGTTGCCGATCAGGCCAGCGACGCGCGCCTCGTCCAGCGCTTCTTCAAAACGCTGGTAGATTGCGAAAATTTCCCCATGAATATAGTTGTAGCCCACGCTGATGCCCATCGCGTAGGCGGCAATCGCCATGCCCTCAATCACGCAGTGGGGGTTGTACGCCAAGATGTCGCGGTCCTTGCAGGTGCCCGGTTCGGCTTCGTCC
>NZ_JBDNGU010000203.1:0-25309 GCF_041689105.1 Polaromonas sp. | reverse complement strand
ACGGCGCAAGTGGTGATGATCCAGTTTCTTTTATCTTTATCGATGGGCGCGCTCAGCGGCGCCTTGAGGCTTGCTTCGGTCATGGGTGTCCTACAAGAACAGGCTTGAAAAACTTGAAAAAGGGCGTATTGGGGTCAACCCGGGATTGTAACGGAGCGCGACGCGCCCTTTCAAGCGAGTTAGGTCCGGTCCGACGGCCCGACTGCGGCATAGCGCACGCAAGCGCCGGGAAACTGGGTGCCAGGCCTGCACGAATGCGCCGACCGCAACCATAATCCGGCCTTGCGTCCGCACACAGGCAGCGGGTACCGGTCAGGCAACACCAAGGAGCACGCCATGGGAATGATGAAGGAATTCAAGGAATTTGCCGTCAAGGGCAATGTGATCGATCTGGCCGTCGCTGTGATCATCGGCGCGGCTTTTGCAAAAATTGTCGACTCCGTGGTCAGCGACCTGATTCTGCCGCTGGTTGGCGCGGTGATCGGCAAGCTGGATTTTTCAAACTTTTTTATCGTGCTGGGCAGTGTGCCGCCGGAAACCGCCATGACCCTGGACGCACTGAAAAAAGCCGGCGTCCCCGTGTTTGCCTATGGCAACTTCATCACGGTGGCGGTTAATTTCGCGATCCTGGCCTTCATCATCTTTCTAATGATCAAGCAGATCAACCGGCTCAAGAAGGAAACCCCTGCGGCGCGGCAGGCACCGATAGTCACGCCTGAAGACGTGTTGTTGCTGCGCGAGATTCGCGACAGCCTGAGGAAATAAACACCCCCCTGTGGCTCGCTCACTTCGTGTAGCGGGCCTCTCCCCTACAGGGGACGGCGCCTGCCAACTGGCAAAGCCAGATAGGCGGCTCCCGCTTGCGAAGTCATGGCGCTTACTACGTATTTGATAGCTGCTTGCGCCCGCCAGACAGGGGTGGTGGGCCTATTTCCCTCATAGAAACCAGCTGAAGGTGATTCAGGCAGATAGTTGGCGCGCCATGCGGATGGCCGCGATCAGGCTGGATGCATCTGCCGAGCCCTTGCCTGCGATGTCAAAAGCCGTGCCGTGATCCGGGCTGGTACGCACCATCGGCAAGCCCAGGGTGACGTTGACGCCCTGCTCGACACCGAGGTACTTGACCGGAATCAGCCCCTGGTCGTGGTACATCGCCACCACCACGTCGAACTCGCCGGCGTGCCCGCTCTTGGCCCGGGCCCGCATGAACACGGTGTCCGGCGCGAAGGGGCCGCTCACGTTGAGGCCCTGCGCGCGAGCGGCGGCAATGGCGGGTGCAATGGTGTCGATTTCTTCCCGGCCAAACAGGCCGCCCTCGCCCGCATGCGGATTCAGCCCGGCCACCCCGATGCGCGGCGCGCCGCCGGCGACCCCTCGCACCGACGCGTGGGCAATCTGCAGGGTCTGGAGCACGTTGTCGAAGGTCACTGAGCTGATCGCATCACGCAGCGACAGATGGATGCTGACCAGCACGGTCTTGAGTTCGTCGTTGGCCAGCATCATGCGCACCGGCATGTCGGCTACGGCCTTGCCCGCATAGGCCGCCGCTTCGGCCTGAAGCAGTTCCGTGTGCCCCGGAAAACGCGCGAACCCCGCGCCCGCCAGCGCCAGTGCCTCCTTGTGGATGGGCGCGGTCACCATGGCTGCGATCTCGCCGGACAGGGCCGCGCGGGCCGCCCAGACAATGCAGTCCGCCGCCGCCTTGCCGGCCAGCGCGCTGACCTGCCCAAAAGCCGCAAGGGCCGGAAGCTCACATGTTTGCAGCACGGGAATGCAACGCGGCGGCGCCGCCTGCCAATCGGCGACCTTGTCCAGTTGCGCGAGCGGCAGCACCAGCGCGTCAGTGCCGGCGATCAGGCGGGCGGCCCGGCGCAGAGTCGCGACATCCCCCACCACCACGCAACCGGCCAGCACGGCCGGCGCATCACGGAAAGCCTTGGCAATGATCTCGGGGCCAATGCCTGCGGGGTCGCCCATGGTGATGGCCAGCGGGCGGGGCATCACCATGGAAAACTCCTCTTTTCGACCGTTCGGGCCTTGGTGTATTTCATGACTTCCCTCGGCCATCTGAACGGCCCGTAATGGTTTCAACGCCAACCTGTCCGCAGCCCGCATACCCGGGCATCCGCAGACCGCAGGCAGCCGGATGGGAAGGAAGCAGGAACATGCATTCTGTCGGTATTTTCGCGCATAGACGGGCGCAGGCTGCCAACCTGCCTGCAACGCCATGACCGATGCCGAAATCATCATCTGGAGCGCCGCCGCCGGCTCCATGGGCCTGGTGGTGTTGCTGGCCGCTGCGGAGGCCGCGTACAGCCGCAGCCGCGCCAGCCTGCAAAGTCTGGTTTATCTCGGCCTCTACTGGCTCTTTTTCACCCTGCTCAGCGGCTTGCCGGCAGCGATGCTGCCACCGGCCGCTGCGCCATGGGTACACGTCGCCCAGGTGCTGATCGGGCCCTTGCGCAGCGGAATGGGCTTTTACGGCGGCAGACACTGGCTGGCGTCAAGCAGTCGCGACCGCCTGACCGACATCAGCTTTCGCGGCACGACCTGGCTGTGCCTGGCTGGCGGGCCGCTGTGCCTGCTGCCGCCGCCCGCGCTGCAACTGCCCGCGTCGGGCGCACTGACCGTCGTGAGTGTGTGTGTGATGCTGTGGCTGACCGTGCGTGCGGCCCAGCACGGCGACCGGATGGCCTGGGGGCTGGCCACCGCCAGTGTGTTGACACTGCCTTTGCAACTGGGCCTTTACCGGCTGGCGCTGGGTTTCGGCCCGCTGTCCACCCCCGTTCAGGCGGGTGTGGCCCTGCTGGGCTTGCTGGGCTTGCTGGGCTTGCTGGGCTTGCTGGGCTTGCTGGGCTTGCTGGGCTTGCTGGGCTTGCTGGGCTTGCTGGGCTTGCTGAGCATGCCCCTGATCGCCGGTCTCTTGTGGCTGCGCAATCACCACAGCCGGCAGATCAGTCATCACACGCGCTCGCGGCGTGACCCCGTGACGCAGCTGCACAGCAGCGTGGTGATGGTCAAAAAAATCATCCGGGCACAGCGTCGCCAGGCGCGTACCCAGCGCGACGGCGCGTTGATGGCAGTGCAGGTGTTCGAGCCCGAGCGGCGGCTGGCCCAGATCGGCCATCATGGACTCAACGATATCTACAACCAGCTGGCCAAACGGATGCAGCGCCACACCGGCGTCGTCAACCCGGCCGGGCGTTATTACGACCACTGTTTTGTGGTGCTGATCGAGACCCTGCATTCGCCGCGCTGGATACGTACCCTGGGGTTGCGTGTGGCGTCCAGCCTGCGCAAGCCACTGGAGGTGACCTCCCTCAGTGGCGAGCGTCTCAAAGTCAGCGCCGACATCGGCGTGGGTCTGGTGCATCTGGCGGGCGCGGCCAAGGACGTCGCCCAGTTGCTCCACGAGGTGCAGAGCGTGGCAACGGCAGCACGCGCCATGCGCTCGCGAGCAGCGTTGCTGGACGAGATCAGCCGACAGGCCGTGCCAGTGGAAAACGCCGAGTTGGGCGCCAGCTGGCACGCGATGCGCACCGCGCGCTCCCACCCCGCACGGGCGCTGCAATCGGCACGCCAGCGCCGGACCGCGACCTGATCCACCTCTAAGCCGGGTTGTCGATGTCGATGAACTCGTGCGCCAGTCCGAACTGCGCGGCCACATGCGCAGCCACGGCAGGCGCACCATAACGCTCGGACGCGTGGTGGCCGCAGGCAATGAAGGCCACGCCCATCTCCCGCGCGTAGTGCGCCTGCGGCTCCGAGATCTCGCCGGTGATGAAAGCGTCAGCGCCTGCGGCAATCGCGTCCTCGAAATAACCCTGCGCGCCGCCGGTGCACCATGCTATGTTTTTGACAGCTGACTGTGCAGGTCCGACAAGGGCTACAGGGCGATTTAATGCATTTTTGATGTGGGCAGCGAGCTGCTCGGCGCTGTCAAAGCCATCTTCGGCACCGCTGCGGCTGCCCAGAAAGCCCAGCTGGTTCTCGCCGAACCAACGATCCGCCTTGAGCCCGAGCCGCATGCCAAGCTGCGCGTTGTTGCCCAGTTCGGGATGCGCGTCCAGCGGCAAGTGGTAGGCATAGAGATTGATATCGTGCGCCAGCAGCAGCCTCAGGCGCTGCTTCATCCAGCCGGTGACGCGGCCGTCCTGGCCGCGCCAGAACAGGCCGTGGTGCACAAAAATCGCGTCGGCCTGCGCCGCGACGGCGGCTTCGATCAGCGCCAGACTGGCAGTCACGCCCGAGACGATTTTTCGCACCTCGGCCTTGCCCTCAACCTGCAAGCCGTTCGGGCCGTAGTCCTTGAAGCGCTCGGGCTCCAGCAACTGGTCGAAAGCCGTCAGCAGCAGCGCCCGCGGCGCAATCGCAGCTTTAGCCGAGAGCACGGCACACCGCCTGACGTGGCCGAGGCGAACCACTCACTGTGGCGAGCGTGCGAGCCTGCTCTCCTGTCAAGCCAGGGCCGCGGGTCAGGCTCCGCCGGCCCGCAGGCGCAGCGGCGACCTCGGGGCTGGCGCTTGCGGCTCCGAACCTGCTTGAGCAGGTTTGGACAGGTGCCAGAAGCGAAGCCTCTGGCGAGCGGCGGCCTGCAAGGTGCAGCGCAGCACACGCAGTGGGAAGCGTGGGTGCAACAGTTTCACCGCCGGGCCGCTCCAAGGTGGAAAGCGCCCCCTCGGGGGGCGGCGCACGACGCGAAGCGAGAAGCATGGGGGCCATATTCAAGGCAGGAAGCCTTCGACCGACAGGTAGCGCTCACCGGTGTCGTAGTTGAAGCCCAGCACCGTGCTGCCTGCGGCAATCTCAGGCAGTTTCTGCGCAATTGCAGCCAGCGTCGCGCCCGACGAGATGCCGACCAGCAGGCCTTCCTGCGCAGCGCAGCGGCGCGCGTAATCCTTGGCGGCGTCGCCTTCGACCTGGATCACGCCGTCAAGCAAGCCGGTGATCAGGTTGGCCGGGATAAAGCCTGCGCCTATGCCCTGGATCGGGTGTGGCGAAGGCTTGCCACCACTGATCACGGGCGAGGCGCTCGGCTCCACCGCATACACCCTGGTCGCTGGAAATTGAGCCTTGAGCACCTGCGCCACGCCGCTCAGGTGGCCGCCGGTGCCGACACCGGTGATCAGCACGTCCACACCCTGCGGAAAATCGGCCAGGATTTCCTGCGCAGTGGTGCGAACATGGGCCTCGATATTGGCCGGGTTGTCGAACTGCTGCGGCATCCAGGCGCCCGGCATTTTCGCGACCAGCTCCCGGGCATGCGCGATGGCGCCGTTCATGCCTTTTTCGCGCGGGGTCAGCTCGAAGCTGGCGCCGTAAGCGAGCATCAGGCGGCGCCGCTCGATGCTCATGCTGTCGGGCATCACCAGCACCAGCTTGTAACCCTTGACCGCAGCCACCATGGCCAGGCCGACGCCGGTGTTGCCCGAGGTAGGCTCGATGATGGTGCCGCCGGGTTTGAGCATGCCTGCCTGCTCGGCGGCCTCGACCATGCTCAGTGCAATCCGGTCCTTGATCGAGCCGCCAGGGTTGCTGCGCTCGGACTTGACGTAGATCTGGTGGGTCTCGCAGGCCGCGCCGAACAATCGGTTGATGCGGATATGCGGCGTGTTGCCGATGGTGGCGAGGACGCTCGAGGCTTTCATGGCAGCTCCTTGGGTTGGTCTTGCATTGTAGGAAGGGCCGGATACGGTGCCGCTGCGTTGCCAGCCGTACCCACAAATTATGGCCCTTCCGGCCGGTCCGGGCTGCGGCAAGGCAAGGCAAGGCAAGGCAAGGCAAGGCAAGCAATTTGGGCGAAAATTGCGGCTATTGCAATCGCTTTCAGGCCCGACCCCCGGGCACCACGGCCACCCTTCTTCCTGGACCCACCATGCGCAAATCCTGGCTTTTGTTTTCCCAAACCGTCACGGTGCTGCTGGCCGCCTTTTTTGTGGTGGCCACGCTCCAGCCCCAGTGGCTGCAACGGCCAGGCCTGGGCGGTGTGTTGGCGGTGATTGAAGCGCCAGCCGGCAGCGGCCCCGGCAACGCCGCCGCAGCCGGCAGCTTTGCCGCGGCGGCCAAGGCTGCTTCGGCCGCCGTGGTCAGCATCAACACCAGCAAGGCGGCGGCGCGCCACCCCAACATGGAAGACCCCTGGTTCAAGTTTTTCTTTGGCGACCAGGGCGGGCTCAGCGAGCCCCAGGTCGGACTGGGCAGCGGGGTGATCGTCAGCCCGAACGGCTACATCCTGACCAACAACCATGTTATCGAAGGCGCCGATGACATCGAGGTGATTCTCAACGACACCCGCAAGGCCAAGGCCAAGGTCATAGGCACCGACCCCGAAACCGACTTGGCCATATTGAAAATCGAGCTCGACAAGCTGCCCGTCATCGTGCTGGGCAGCTCGGACACCGCACAGGTGGGCGACCCGGTGCTGGCCATCGGCAACCCCTTCGGCGTCGGCCAGACCGTCACCAGCGGCATCGTCAGCGCACTGGGTCGCAACCAGCTCGGCATCAACACCTTCGAGAACTTCATCCAGACCGATGCCGCGATCAACCCCGGCAACTCGGGCGGCGCGCTGGTCGACACCCAAGGCCGGCTGCTGGGCATCAACACCGCGATTTATTCCCGCTCGGGCGGCTCCATGGGCATCGGGTTTGCCATTCCGGTTTCCACCGGCAAGCAGGTACTTGAAAGCATCGTGAAAGACGGCCAGGTCACGCGCGGCTGGATAGGCGTGGAGCCACAGGATCTGAGCCCGGAACTGGCCGAGACTTTCGGCATCAAGCCCGGCGCCCTGGCCGGCGGCGGCGGCGTGATCATCACCGGCGTGCTGCAAAACGGTCCAGCGGCGCGGGCCGGCATCGTGCCAGGCGATGTGATTCTTGACGTGAGCGGCAAGCCGGTGGGCACAGTGTCCGAACTGCTGACCGCTGTGGCGGCCCTCAAGCCGGGGGTGCCCGCGCCGCTGGGCGTACTTCGCAAGGACAAAAAGGCCGAAATCGCCGTGGTCCCCGGCACCCGCCAGCGGCAGCAGGTGCGGCGCTAGCCGCCAATTTGCTCTCTATTTGATAGCTGCTTGCACACGCCAGTCTTGGGCTGCAGGCACTTCTTCCTCAGGATTTGGCGGCTTCGCCGTCTTCAGGCGCCTTGGTGTGCCTGATGAACAGCTGGGCCGACCAGATGCCGACCTCATAGAGCAGGCACATCGGAATCGCCAGTGCAAGCTGCGACACCACGTCCGGTGGCGTGACGATGGCGGCGATCACAAACGCCAGCACGATGAAATAGCCGCGGAACGCCTTGAGTTTTTCGATGCTGACAATGTTCATGCGGGCCAGCACGATCACAGCAATCGGCACCTCAAACGCCATGCCGAATGCCAGAAACATGCTCAGCACAAAACCCAGGTAGGCCTCGATATCAGGGGCGGCAACGATCGATTTGGGCGCGAAACTCTGGATGAATTTAAACACCTGGCCAAAAACAAAGAAGTAGCAAAAAGCCACGCCCACAAAAAACAGCAGCGTGCTGGACACCACCAGCGGCATCACGAGTTTTTTCTCGTGCGTGTACAGCCCGGGGGCGACAAAGGCCCACACCTGATACAGCACCACCGGCAGCGCCAGCATAAAGGCCGCCATCAGCAGAATCTTCAGCGGCACCAGAAACGGCGAAATCACCGAGGTAGCGATCAGCGAGGCACCCTTGGGCAAGGTGGCGACCAGCGGCGCGGCCAGCAGGTCAAACAGCAGCGCCGGCCCTGGCCAGATAGCCAGAATGCCAGCGGCGATGGCAATGGCGATCACCACCCGTATCATCCGGTCGCGCAGCTCCATCAGATGCTGCACAAAAGGCTGCTCGGTGCCCGCGAGTTCGTCGGGCTTGTCGGTGTTGGTATCGCTCATGGAAGGAATTTGCGCTGGACGAAAGGCGCGACGGGGTGCGCTGGAAAATACCGGTGAAGGGAAAAATCAGCCATTGCGGCTGGATGACGCGCTGGGGCGGGGGCGAAAACGCGCCACACGGGCCGCGCCCGACAGGGCCCTGGTCCGCACGCCGGAGCGGGCCTTGTACCACTGCGGCGTAGCGCCGGTTTTAAGGCGCCAGTTTTTCTTCGGGTGTTTGTATTCGGGGAAGCTGATCATGCCCGGCAAGTCCTCGCTGGACGCCGTGCCAGTGGTTTCAGCCCAGGATTTTTCAAAGTCGCTGGCGTTGGTCTGGATGGAATTTTCGACATCGCGCGCGGCTCCTTCCATCGAATCTTTCATCTTCTTGAGCTCGTCCAGCTCCATGGAGCGGCTGACCTCCTGCTTGACGTCGGCCACATACCGCTGCGCCTTGCCCATCAGGGTGCCGATGATGCGGGCGACACGCGGCAGCTTTTCAGGGCCGATCACGATCAGCGCCACCGCGCCTATCAACGCGATCTTGGACAAGCCGATATCGATCATCGGAACGCCGACAAATGAAGCGGCAAGTGCGAAGAGCGTTGCGCCGCCGGGCCGCCCCAAGGCGCAACAGCCCCCCCGGGGAGCAGCGTGTTACGCGAAGCGAAGAGCGTGCGGGCGAACATCCTCAGGACTTTTGCTTGGCTTCCACGTCGATCGTGGTTTTGTCGGCATTTTGAGCATGCGTGACCTGTCCGGCGGCCGCGGCCTTTTCGTCGTCGGTCTGGCCACCCTCCTTCATGCCGTCCTTGAAGCCCTTGACAGCGCCGCCGAGGTCGCCGCCCATGTTTTTGAGCTTTTTGGTGCCGAACACCATCACCACAATCAACAACACAATCAGCCAGTGCCAAATGGAAAATGAGCCCATGTTTCTCTCCTAATCTTTAATTGCAATGTTGCAGAAGGTTCCAGCCATTCTAAAGGCCTTGCGCCCGGCTGCGCCCGAATAGCCCTGCATTGACCGCAGAGCTTCATCTGGTGCGCGATGCCAGAGCCGCAAGTGGGGATTTACCCTTCCAACGAACGTGGGGCTCTTTAACTCGACCGGGGTCGCGGATCCGGCTTTGCCGGCCCGCAGGCGCAGCGCCCCCTCGGGAGGCAGCGACCCGCGCAGCGGCGGAGCGTGGGGGCTAACCCTTCAACCAGGGCCGTGGGCCGCCCATCACATGGATGTGCAGGTGGTGCACTTCCTGCCCGCCTTCGGCGCCCGTGTTGGTGACGATGCGATACCCCCCTTCCGGGTAGGGTTTGCAGCCTTTTTCGAGGGCCAGTTTCGGAGCCAGCGTCATCATCCGGCCCAGCAGGGCCGCGTGTTCCGAGCCGACCTGAGCCATCGACGGGATATGCGCTTTCGGGATCATCAAAAAATGCACCGGCGCCCACGGGTTGATGTCGTCAAAAACAAAGATGTCGTCGTCTTCGTACACCTTGCGGCTGGGGATTTTGCCGGCTGCGATTTTGCAGAAAATGCAGTTGTCGTCGTGAAAAGGGCTGTGCAGGGTCATGGGCGTGGCGAATGGGACGCAGGTCAAAGGTCGGCAGGGGTGGTGGCGGGACGCTGGCTGTTGAAACGCAGCCAACCGCGTATGCAGCGGTACAGATACCAGAGCCACACGATGCCATAGGCAATCATCCCGGGTAGCACGAACAGCAACCAGAGCGGCGACAGCAGCACCAGCCACATCAGGGTCCACCAGAAGGTCTGGATCATGTAATTGTGGTGGTCAATGTACAAGGCATCGGACTCCTCGCTGCGGCGCACATAGTTGACGATCAGCGCGATCACCGCGAAGACGCCACCGCTGAACCAGGCCAGCGTGTGCAGTCCGTACAGCACATGCATGACGACGCGGTCGTTGGGGCTTTTGCTGTCGAATTCGGCCAGGTTGGTTTCGCTCATCGGTGTTTCCTCTCGTCTGAAGGGTTTCGTTATTTTTCGCCGGCTTCGCGGGCCTGGGCCTTGCGCAGGGCTTTCTCCTCAATGCCGCTGGTACCCTCGCGGCGCTCGAGCTCGGCAATCACATCGGCCGGACTCAAACCGTAATGCGCCAGGGCGATCAGGCTGTGAAACCACAAATCGGCCACTTCGCCGACCAGTTTGGCGGGGTCACCGCCATGGTCCAGGTCTTTGGCGGCCATCACTGTTTCGGTGGCTTCCTCACCGATTTTTTTCAGGAACGCATCGGGACCCCGGTGCAGCAAGCGGGCCACATAACTGGACTCAGGGTCTCCGCCACGCGCCGGCTTGCGGCTTTCAATGATGTGCGCGAGGCGCTGCAGGGAGTCGTTGGAAGTCATGGTCTTATTTGTAGATATTGGAGGGGTCTTTCAACACCGGCTCGGTCACCACCCATTGACCGTCCCTGTAAAGGCTGAAAAAGCAGCTGTGGCGGCCTGTGTGGCATGCAATTCCCGGTTCGTGACCGAGCTGGGTGACTCTCAAGAGGATCACGTCGTTGTCGCAGTCCATGCGGATCTCGTGCACGGTTTGCAGATGACCGGATTCCTCACCCTTGTGCCATAGGCGTCCGCGCGAGCGGCTGTAATACACCGCCTGGCCAAGCTCGGCGGTTTTCTGCAGCGCCTCGCGGTTCATCCAGGCAAACATCAACACGTCGCCGCTGGACGCTTCCTGGGCAATCACCGGGATCAGGCCCTTGTCGTCCCATTGGATGTCGTCTAACCATTTCATGGACGTATTATCGCCCCCACGTTCGCTCGCTGCGCGTAGCTCTCTGCCCCCCGAGGGGGCGCTGCGCCTGCGGGCCGGCGAAGCCGGACCCGCGGCCCCGGCTGAAAGGGGAGACAGTCCCTCGAACCTGCGTGGTTACTATCAAACTCATAGCTGCCTGCGTACGTCAGCTATGGGCTCCGGGCCTAAAAGACTTGAAACTACGTGCGTACCGGGATGCCGCGCGCGGCCATGTGGGCCTTGGCTTGCTGCACCGTGTATTCGCCGTAATGGAAGATGCTGGCGGCCAGCACCGCATCGGCGCCGCCGATCTGGATGCCGTCGGCCAGGTGGTCCAGGTTACCGACACCGCCGGAGGCGATCACCGGCACGCTGACGGCGTCGCTGACGGCGCGGGTCAGCGCAAGGTCAAAGCCGGCCTTGGTGCCGTCGCGGTCCATGCTGGTCAGCAGGATTTCGCCGGCGCCGCGCTGCGCCATTTCAGTGGCCCAGGCCACGGCATCCAGCCCCGTGTTTTTGCGGCCGCCGTGGCTGTAGACATCCCAGCCTGGCCCGCGGGTCAGTGCCTCTTCTTCGGAGCGGCGCTTGGCGTCGATGGCGACCACGATGCACTGCGCGCCGTATTTGGCCGAGGCGTCTGCGATCACCTGCGGGTTGGCCAGCGCGGCCGAGTTGAAGCTGGTCTTGTCAGCACCAGCATTGAGCAGGCGGCGTACGTCGTCCACCGTGCGCACGCCGCCGCCGACCGTCAGCGGAATGAAAACCTGTGACGCTACGGCCTCGATGATATGCAGGATCAGGTCGCGGCCGTCACTGGTGGCGGTGATGTCCAGAAAGGTCAGTTCGTCGGCGCCCTGCTCGTTGTAACGCGCAGCGATCTCGACTGGGTCCCCGGCGTCGCGCAGCTCGACAAAATTGACACCCTTGACCACGCGGCCGCCCGTCACATCAAGGCATGGAATGATTCTTTTCG
Organism: Polaromonas sp.; assembly: GCF_041689105.1. Taxonomy (GTDB): domain Bacteria; phylum Pseudomonadota; class Gammaproteobacteria; order Burkholderiales; family Burkholderiaceae_C; genus Polaromonas. Next base: position 13,704 of record NZ_JBDNGU010000203.1, on the reverse strand, counting down.
CTAACATGCGCCGCCACGTTCGCTCACTGCGAGCCTGCGGCAGCTCTCTGCCCCTTTCACTGGAAGAGGGGCCGCTGCGCCTGCGGCCCGGCGAAGCCGGTTCTGCGGCCCCGGCGGGTGTGAAGAGGTGCTATTCGCGGCAGTTTTAGTCATCCGTTCAGCTCGTCGGCGCGGGCCTGCGCCGCAGCGAAATCGAGATCACCGCTGTAAATCGAACGGCCGCAGATCACGCCTTCCACGCCTTCGTCTTCCACCGCACACAGCGCCTCGATGTCGGCCATGTTCGACAGCCCGCCGGAGGCAATCACGGGAATGGTCAGCGCCTGTGCCAGCTTGACAGTGGCCTCGATGTTGATGCCGGTGAGCATGCCGTCGCGGCCGATGTCGGTGTAAATGATGCCTTCCACGCCGTAGTCCTGGAACTTCTTGCCGAGGTCGATCACTTCGTGGCCGGTCATCTTGCTCCAGCCGTCAGTGGCAACCTTGCCGTCCTTGGCATCGAGGCCGACGATGATGTGGCCGCCGAAAGCAGTGCAGGCGTCCTGCAGAAAGCCGGGGTTTTTCACCGCGGCCGTGCCGATGATCACGTAGCGCAGGCCGGAGTCGAGGTAACGCTCGATGGTGTCCAGGTCGCGGATGCCGCCACCGAGCTGCACATCGATCTCGCTGCCGACCTCGGCCAGGATTTTCCGGATGGCAGCCTCGTTTTTAGGCTTGCCTGCAAACGCTCCATTCAGGTCCACCAGATGCAGGCGACGCGCGCCCTTGTCGACCCAGCTGCGCGCCATGGCCGCTGGGTCTTCGCTGAAGATGGTGGACTGGTCCATGTCGCCCTGTTTGAGGCGCACACAATGGCCGTCTTTCAAGTCAATCGCGGGGATGAGTAGCATGGGCAGGTTGGCAAAGCAGTGGATGGGAAGGAAAAAGCGGCGGGAGGGTAAAAAAAGGGCGTGCGGCTGCCAGCGTCGGGGCTTCAGGGGTTCCAGTGCAGGAAGTTGCGGTAGAGGGCCAGGCCGTGGTCTGCGCTTTTTTCGGGGTGGAATTGGGTCGCGAAAATATTATCGCGTGCCAGCGCCGCCGTAAAGCGCGCGCCATAGTCGGCAAAACCCGCAGTGTGGCGCGCATCCGACGGCTGCGCATAAAAGCTGTGCACAAAATAGAAGTAAGCCCCGTCGGGCACGCCGGCCCATACAGGGTGGGTGGGCTGCGCCTGGCAAACATGGTTCCAGCCCATTTGCGGCACCTTGAAGCGGCTGCCGTCGGGCTGGGTGCGCCCGGCCAGATCGAACTTGTGGACCTCGCCAGGGATCAGGTTGAGCCCTGCAGTGCCGGCGCCGCCATCCCCGGGCTGGCCTTCGTCACTGTGTGTGAGCAGCATCTGCATGCCGACACAGACGCCGAACAAAGGCTTGTTGGCGGCGGCGTGCAGTACCGACGCCAGCATGCCGGAGTCCGCCAGCTCGCGCATGCAGTCGGCAATCGCACCCTGGCCCGGCAGAACCACGCGCTGCGCATTCATCACGTCTTCGGCCCGCGAAGTGACGATGACCTCGACACCGCTGCCACGCGCCACATGTTGCACCGCCTGCGACACCGAGCGCAGATTGCCCATGCCGTAGTCCACCACCGCAACGGTTCTGGCTGCGGTCATCAGCGTGTGGCCCACAAGGAGGCGCTACGAAATTCATAGCTACTTACGCCCGTCACCAAAGGGCTAGGGGGTGAATTAATTCCAGAAAACATCAAGGATAGCCTTACAGCGAACCCTTGGTCGATGGGATCACGCCAGCGGCGCGCGGGTCGATCTCCAACGCCATGCGCAGGGCGCGGGCAAAGGCCTTGAACACGGTTTCGGCCTGGTGGTGCGCGTTTTCACCCTTGAGGTTGTCAATGTGCAGGGTGACAAACGCGTGGTTGGCAAAGCCCTGAAAAAACTCATAGGCCAGCTGGCTGTCGAAGCCGCCAATCATGCCGCTCTTGAAGGGCACATGCATCTCCAGACCGGGACGGCCCGAAAAATCGATGACCACGCGCGACAGCGCCTCGTCCAGCGGCACATAGGCGTGGCCATAACGGCGCAGGCCTTTTTTGTCGCCAACGGCCTGGGCGACCGCTTGGCCAAAGGTGATGCCGACGTCTTCGACGGTATGGTGGCCGTCGATGTGCAGGTCGCCGTCGGCCTGGATGTCCAGGTCAATCAGGCCATGGCGCGCAATCTGGTCGAGCATGTGGTCGAAAAAACCAATACCAGTGGAAAGACGCGACTGCCCGGTGCCGTCCAGGTTGAGCTTGACGGTGATTTTGGTCTCAGCCGTGTTGCGCGAGATCTCGGCAGTTCTCGGGGCGGATGGCGCCAGGGCGGCGGCTGGAGTGGAGGTGGTCATAGGGATTGTTTGAGCGCCGCCAGCATCTGTGCGTTCTCGTCGGCGGTGCCAACGGTCAGGCGCAAACAATGGGCAAGCAATGGGTGCATTTTAGAAACGTTTTTGACCAGCACGCCGCGCGAGCGCATGCCTTCAAAGGTTTTCTGGGCATCGGCGACCCGCACGAGCACCATGTTGGCATCGCTTTTCCAGGTTTTGACGCCCGGCAGGGCATGCAGCGCATCAATCAGCACGCCGCGCTGGGCGCGGATGTCCCGCGCCTGTTCGGCGAAGACATCGGCGTGCTCCAGCGCAAACAGCGCGCATTCGTAGTTGAGCACGCTGATGTTGTAGGGCGGGCGTACCTTGTCGATTTCGGCGATCAGCGCTGCAGGACCCATCATGTAACCCAGCCGCACGCCGGCCAGGCCGAACTTGCTCAGGGTGCGCATCAGCAGCACGTGGCCGTAACGCCCGGGTTCTTTGGCCATACGGGTGATGTAGCTGCGGCTGGCAAAAGGCTGGTAAGCCTCATCCATCACCACCAGCCCCGGCGCCACAGCGATGATTTTGTCGATCACGGCGTCATCCCACAGGTTGGAGGTCGGGTTGTTCGGGTAGGCAATGTAGATGATGGACGGCTGATGCTCTGCAATCGCCGCCAGCATGGCAGCTTCATCAAGCTCGAAGTCGGCAGTCAGCGGCACACCGATGAATTTGAGGCCCTGCAACTGCGCGCTCATCGCATACATCACAAAACCCGGCAGCGGCGCCAGTATCGAGCCGCCTTCCACGTCGCAGGCCATGGCCAGCAGCGAGATCAACTCGTCCGAACCGTTGCCCAGCATGATGTCAAAGCCTTCGGGCATGCCGGCGTGATCGGCCAAGGCCTTGCGCAAGTCATTGACGCGTCCGTCCGGGTAGCGGTTGAGCGCCAGCGCGCCCAGGCGCTGGCCCAGATGCGCCTGCATCGCCGCTGGCAACCGGTGTGGGTTCTCCATCGCGTCGAGCTTGACCATGCCAGCCGAATCCTGAATGGCGTAGGCATGCATGGACTGCACGTCTTGTCTGATCAGTTTCTTGAGGTTGACCCGTTCGCTTGCGCTCATTTTTTCATTCTCATTTCAGCCGCCTGGGCATGTGCCTGGAGGCCCTCACCATAAGCCAGTGCGGCGGCAATCTTGCCCAGGGTCTGGGCGCCGGCTTCGCTGACTTCGATCAGGCTGCTGCGTTTCTGGAAATCGTACACGCCGAGTGGACTGGAAAAGCGCGCCGTCCCGCTGGTCGGCAACACGTGGTTGGGTCCGGCGCAGTAGTCGCCCAGGGACTCGCTGGTGTACGCGCCCAGGAAGATCGCGCCGGCATGTTTGAGCAGCGGCTCCCACCGATGGGGTTGGGCGCTGGAGACCTCCAGGTGTTCCGGCGCAATGCGGTTGCTGATGGCGCAGGCTTCTTCCATGCTGCGGGTAAGAATCAATGCGCCGCGGTCGTTGAGGGACTTGGCGATGATCTCCGCGCGCGGCATGTCCGGCAGCAGCCGGTTGATGGCGGCCTGCACCGCGTCAATGTAAGCCGCGTCGGGACACAGCAGGATGCTTTGCGCGAGTTCGTCGTGTTCGGCCTGGCTGAAAAGGTCCATGGCCACCCAGTCGACTGGCGTGCTGCCATCGGCCAGGACCAGGATTTCAGAAGGCCCGGCAATCATGTCTATGCCCACCGTACCGAACACATGCTTCTTGGCGCTGGCGACATAGGCGTTGCCGGGGCCGGTGATCTTGTCCACGGCAGGGATGGTGGCCGTTCCGTAAGCCAGCGCCGCAACCGCCTGCGCGCCGCCGATCGTGAAGGCGCGCGTGACGCCGGCGACATGGGCGGCCGCCAGGACCAACGCATTTTTTTCGCCTTTTGGCGTTGGCACCACCATGATTATTTCGCCGACGCCGGCCACATGGGCGGGAATCGCGTTCATCAGCACCGACGAAGGATAGGCCGCCTTGCCGCCAGGCACATAAATACCGACGCGGTCCAGCGGCGTGACCTTCTGGCCCAGCAGCGTGCCGTCTTCGTCGCGGTACTGCCAGCTTTCACCGCTGGCCTTCTTCTGGGCCTCGTGGTAGCTGCGCACCCGGGCAGCCGCAGCCTGCAGCGCATCACGCTGGACGGCCGGAATCATGTCGAAAGCCCCCTTGAGTTCGGCCTGCGTGAGTTCAAGCGCATGCAATGAATTCACATCGAGATGGTCGAAGCGGCGGGTGTATTCCAGCACGGCGGCGTCACCGCGCAGCTGCACATCGGCCAGGATGGCGGCGACGACCTGTTCGATGGCCTGGTCGGCTTGCGCCGACCAGTGCAGCCGCGCCTTGAGTTGAACATCAAATGCAGCGTCAGCTGTTGACAGGCGGGCGGGAGTAGCTATTAATTTCATAGCATTTTTCAGGCGATGGGTTTGCCAACGGCGCTGGCAAAGGCGTCGATGATGTCGCGCAGCGGAGCCTGCTTGAGCTTGAGCGCGACCTGGTTGACGACCAGGTGCGAGCTGATGTCCATGATGCGTTCGACCTCGACCAGGTGGTTGGCCTTGAGGGTGTTGCCGCTGCTGACCAGATCAACAATGGCGTCGGCCAAGCCGGTCAGCGGCGCCAGTTCCATGCTGCCGTAGAGCTTGATCAAATCCACGTGTACACCCTTGGTGGCGAAAAAATCGCGTGCAATGCTGACAAACTTGGTCGCCACCTTCAAGCGCGAGCCCTGCTTGACAGCAGCCTCGTAATCAAAACCGTCACGCACCGCCACACTCATGCGGCATTTGGCAATCTGCAGGTCCAGCGGCTGGTACAGGCCCTGGCCACCGTGTTCGATCAGCGTGTCCTTGCCGGTCACGCCGATGTCGGCGCCACCGTACTGCACGTAGGTCGGCACGTCGGTGGCACGAACCAGCACCACGCGCACGTCGGGCCGGTTGGTGCCGATGATCAGCTTGCGTGATTTTTCGGGATCTTCCAGCACCTCGATACCCGCCGCCTTTAGCAGCGGCAGAGTTTCGTCGAAGATCCGGCCCTTGGACAAAGCAAGCGTTATCACAGTGATGCTTTCAAAATATAGCTGTGCACGCAAGCAACGCGCAACGAGGACTGCCAGTTCCAGTTCGAGCCGCGGAACCGGCTTTGCCGGGCCGCAGGCGGGTGGCCCCCTCGGGGGGCAGCGAACCACACGAAGTGAGGAGCGTGGGGGCTCATCGAATCCTCTCGATGTCCGCGCCGATGCCGCGCAGCTTGGCTTCCATCTGGTCGTAACCGCGGTCCAGGTGGTAAATGCGGTCAATCAGGGTGTCGCCCTCGGCCACCAGACCGGCAATCACCAGGCTGGCAGAAGCGCGCAGGTCGGTGGCCATCACGGTGGCGCCCGAGAGTTTTTCAACACCTTCGATGACAGCGAATTTGCCGTCGATTTCGATTTTCGCGCCCAGACGCACCATCTCGTTGACATGCATGAAACGGTTTTCGAAAATCGTCTCCGTCACCTTGCTCGCGCCTTCGGCAATCGCATTGAGCGCCATGAACTGGGCCTGCATGTCGGTCGGGAAGCCGGGGTATTCGGTGGTGCGAAACGATTGCGCCTGCATGCGGCCCTGCGCCTGTACGCGAATGAAGCCGTCACCGGCGGTGATCACGGCGCCGGCATCACGCAGTTTGTCGATCACGGCTTCGAGATGGTCAGCGCGGCCATGGCGCAGCACCACATCGCCCCCAGCCGCAGCCACGGCGCACAGAAAGGTGCCGGTCTCGATGCGGTCGGCCACCACCTGGTGGGTGCAGCCGTGCAGCCGCTCCACGCCCTGGATGCGAATGCGGCGGCTGCCATGGCCTTCGATCTTCGCGCCCATCTTGATCAGCATCCCGGCCAGGTCGCCGATCTCCGGCTCCTGCGCCGCGTTTTCGAGAATGGTTTCGCCCTCGGCCAAGCTCGCGGCCATCATGAAATTTTCGGTGCCGGTGACGGTGACCATGTCGGTCCTGATGCTGCAACCCTTGAGGCGTTTTTGTCCGGCCGGAAGTTTGGCGATCATGTAGCCGTGTTCGACCACGATGTCTGCGCCCATGGCCTGCATGCCCTTGATGTGCTGGTCCACCGGCCGCGAGCCGATGGCGCAACCGCCGGGCAGCGACACCGTCGCCTCGCCGAAACGCGCCAGCAAGGGGCCCAGCGCCAGCACCGAGGCGCGCATGGTCTTGACCAGCTCATACGGCGCTTCCGGGGAACTCAGCGCACCGGCGTTGATGACGACGCTGCTGGGCATTTTTTCGCTGCGTTCGGCCGTCACACCCATGTTGCGGATCAGCTTGAGCATGGTCGCCACGTCCTGCAGGCGCGGCACGTTTTCCAGCGTCACCGTGTCAGCGGTCAGCAGTGCGGCGCACAACTCCGGCAGTGCGGCGTTTTTTGCGCCTGAAATATCGACAGTGCCAGCCAATGGCCTGCCGCCCCGGATAAGTAGTTTGTCCATGCTCTTATTCTGCTGCGTTGTTGTTTGCCCATTCGGCCGGCGTGTAGGTTTTCATCGACAGGGCATGTACCTCGTCGGTCTGCATGCGCCCGCCCAGCGCGGCATAGACGCGCTGATGGCGCTGGATCAGGCGCTGGCCCTCGAAGGCACTGGAAACCACGGTGGCGTACCAGTGCCTGCCGTCGCCAGTCACGTCGAGATGGTCGCAGGCCAGGCCGGCGCCAATGAGGGTTTGCAGTTCGTCGCTGGTCATAGTGTTATCTGTAGGGCACCAAGGTCAATGGTTTTCAAGCAGGGCCGCGGAACTGGCTTTGCCAGGCCGCAGGCGCGGCGCCCCCTCGGGGGGCAGAGAATTACACGAAATGAGTGAACGTGGGGGCATCAACTTCTGATTTTGTAACCAATACGCAGCAAATTCACCGCGATGCAGCTGACCACCAGAAAAGCGGTGCCCACAATGGACAGGCTCAACCAGGGAGAGACGTCGCTGACACCGAAAAACCCGTAACGAAATCCATCGATCATGTAGAAAAACGGGTTCAGGTGGCTGACAGTCTGCCAGAACGGCGGCAGGGAATGAATGGAGTAAAACACGCCGCTCAGAAAGGTCATGGGCATGATGACAAAGTTCTGGAAAACGGCCATCTGGTCGAACTTTTCCGACCACAGGCCCGCAATCAGCCCGAGCGCACCGAGCAAACCCGCACCCAGCAGGGCAAACACCACAATCCACAACGGCGCCACAAAACCCGGACGCCCAAAATAAACCGTCACTGCAAACACACCCAGCCCCACCGCCAGGCCACGCACAATGGACGACCCGACATAGGCGCAAAACCAGGCCCAGTGGGACAGCGGCGTGAGCAGCACAAACACCAGGCTGCCCATGATCTTGCTCTGGATCAGCGAGGACGAACTGTTGGCAAAGGCGTTTTGCAACACGCTCATCATGACCAGGCCCGGCACCAGAAAAGCCGTGTAGCCGACGGTGCCATAAACCTTGACCTGGTCCTGCAGCACATGGCCGAAGATCAGCATGTACATGACAGCCGTGAGGATGGGCGCGCCCACGGTCTGGAAACCCACCTTCCAGAAACGTAAAACCTCTTTGTAGAAAAGCGTCTGCCAACCTGTCATGCTGCCATTGCCCCCACGCTTGTCACTTCGTGTACGACGCTACCCCCCAAGGGGGCGCATTTTTCCTTAGGGCGGCCCGGCGGAAAAACAGCCTCCACACAGGGTCTCGCACAACGCTTGTCGGCGCTCATGCAGCTACTCCAATTTTCTCGGCCATCACTTCAAGAAACACGTCTTCGAGGTCGGCTTTCCGGATTTCGACGTCTTCAGCGACCAGACCGGCCTCGCGGATCGCGCTGAGGTAGTGCTCGATCTCGCTGGCATTGTGCGCAGGCAGTTGCACGATACGGCCGGTGATGCGCGCCTTGTCGGCCAGCGCTTTCGGGAGCTCGCTGTCGATCTTGAAACGCAGCACGTTCGACGATGCGGCCCTGAGCAGTTCGGAAGTCCGGGCCAGAGCCACCACGCGGCCTTGCTTGAGCATGGCGATGCGGCTGCACAGTGCCTCGGCTTCTTCCAGGTAATGGGTCGTCAGCAGCACCGTGCTGCCCTGCTTGTTCAGCCTGGCAATAAATTGCCAGAGAGTCTGGCGCAACTCCACATCCACACCGGCGGTAGGTTCGTCCAGCACGATGACCTGGGGTTTGTGAACCAGCGCCTGCGCGACCAGCATGCGGCGCTTCATGCCGCCTGACAGCTGCCGCATATTAGCCTGCGCCTTGTCGGCCAGGCCCAGACTGGAGAGCAGCTCGTCAATCCAGTCGTCGTTGTTTTTTACGCCGAAATACCCCGACTGGATACGCAACGCTTCGCGCACCGTGAAAAACGGGTCAAACACCAGCTCTTGCGGCACCACGCCCAGCTTGCGGCGCGCGTCGGCATAGTCGCTGACCACGTCGCTGCCATGCACGGTGACCGAGCCGCTGGTGGCACGTGACAAGCCCGCAAGAATGCTGATCAGGGTCGTTTTACCGGCGCCGTTGGGGCCTAAAAGGCCGAAAAACTCGCCCGGCTGGATGTCGAAGCTGACATTTTCCAGCGCCTTGACGCCCGGGCCGCTTTGCTTGTTTGTACTTGGGTATTTTTTGGAGACGGACTGAAATGAGATAGCTGGCATGAGCCGGCTATTTTAAGGGCTGATCCCCTTGTCCGGCCCCGCTGCAGCGCGATAAGGGTTTTCAGGCTGCACGAGGTCCGTGTATCAAGCGGCGGGGAGAAGTGTTTCCACGCCGTACAGCCTGGACAGCCGGCGCAGGCGATCAGGAAGATCCTGCACTGAGAATGCCTTGCCAGCGGCCAGGGCCTGGCGGCGGCAGGCCAGCAAAACAGCCAGCGCGGAAGAGTCAAATTCTTCCAACGCGCCGGCATCCGCCACGACCTTGGCGCCCGTCTCGCGGGCCAGCATGCCGGTCAACGCCAACAGCGCCGGCGTTGCAAGGTCATGTGTCAGGCGGGCGGGAATCGGCAGCACGGCATCCACAGGGTCAGGACTTCTTGCCGCTGTTGGACTTGTTGCGCTCAGCCAGCGCAGCGATCAGGCCGTCCACCCCCTTGGCGGAGATCTCCTGCGCAAACTGGGTGCGATAGGTCTCGACCAGCCAGATACCCAACACATTAAGGTCATAAATTTTCCAGCCGCTCGGGGTTTTTTCCATCCGGTAATCCAGCTGGATGGGGTCACCGCGACCGATGATTTCGGTCCGCACCTGGACTTCGGTATCGGTGGGCGCGGCGCGCAAGGGTTTGACATTGACAGTCTGGTCCTTCACCTGGGCCAATGCCCCGGCGTAGGTGCGTACCAACAGGGTCTTGAATTCGTCCTGCAGGCGTTTTTGCTGCTCGGGCGTGGCCTGACGCCAGTTGCGACCGACGGCAGCCGCTGTCATGCGCGTGAAGTTCACGTTAGGCATGACTTTGCCGTCCACCAAGGTGATGATTTTGCTGACATCGCCGCCCTGAATGGCCTTGTCCGCCTTGATGGCATCGAGCACCTCGGTGGATGTGCGCTTGATCAGTGCATCGGGCGCTTCTTCGGAGGCCCGCGCCGGTGCAAAGCCTGCCAGCAGGACCAGGGACAGGGAAACGCCCACAACATGGTTAAAAATTCGACGGTTCATGATTTATCTTTCAGGTCAGAACAAATACCGGCTGGATCGCCCAAACAGGCGCATGGGCATGAGGCAGCAAGTAATTGATTGGACAGTGCTTTTCCTGCGTTAGTTCGGCCCGGCGTGTGAAGTTGCGCGCCTGACTTGTAAAGACTCTTTACTTTGCCGGCGCGGCCGAAGGCACTTTTTCAGGCAGGTCATACCGCTCCTCATCCCCTCCATTGGTGTCAAGCACCACTCCGCGCCGCTGCAAATAGGCATCACGGGTAAAGCTGTATTTGTCCAGCGCCGCCTGATCCAGCACCTTGCTGGCGCGCAGCAGGCTGGCGCGCAGATCCACCGCGCGCAAGACATACAGGGAGTTGCGGGCGGACACATCGTGCACATGGCTCACCAGGTCACCCTTGGCGTCCACCGCCAGCGCTGCCGTGTCACGAACGGTCGAAGGGCCAAGCACGGGCAGCACCAGGTAAGGTCCAGCGTCCACACCCCATCGGCCCAGGGTCTTGCCAAAATCCTCGTGGTGCCGCTCGATACCCATTTCGGTGGCCCAGTCCAGCACGCCGCCGAAGCCCATGAGTGTATTGACGCTGAAACGCATCAGGCTGTCAACGGCCGCCTGCGGCTTGGCCTGCAGGATGTTGTTGACGAAAGACCAGGGATCAGAAAGATTGCTGAAGAAGTTGTTGACACCGGTGCGCACCGGCGATGGCAACACGTCCTGGTAGACCTGCGCCACCGGTTTGACGATGGCTTCGTCCAGGCCCTCATTGAAGCGGCTCACACTGCGGTTAAACGGCTCAAAGGGATCGCGCGGGTTGGGCCCGGTCGCGCAGCCTTGCAGCAGGGCAAGGACCAGCATACCGGCCCACAGACCGGCAAATTTCATCGTGGATCGTGTTTTCATTTTTTATCGTGGTTCCCTGCCGGCGCCGCAGTCGTCGAATTGGAACCGCTGTCCGCCGCCTTGCTGTACAAAAATTGGCTGATCAGGTTTTCCAGCACCACGGCCGACTGGGTCTGTTTGACCACGTCTCCCGCCGCCAGAGTTTTCTCGTCAGCGCCCGCCACAATGCCGATGTACTGCTCGCCCAACAGGCCACTGGTGAGGATTTTCAGTGAGCTGTCCTTGGGAAAGACGTACCGGCTTTCCATCGCCAGATTAACACTTGCTTGATAGTATTTGTCATCAAACGTAATACTTTCGACGCGTCCCACTATGACGCCCGAGCTTTTGACGGCAGCACGTGGTTTTAAACCACCAATATTGTCAAATATGGCCACCACCGGGTAGGAGCTGTCGAAGCTCAAGGTCAACAAATTGGCAGACTTCAGGGCGAGAAACAGAACCGCTGCAGCGCCTGTCAGCACAAACAGGCCAACCCACAGGTCATTTTTGGAGCGTTGCATGGTGGTTCCTTGGGGAGCAGCGTCCGCAGCGTAGGCCGGACATTGGGTAAGAGATGGATTTTCGCATTGGAAAGACTGTTTGCCGAGGTGATGAAAATCACACGCTGAACATCAAGGCTGTCAGCACGAAGTCCACCCCCAACACCGCGAGCGAGGCCAGCACCACGGTGCGCGTGGTGGCCCGCGCAACGCCTTCAGGTGTGGCTTGCGCCTCGAACCCCTGGTAAAGCGCAATAAAAGTCACAGTCACCCCAAATACAAAACTCTTGACGACGCCATTGCCGACGTCGCGCCAGACATCCACACCGGACTGCATCTGGCTCCAGAAGGCGCCGGCATCGATGCCAATCATCAACACGCCAACCACCCAGCCGCCCAGAATGCCAACAGCGCTGAACACTGCCGCCAGCAAGGGCATCGCGATCACGCCGCCCCAGAAACGAGGCGCCAGGAGCCGGCGCACCGGATCCACCGCCATCATCTCCATGGCCGACAACTGCTCGCCGGCTTTCATCAGCCCTATTTCTGCCGTCAATGCCGTTCCGGCGCGCCCGGCAAACAACAGTGCGGTCACGACCGGGCCAAGTTCGCGAACCAGGGTCAGGGCCACCAGCAGACCAATCGCTTCCGAGGAGCCGTAACGCTGCAACGCGTAATAACTCTGGAGCCCGAGCACAAAGCCAACAAACAGGCCGGACACTGTAATGATGGCCAGCGAGTAGTTGCCCAAAAAGAAAATCTGGTCTCGCACCAGGCCAAAACGAGCGAGTGTTGGCCCGGTCAGCGCCAGCAGGCGCGACATCAATCGGGCGGCATGGCCCAGCTCGGCCAGTTGGTTGCGTGTGACAAAGCCCAGATTTGAGAGCAGGCGGACAGGGCTGTAAGGGCTCAAAAGTATTTTCCTTTACTCTTAGTCGCTGTATTGGCCGTTTTCCTTACAGCCGGGTTTCCAAAATCCGTCTCAACGTCTGGTCCCGGGTAATGAAACTGGACCGGTCCTTCTGCCAGCGCGTTGACGAACTGGTGCACCAGCGGATCGGTCGAATGCCGCACTTCGTCAGGCGTACCCTGTGCAGCAATGCCGCCGTTGGCGAGGATGATGACCTTGTCGGCGATGCGGAAGGTTTCTTCGAGGTCGTGCGACACCACGATGCTGGTGATGCCCAGCGTGTCATTGAGCTGGCGTATCAACTGGGCAGCCGTCCCGAGCGAAATGGGATCCAGACCGGCGAAAGGCTCGTCGTACATGATGAGTTCGGGGTCCAGCACCATCGCGCGAGCCAGCGCCACGCGCCGGGCCATGCCACCCGACACCTCGCTGGGCATCAGGTCATGCGCACCGCGCAGGCCGACCGCGTTAAGCTTCATCAGCACGATGTCGCGCACCAGTTCATCGCTGAGTGACGTGTGTTCGCGCAGGGGAAATGCCACATTGTCAAAAACACTGAGATCGGTGAAAAGGGCGCCGAACTGGAACAGCATGCCCATACGGCGCCTCGCCGCATACAGGGCGCTCTGGCTGAAACCGCCCACATCCTTGCCGTCAAACAAAACCTCGCCGCTGGCCGCCTTCTGCTGGCCGCCGATCAGGCGCAACACCGTGGTTTTGCCGCCGCCCGAGGCACCCATCAGCGCCGTCACCTTGCCGCGTGGTACGGACAGGGTTACATCGCTCAGGATCACACGATCCCCTTTGGAGCCCGGGTAAGCAAAGCTCACGTGCTTGAATTCAACGAGGGAGGGTGCACTGTCGGCCATGAGGGGAAAGAAAAAAGCCGACGTGAGTGTCGACTTGGATTGCCATGCCGCGATGATAAAGGGTTTGCCCTGACAAAGCTGCAGCCGCCCCCCTTATATCCCCTGAAAACAGTCCCATGAACATGGGAAACACGACCGAAAGAGCAGCGTTAGCGGCCAGGCAGTGCGAATTCCCAGGGTCTGTATGCTTAATCGGGGCTCGCGCCCTGTCCATTGGGTGCTGGCAGCTATTAAAATGATAGCACTTCGGGTTTGATTCGGGTGCGACCCTACGCGCCCGGTCAAGCGACAGCCGGCCGATGGCCCTGCGCAACCCGGCGAACCGCGCTGATCACCTGCTGCAGCGCTGGCGTGGCCGCCATGTCGGCGCGCAGCGTCAGCCCCACCCGCTCTTCCGTGCCCGAGGTGTTGACCTGCAGGCGCACCAGCGCGCCGCTGGCCAGTTCGGCCGCCAGCGCGCCCAGCGGGAACAGGCACACCGCGT
>NZ_JBDNGU010000202.1:0-2863 GCF_041689105.1 Polaromonas sp. | reverse complement strand
TTGGCAAAGGCAAGCACATGTCGGGCGAGCAAGCACGTTGGGGCTATGAGAACCTGAACCTGACGCAGGCCAAGCTCGATGCGCTGGGCTTCAAAGGTGTGATGCGTCCTGTATCCACCAGCTGCCAGGACCACATGGGCTCTGCGTGGGCGCGGGTCCACACCTGGGATGGCAGCAAGTTTGGCTGGTCTTCAGACTGGCTGCAGGCTGATGACCAGATCATTCGTCCTCTCGTGAGAGCATCTGCCGAAAAATTTGCGGCTGAAAAGAAACTGACGCGCCGCGCACCTGCAGACTGCCAGTCCTGACAACGCATGTCATTGCGGGTTCTTAGATGTCATGCCGGACCTGTTCCGGCATCCATGGTGGTGTGCAGGCGCACCGCCATGGATTGCGGATCGAGTCCGCAATGACAGCCTGGGCAGCCCCCTATGACAAGCGCCCAGCAGCCAGCATTGCGCGCAGTGCTGGCTACTGGTCCAACATGAAAAAATTATGAGCACACCCAACATCGTTCTCAACGTCAACGGCATTGAGGTCATTTACAACCATGTGATCCTGGTGCTGAAAGGCGTGTCGCTGCAAGTGCCGCAGGGCAAGATCGTGACCATTCTGGGCGGCAACGGCGCTGGCAAAACCACGACATTGCGAGCCGTCTCCAACCTGCTCAAGGGCGAGCGCGGCGCCGTCACCAAGGGCTCCATCGAGCTGCGCGGCGAGCGCATCGAAAACCTGTCACCGGCCGACCTGGTGCAGCGCGGCGTGGTGCAGGTCATGGAAGGCCGGCATTGCTTTGCCCATCTGACGATTGAGGAAAACCTGGCTGTAGGCGCCTACACGCTCAAGAGCAAGGCCGAGGCGGCCGCCAACCTGGAGAAGGTTTACAACTACTTTCCAAGGCTCAAGACACGGCGCACCTCTCAGGCGGCCTACACCTCGGGCGGCGAGCAGCAGATGTGCGCGATCGGCCGGGCGCTGATGGCCAGCCCGACCATGGTGTTGCTCGACGAGCCTTCGATGGGACTGGCGCCGCAGATCGTGGAAGAGGTGTTCGAGATTGTGAAAGACCTCAACCAGAAGGAAAAAGTGACATTTTTGCTGGCTGAGCAAAACACCAACATGGCCCTGAAATATGCTGACTATGGCTACATCATGGAAAGCGGCCGGGTCGTGATGGACGGTTCCGCAGCCGAGCTGGCAACCAATGAAGACGTCAAGGAGTTTTATCTCGGTGTCGGTGGCGGCGAGCGCAAGAGTTTTAAAGACGTCAAGAGTTATAAACGGCGCAAGCGCTGGCTGGCATGAGCACCGACAGCCCGAAACCGAACGCGCCCGAAGTGAAAAGCGTGGGGGCAAAATTTTCCGACGGGCCGCCCCTAGGGAAATTGGCCCCCTCGGGGGGCAGCGTATTACACGGAGTGAAAAGCGTGGGGGCAAAATATTACGACGGACTGGAAACCCGGCCGGCAGCCGAGCGCGAAACCTGGCTCATGGCGGCGCTATCTGGCCAGGTGGCCCATGCCCAGAAGTCAGCGCCGGCCTTCGCCGCCCTCCTGGCGGGCGTCCATGCCGCCGACATCAGCTCGCGCGAGGCGCTGGCGCGGCTTCCCGTCACCCGCAAGCACGCGCTGTTCGACCGGCAGAAGGCTGGCCGGCCCGGCGACGCCTTTGGTGGTTTTTCCACGTTGCTGCGCGGCCCGGCGATGCCGCGCATTTTCTCCTCACCCGGGCCGATTTACGAGCCCGAGGGCAGCACCAGGGACTATTGGCGTTCGGCCCGCGCCTTGTTCGCTGCGGGCTTTCGCAGCGGCGATCTGGTTCACAACGCCTTCAGCTACCACATGACGCCGGGCGCCTTCATCATGGAGGCCGGCGCGCACGCGGTTGGCTGCAGCGTTTTCCCGGCCGGCGTGGGCCAAACGGAGCAGCAGCTCCAGGCGATTGCCGAGCTCAGACCTGGCGCCTACATGGGAACGCCCAGCTTCCTGCGCATTTTGGTGGAGAAGGCGCTGGAAACCGGCAGTGACATCTCCAGCATCCGCAAGGGCCTGACCGGTGGCGAGGCGCTGCCGCCCAGCCTGCGCGACTGGTTCACCGGCCACGGCCTGGACGTGTTCCAGAGTTACGCCACGGCCGATCTGGGCCTGATCGCCTATGAAACTGACGCCCGGGAGGGCCTGGTGCTCGATGAAGGCGTGATCGTGGAAATCGTCCGCCCCGGCACCGGCGACCCGGTGCCAGACGGTGAGGTCGGCGAGCTGGTCGTCACCACGCTCAATCCTGCCTACCCCTTGATCCGTTTTGGTACGGGCGACCTGTCGGCGCTGCTGCCGGGCGCCTGCCCGACTGGAAGAACCAATACCCGCATCAAAGGCTGGATGGGACGGGCCGACCAGACCACCAAGGTTCGCGGTATGTTTGTCCACCCTGGCCAGGTGGCAGACATCGCCCGGCGGTTTCCCGAGGTTTTACGGGCGCGGCTCGTGATAACTGGCGAGATGGCCAATGACAGCATGACCCTCATGGTGGAAACCGCCGCGACGCCACAAGGGCTGGCGCTGCGGATCGGCGAAGCCGTTCGTGACGTGACCAAGTTGCGCGGCGATGTGGAGTTGGTGACCCCGGGCAGTTTGCCCAATGACGGCAGGGTCATTGAAGACGCCCGGAGTTACAAGTAGGGCCCCCACGCTTGTCGCTGCGCGTACTGCGCTGCCCCCCGAGGGGGCGATGCGCCTGCGGACTGGCAAAGCCAGATCCGCGGCCCTGGCTGGTGAAGAGAGAGCCCCCACGCTTGTCGCTGCGCGTACTGCGCTGCCCCCCGCGGGGGCGCTGCGCCTGCGGACTGGCAAAGCCAGATCCGCGG
>NZ_JBDNGU010000201.1:0-19707 GCF_041689105.1 Polaromonas sp. | reverse complement strand
TTTTTGGCAATGTTGCCGTGGTAGTAACTGGTGAGGACGACCACTTTCTGGTTTTGCCGGCGTGTTTGGCACTCCCTGAGCACGCCGAAGCCCGAGCCGTCAGCCAGAAACAGATCCACAATCGCCAGCTGCCAGTCGTCCTGGTGCGCAAGCAACCATTGCCGGGCTTTGGTTTCGCTCTCGGCGTACCCGACGAACCGGCAGGGCGCGACTTCTTCCATGGCCTGGATCAAGGTGTCACGCATGTCGAGCCTGTCTTCGACCAGAAAAGTGCTGAGCAACATGGCCCTTTCCTCCTTTATGAAGCAGTCAAGGTAAACAGGTGGCCCGAACACGTCTGTGGGGTGGCGTCGCAGCAAACTGTAGGCGTGCGCCGACGGTCAGGCCCCGGGGCGGGGCCGGTAATGATGCATGAAATGCCGCGAAAGTCCCGCCTGTTGTGCGTTGGCAGCTATCCAGACGATAGCAATCGTCGGCGGCAGTCATCGGGCCGGTTGGCGCAAAGTCCTTGGAGTTGGGCGCTTTCCTACAGGCCCGGAGGAAGCCGGCGCACAGACGGCGGACCTCCAGACCATTAGGGTGGAAAGCCTTTCCCGGTGTTGACTCGGCTCCTTTGGCTCCTTTATTGGCTGATCTGCGGTACCGGCGTCCGGGCTGCGCAACCGCTTCCCGGAGAAACCGCATGACCACGCAACCAGCCACCAAACGTTCCCGTCTTCCTGTGGTGCTTGCGGTGCTGTGGACTTTGATCGGGCTGGCACTGGGCGTGGCCGGCACCTGGCTGGTGGCGTTGGGTGGCTCCTGGTACTACCTTCTTGCCAGCGTCGGCCTGGTGCTGACCGGGCTGTTGCTGGCCCAGCGCCGGCCGCTGGCACTGGGCCTGTACGCGGCGCTGACGCTTGCGACCTTGCTATGGGCGCTTTGGGAGTCAGGGCTGGACTGGTGGCCGCTGGCGGCGCGCGGCGGTGTCTGGTTTGTGCTGGGCCTGGTCCTGCTCACGCCTTGGGTTACACGCTCCATGGTGGCGTCGGCTTCAGCCCGTCGCGGCAGCGGGCTGGCGCTGAGCGCGACACTGGGCCTGTGGGCTGTGGTTTCGGTAGCCTCGTGGTTTCACGACCCGCATGCGCTGAGCGGCACCCTGCCGCTGATTCAGGCGCAACCGGCTGGCGTGGGGGGAAACGACGCGCCGCCCGGCGAGTGGCCGGCCTACGGCCGCACTGCTGCTGGTCAGCGTTATTCGCCGCTGGCGCAGATCACGCCGGCCAACGTGGCCGGCCTGCAGGAGGCCTGGCATTACCGCACCGGCGACCTGCGCGGGCAAGCCGGCGACCCGACGGAAACCACCTTTGAAGTGACGCCGCTGAAAGTGGGCAACCGCCTGTTCCTGTGCACGCCGCACCAGTCGGTGATTGCGCTGGATGCCACCACGGGTCGCGAAATCTGGCGCTACAACCCGAAGATCCAGGACAAGCTGGCACTGCAGCACCTGACCTGCCGCGGCCTGGCCTACCAGCCGCCTGGCGGCGCTGGCGCGGCGCTGCCGGCGGCTGCGGCGGCCCCGGACCCAGGCCCATCCCCAGCAGCGTCCCTGGCAGCAAGGCAGGAGACAGCGCGGCCTGCGGCGCCGGTGGCCGCAGCAACCGGCGAAACCAGCGCCTACTGCGCCGCCCGGCTGTTCATGCCCACGGCTGACGGCCGCCTGATTGCGCTGAACCCCGACAACGGCGCGGTCTGCACCAGCTTCGGCGGCGGCAAGGGCCAGATCGACCTCTGGGCCCATATGCCCAATGTGCGGCCGGGGGCCTACTACTCGACCTCGCCAGTGGTGCTGACCAGCAAGCTCGTCATCGTGGGCGGAACGGTGCTGGACAACGTCTCGACGCGCGAACAATCCGGCGTGATCCGCGCGTTTGACATCCACACCGGCGAGCTGGTCTGGAACTGGGACCCGGGCAACCCGGACGCCACGGCACCAATAGCGCCAGGGCAGACCTACACCGCCAACTCGCCCAACAGCTGGTCCATCTCCAGCGTGGACGAGGCGCTGGGCCTGGTGTATGTACCGCTGGGCAACCAGCCGCCCGACCAGTGGGGCGGCCAGCGCAGCCCGGCGGTCGAGCGCTTTTCATCGTCCGTTGTTGCGCTGGAGCTGGCGACCGGCAAGGTGCGCTGGAACTTCCAGACGGTGCACCACGACCTGTGGGACTACGACGTGCCGTCGCAGCCCAGCCTGGTGGACCTGAACTTCCAGGGCAAGACCGTGCCGGCGCTGGTGCAGGCCACCAAGCAGGGCGAGATTTTTGTGCTGGACCGGCGCACCGGCGAGCCGCTGTTGCCGGTCAGCGAGATGCCGGCGCCGCAGGGAGCAGCCGAAGGCGACCGGACGGCGCGCACGCAGCCGCATTCGGCGCTGTCGTTTGAGCCGCCGCGCCTCACTGGCCACGACATGTGGGGCGCGACGATGTTCGACCAGCTGTACTGCCGCATTGCCTTTCACCGGCTGCGTTACGAGGGCCGCTTCACGCCGCCCAGCACCGGTGGCTCGCTGATCTACCCGGGCAACTGGGGAGTGTTCAACTGGGGCAGCGTAGCGGTGGACCCGCTGCGGCAGATGGTGTTTTCAGCGCCGGTGCATTTTGCCTTTGTGTCCCGGCTGGTCCGGCGGCCCGATGACCGGGCCTTGATGGTGCAACAGGGCGGCGCGCCGCCGCCGGGCAGCCTGCCCGCGCTCAACGAGAACTTCGGCGCGCCGTTTGCCGCCCAGATGAGTGCCTTCACCTCGCCGCTGGGCATTCCCTGCCAGCAACCGCCCTGGGGTTTTGTGGCGGGTGCCGACCTGACCACCGGCAAGGTGGTGTGGATGCACAAAAACGGCACCATTCGCGACCTGACGCCGCTGCCGCTGCCCTTCAGGATGGGCGTTCCGGTGCTGGGCGGACCGATTGTCACGGCGGGCGGCGTGGCCTTCATGGCGGGCACGCTGGACAACTACATACGCGCCTACGACGTGGCCACGGGCAGGCAGCTGTGGCAGAAGCGTCTGCCGGCCGGCGGGCAGGCGACGCCCATGGCCTACACCGGTGCCAACGGCCGGCAGTACCTGCTGGTGGCGGCCGGCGGCCACGGCTCGGTGGGCACGACGGCGGGCGACCATGTCATCGCCTACGCCCTGCCGCACGCGGAAAAATAAGCCTGAGAACTTGCCACGCGGGCGCATACAGCTATAAAAACAGGAGTGAGCCGGCATTGCAGGGCCGGTGAAAACTCAGGGGCAAGCCTGCAGCGCCTTGCCCTCAAGCTGCGGTTTGACTGCCTCCAGACGGGCGCGCAGCTCTGCATCCACGCTCGCGAACTTGAGGATCTGGCCGCGGGCTTCGGCACGCTCCTGCGTGACCCGGGCGGTGCGCACGCCTTTGGTGGCGATGCGCGCCAGCTCCCTGTCGGCGTCGGCCTGCACCGCAAAGCTGCCCAGCGCCAAGCCGGGGGCCAGCGCCGGGTTGGTGACCGGGCGAAAGGCCACGCCGAGCTGGCGCAGCTCGCCGCGTTTTTTGGCCAGCGATTCTTCGGTGTTGTATTTGCCCATGTACACAATCCAGCGCGCTGGCTCGATGCTGCTTTCAAACTGCCAGCTGCCCGCTGGCAGCGCGGCATCCAGGCTGGCGCGCAGGGTGGCGGTCTGCTGCTCGTTGAACAGGCCGGCCTGCAGGCATTCGGGCGTTGCCGGTGCCTCGGCGGCGGTTGGCGCCAGAGCCGCGCCGGGCGGTCGGGTTTCGATCTTTTTCGCTTCGTCGGGGGTCAGCAGGCGGATGGCCTCGGGCCGGATTTGCGCGGCCATGCGCTGGGGCTCGGACTGCACCGCTGGCGCCAGGCCATAGGCCGCCAGCAGCCCTTGCGACCAGGCCCAGTAACCGGCATTGGCCAGCACCAGCAGCAGCACCGCCAGTCTCAGCATGGGCGTGCCGGCACGGCCTGGCCCACGGGCCGGACGCTGACTTCGGAACTGGAGATTGCTTGCATGCCAGCCGCAGTATGCACCAGCAGCGCGCCGTTTTCGCCGACACCGTGGGCCACGCCTTCGGTGCCGTCGGACAGGTGCACGGCGCGCCCTGCCAACGCATCACGCGCCGCAAAACGCGCCTGGAAGGGCGCAAAACCAAACAGCCCGAAAGCCTGCACCGCCTGCACCAGCGGCGCGGCCAGCAGCTGCAGGGCCTGCGCCACGTCGACGCCGGGCAGCAGGTCCCGCAGTGCGGCGGGCGGCATCGCCGACGCTGCGGGTTCTGCCAGGGCCAGCGGGCGCACGTTGAGGCCGACGCCAATAACCACGTAGCGCAGCTCGCCCCAGCTGGCGGTTTCAACCAGGATGCCGGCCAGCTTGCGCTCGCCCTGCGCATCGGTCAGCCACAGGTCATTGGGCCATTTCAGGCGGATGCGGGGCTGGCCGCCTTGCGGCGCCGGCTCCAGGCTTTCGGCGATGCTGATGCCGACCGCCAGCGACAGACCTGACCAGTCGGCCGGCTGCAGCGGCATGCCCAGCGAAAAGGTCAGGCTGTCGCCCGCGCTGCTTTGCCAGCTGCGCCCCATGCGGCCGCGCCCGGCGCTTTGCTGCTCGGCCACCAGCAGCACAGCCTCGGGGGCGCCGGCCCCTGCAGCGCTGGCCGCGCGGAAGCGCCGCATCAGCTCGGTGTTGCTTGAATCAATGCTGGGCAGCACCTCTACCGTAAAGCCGTGCAGCACGGGCGCCACGACTTCCCGGATGGCTTCGGCCGGCCAGCGGATGGGGGTGGTTGGGGTGGGGCTCATGACGTGGTGCGTTGGAAGGACAGTTTGGCTGAGCGGTGGTCAACAGAACCCCGGTTGCCGGTATGTCACCGCAGACCGGACCCGGGATCCATGCCGCGATGATCACGGGCCCGAGCAGGCCTGTATGGATTGCGGATCAGGCCCGCAATGACAGATCAGGATGGGCGCTCAGGCTTTTTTGCTCTTTTCAGGCTTGCCGTCCTTGCCGGCCTTCTTCAGGATTTTCTTGAGTTCTTTCCTGAACTCTTTTTTCGGCTTCACGGCCTTGTCAGCCATCGCGACCTTTATCTTTTCGGTCTTTTCAGTCTTTTTCGCCTGCTTGTGCTTCTTGGTTTTCTTGCCGTCGTCGTCTTTGGGCGCCAGCAAGGTGCCGCGGCAGCTTTTTGCCCCGCACCAGCACGGGTACTCGGCCAGCAGCTTTTTGGTGTACTTGGCGTCGATGATCAGGCCGTAGTCGTAGAACAGCTCCTCGCCGGCAGGGATGTTGCGCAGTGCCTTGATGAAGACGCGGCCGTCCTGCTCGTCGGCTTCGCAGTTGGGCTTGCAGCTGTGGTTGATCCAGCGCGAGGAGTTGCCGCCATGTTTGGCGTCGATCACATGGTCTTCGTCAATGTGAAAGTAGAAGGTGTGGTTCGCGTCCTTGGGGTCGTGCGGGTGGCGGCGCAGGGCTTCTTTCCAGTTGATGATCTCGCCGATGTATTCGATCAGTGTTTCGCCTTCGGCGAGGTCCTGCACTGCAAATACGCCCTTGCCGTGCACGCCCGAGACGCGTGTCTGGATGCGGCGGCCTGCGGCGGAGTCGGGGCCTGTGGCCGGGCTGGAAAGGGGGGGCAAGACCTGAGTTTTTGACACGACGGTTTTTTTTGGTATGGTTAATTCATGCATGTGCGCGCCCGTGCGGGTGCGCGCGTGCGTACGCGCGAAGCCGCTATTGTAGTGATGCGCTCCACCAACCCAGGATGGCCCAACCATGTTCAACCGCAGAAAACTGATTTCCTGGCTGGCCGCTTTCACCGCGCCTGGCCTGGCCGCGCGCGCCTGGGCCCAGGGACAGGGCAGCCCCCTGCTGGCGGTTGGCAGCACCCTGGCGTTGCCGCCGGTGACACTGCTCGACGGTCGTGTCTGGACACCTGCCGCCGCTGGCGGAAAGACGCTTGTGGTGTACTGGTGGGCCAGCTGGTGCCCTTTTTGTGCCGTCCAGTCGCCCCATATAGAGGCCTTGTGGCGGGCCAACCAGGCCCGGGGGCTGGAGGTGCTGGCCCTGTCGATTGATACCAAGCCCGAGGCGGCGGCGGCCTATATGAAGAGCAAGGGCTACAGTTTTCCTGCGGGAATGCTGACGCCAGAAGTTGCTACAAAGCTGCCCAAGCCGGCCGGCCTGCCCGTAGTGGTGGTGCTCAAGGTGGCGCGTGATGGGCAGAGCGGAAAAGTCGTGTTTGCAGAAGCCGGGGAAATGTTCCCCGAAGATGTACAAGGGTTGAAGAAGTTTTTATGAAAACACTGGTGATTGCAGAAAAGCCTTCGGTGGCGCAGGACATCGTCCGCGCCATCACGCCGACGGCGGGCAAGTTTGAAAAACACGACGAATATTTCGAGAGCGACGAGTGGGTAATCACCTCGGCCGTCGGCCACCTGGTCGAGATCCAGGCGCCGGAAGAGTTTGACGTCAAACGCGGCAAGTGGAGCTTTGCCAACCTGCCGGTGATCCCGCCCTACTTCGACCTGAAGCCGATGGACAAGACCAAGACGCGGCTCAATGCCATCGTCAAGCTGACCAAACGCAAGGACGTAGATGCGCTGGTCAACGCCTGTGACGCGGGTCGCGAAGGCGAGCTGATCTTCCGCCTGATCCAGCAGTACGCCAAAAGCAAACACCCGGTCAAGCGCCTGTGGCTGCAGTCGATGACGCCGGCCGCCATCCGCGACGGTTTTGAAAGCCTGCGCAGCGAAAAGCAGATGCAGGGCCTGGCCGACGCGGCGCGTTCGCGCTCGGAAGCCGACTGGATGGTTGGTATCAACGGCACGCGGGCCATGACGGCTTTCAACTCGCGTGACGGCGGTTTCTTTCTGACGACGGTGGGCCGGGTGCAGACGCCGACCCTGTCGGTGGTGGTCGAGCGCGAGGAGAAAATCCGCAAGTTTGTGAGCCGCGACTATTGGGAAATCCACGCGAGCTTTCTGGCCGAGGCCGGCGAATACCCGGCCAAGTGGTTCGACCCGAAGTGGAAAAAGGCTGCGGCCAACGCCGACAATGCCGAGCCCGATGCCGAGCTGAAGGCTGACCGAGTCTGGTCCGAACGCGAGGCGCTGGCGATTGCCGAGGCCGTGCGCGGCAAGGCCGCCACCGTCACAGAAGAAAGCAAGCCCACCACGCAGGCTGCGGGTCAGCTGTTTGATTTGACCTCGCTGCAGCGCGAGGCCAACGGCAAGTTCGGCTTCTCGGCCAAGACCACGCTGTCGATCGCGCAAAGCCTGTACGAGCGCCACAAGGCACTGACTTACCCGCGTACCGACTCGCGTGCGCTGCCTGAAGATTATTTGCTGGTGGTCAAGCAGACCTTTGAAATGCTGGCTGCCAGCCCGATGAAACACCTGGCGCCGCATGCGGCCACCGCGATCAAGGGCAACTACATCAAGCCCAGCAAGCGCATTTTCGACAACGCCAAGGTGAGCGATCACTTCGCTATCATCCCCACGCTGCAGACACCCAGCGGCCTGAGCGACGCCGAGCAAAAGCTTTATGACCTGGTGGTGCGCCGCTTCATGGCGGTGTTTTTCCCGAGCGCTGAATACCTGGTGACGACACGTATCTCGCAATCCGTCGGTCACAGCTTCAAGACCGAAGGCAAGGTGCTGGTCAAGCCGGGCTGGCTGGCGATCTACGGCAAGGAAGCCGAAGACGAAAACACCGACGAAAAAGACAGCAAGACCCTGGTGGCAGTCAAGCCGGGCGAGATGGTGCGCGCCGAAGTGGTCGAGGCCAAGGCCCTGAAAACCCGGCCGCCGGCGCGTTATTCGGAAGCCACCCTGCTGGGCGCCATGGAAGGCGCCGGCAAGACCATTGACGACGACGAGTTGCGCGAGGCCATGCAGGAAAAAGGCCTGGGCACACCGGCCACGCGTGCGGCGACCATCGAGGGCCTGATCAACGAGAAATACATGCTGCGCGAAGGCCGCGAGCTGATCCCGACGGCCAAAGCCTTTCAGCTCATGACGCTGCTGCGCGGCCTGGGCGTGGAAGAACTCTCGCGTGCCGACCTGACCGGCGACTGGGAATACAAACTCGCGCAGATGGAAAAGGGCAACCTGAGCCGCGAGACCTTCATGGCCGAGATTGCCGACATGACCAAAAACCTGGTCAACAAGGCCAAGGGTTACGACAAGGACACGATTCCTGGCGACTACGCGACATTGAGTGCGCCCTGCCCCAACTGCGGCGGCATCATCCGGGAAAACTACCGGCGCTACACCTGCACCGGCAAAAAGGGTGAAAACGCCGACAGCGGTTGCGGCTTTTCCTTCGGCAAGACGCCGGCCGGCCGCACCTTTGAAGTGGCCGAGGTTGAGCAGTTTTTGCGTGACAAAAAAATCGGTCCGCTCGACGGCTTTCGCTCCAAGGCGGGCTGGCCTTTCACGGCCGAGATGGTCATCAAGTTCGACGAAGAGACGAAGAACTACAAACTAGAGTTTGATTTCGGCGACGACAAGGCCGGCGAAACCGGCGAGATCGTCGACTTCAGCGCCCAGCAGTCGCTGGGCGCCTGCCCCAAGTGCGGCGCAGGCGTGTTCGAACACGGCAAGAACTATGTCTGCGAAAAGTCGGTACCGACCAACGCGCAACCGACCCCCAGCTGCGACTTCAAGACCGGCCAGATGATCCTGCAGCAGCCGGTCGAGCGCGAGCAGATGGTCAAGCTGCTGACGACCGGCAAGACCGACCTGCTCGACAAGTTTGTCTCCATGCGCACACGCCGGCCGTTCAAGGCCATGCTGGCCTGGGACGCCGAAGCCGGCAAGGTGAACTTCGAATTCGCGCCGTCCAAGTTCCCGCCGCGCAAGACGGCCGGATCGCCAAGAACCGGCACGGTGAAAACGCCGTTCGGCAAAACCGTTGCGGCCAAGTCCGCAGGCCCCGCTGCGAAGAAGGTTGCCGCTAAAAAAGTCGCCGCCAAAAAAACACCGGCCGCCAAGGTGGCCAAACCCAAAGTCGCGCGTGTGGCCAAGCCCGGCAGCGGCCTGAAACCCAGTGACGCGTTGGCTGCGGTGATAGGCGCCGAGCCGGTGGCGCGCACCCAGGTCATCAAGAAACTCTGGGACTACATCAAGGCCGAAGGTCTGCAGGACGCGGCCAACAAGCGCGCCATCAATGCCGACGCCAAGCTGCTCGCGGTGTTTGGCAAACCGCAGGTGACGATGTTTGAGTTGGCGGGGATTGTCGGCAAGCACCTGAGCTGACGCCCAGGTGCCGGCCCTGGCGCTCACGGCCTGCGTCTGGCCGGGAGCGCAGCGGGGGAACACCCCCGCAAGGACCTCAGTTCGCGGTCATGCGAAGGTTCTTGTCGAGGAACTCGTTGGTGAACATGGTGGCCGGATCGAAGGGTTTGTCTATGCCGATCAGGCTTTGCACCAGGTCGTAGTCGGCCTTAATACGTGCGCTGTCAAAGCTGCCCAGGGCAACCTTGGTCGTGGTGTCGTCGCGCATCAATTGCTTGATGCGTTCCCACTGGTCACGCTGGTTGTCCGGGTTCAAACCGCTGACGTCGGTAGTCAGTGCCTGCAGGCAAGGGGAAAAATCCTTGACGCATTCCGCATAGGCGCGTTGCGTCACGGCGACAAATTTCCTTATGCGATCAGTGTTGGCGGCCAGATAAGCGCCATTGACCACAAAGGCATTGCCGTACACATTGACGCCGATGGAGCGCCAAGCCACAAAGCCCAGGTCTGCGCCGAATTCGCGAACCTTCAGGTCATGTTCGTTGTAGAAGTCGCTGATGATGTCGACAGACTTGCTTTTCAGTGCGGCGACCTTGGCTGGCGGGCTGATATTCACAAAATTCACGGAGGCCGGCTCCAGCCCGGTTTTCTTGGCGAAGGCGGGCCACATCAGGCGCGAGGCATCACCGGGCGGGTTACCGATCTTGCGGCCGGCAAAGTCCTTGGGGCCAGTGATGCCGGACGATTTGAGCCAATAAAAGCCCTGGGGGGAATTGGCATAAATCACCATGATGGCCTTGAGGTCCGCGCCTTTGCCTTTGGCCTGCATGGCGGTGGGGAGGTCGGCGATGCCGACGTCCGCGCCGCCCGAACCCACGCGTTGCGCTGCCACGCCAGAGCCCCTGCCCGCCTCGATCTTGAGGTCAATCCCGGCGTCGTTGTACCAGCCTTTGGATTTTGCGTAGTAGATCGGTGAATGATCGGCTGTGGGAGTCCAGTTCAACATCAGGCTCATGGGGTCTGCCGCCATGGCAAATGAGGCGCTTGTCGCCAACAATAGGGTGGCGGCGGATTTCACTAGTCTTCGCATGGGTTCAACTCCAGAAATGAATGATTGATCGGATGGGGCGCTTTCCAGTTTATATTACCAACTGTTTGGTTGAGAAGCAATATGGCCACTTTATTGAAAAACCCTGAACCTGCACTGCAGACGCCCAGGCGCGATGCCTCGGTCGCCAGGGCAGCCCTCATCGCGGCTGCCGTGGCGGAGTTTTCGCGCAAGGGCTTTGCCGGCGCGCGCGTAGACGAGATCGCGGCCGTCGCGGGGGTCAACAAGCAATTGGTCTACCACTACTTTGACAGCAAGCAGGGGCTTTACCTCGTCGCGCTGGAGGCGGTTTACGCCGAAATACGCGAGAAGGAACAAAAGTTGTCGCTGGGGGCGCTGGAGCCCATGGAGGCCATGGCCCAGCTGGTGGGCTTCTCATTTGACTACTTGGCTGAGCATCCGGAATTCATTGCGCTGCTGACCGACGAAAACCGCAACCAGGGCAGTCACATCCTGGCTTCCGAGCGCTTGCAGAAGATGCACTCGCCGTTCATCGAGATGCTGGAGGCCACGCTGGAGCGCGGTGTGAGTGCGGGCGTGTTCCGCGCTGACTTTGATGCGATCAACCTCTATATTTCCGTCGCTGGCATTTCGTATTTCTTCTTTTCAAACAACCATACGCTTTCGGCCATCTTCGGCAAGCCGCTGGGCTCGCGTGGCGCGTTGGTGCAACGCCGGCGTCACGTGATTGAGTTTGCGCTGAATGCCCTGCGGCCCTGACGCCGCATGACCCCTTGTTTCCGAGATATGGACCACTCATGACCCTCAGCGTGCTGGATATTTTCAAGATTGGCATCGGCCCGTCCAGTTCGCACACGGTAGGCCCGATGCGCGCGGCGGCCCGTTTTGTTCGCTGCCTGGCCGAGGGCGGTCTGCTTGGGCAAACCGCCGCTGTGCGAACCGAGCTTTATGGCTCGCTGGGCGCTACCGGCAAGGGCCACGGTAGCGGAAAAGCCGTGATGCTGGGGCTGCAGGGCGAAGAGCCGGACTGCGTCGATACGTCGACCACAGATGCCCGACTGGCAAAAATCCGCAGCGACCAGAGCCTGCGCCTGCAGGGCACCCACGCCGTGCGTTTTTTTGAAACAGAACACCTGCTGTACTACCGCAAGACGCTGCCGTTTCATCCCAACGGCATGCGTTTTATCGCGTTGTCGGCCGAGGGTGCCGTGCTGTGCTCGCGCGACTATTACTCGGTGGGTGGCGGTTTTGTGGTGGACGACGGCGCGCGGGCGTTGGTGACGGTTGACACCCCTGTGCCTTACCCTTTCACCACCGGGGACCAACTGCTGGGCTTGTGCAAAGCGCAGGGGCTGTCCGTCAGTGCATTGATGCGCGCCAACGAAGCCGCTCTGCGACCCGAGGCCGAGACTTCGGCCGGTCTGGCGCGGATCTGGACCGTGATGCAGGAGTGCGTGCGCAATGGCTGCGCCCATGAAGGCGTGCTGCCGGGACCGATGCGCCTGAAGCGCCGTGCTCCCGACCTGCTGCGCCAGCTCAACAGCCAACCGCAAGCTGGACTGACCGACCCGCTGGTCGTGCTGGACTGGATCAGCCTGTATGCACTGGCGGTCAACGAGGAAAACGCCAGCGGCGGACGGGTGGTGACGGCGCCCACTAACGGAGCGGCCGGCATCATCCCGGCGGTGCTGCATTACTACACCCGCTTCATCCATGGGGCAAACGCCGAAGGCGTAGAGCGCTTTTTGCTGACGGCTGCGGCGATCGCCCTTCTGTACAAGGAAAACGCCTCGCTCTCCGGCGCCGAAGTGGGTTGCCAGGGCGAGGTTGGCGTGGCTTGTTCGATGGCTGCAGGCGCGCTGGCCGAAGTGCTGGGCGGCACGCCGGCACAGGTGGAGAACGCAGCGGAGATCGGCATGGAGCACAACCTGGGCCTGACCTGCGACCCGGTGGGGGGTCTGGTGCAGGTGCCCTGCATAGAGCGCAACGCCATGGGGGCTACCAAAGCCATCAATGCCGCGCGCATGGCGCTGCGCGGTGACGGCAGCCATTCGGTCTCGCTGGACCAGGTTATCAAGACCATGCGCGAGACCGGCGCCGACATGAAGACCAAGTACAAGGAGACCTCGCGCGGCGGCCTGGCGGTCAACGTGATCGAGTGTTAACGTGAAATTCGCGAAGCGACGCTTCTCACCCTCGCCCACTTGTGGGAGAGGGCCGGGGTGAGGGTACTGGCATGGCGCATTAATTTCATGGTTTGGGTTGACGTGTCGCCATGCCAGTTAGTCCCCGCGCGCTGCCGGCGGCGCTTGCTGATCTGAAGTTAATTCAACTAGTTGGTTGACAACGGTTTGCGGCAAATCTATGATTCGCGAATGACTGTTTGCGCGAAGGAATTCACATGAAGGCTCCCCTTGATGGTGTGGCGTTGGCTGTTGCGCCAGCGCCGGACGGCAGCGGACCGCCCTGGGGGCGCTGGGGGACCATTGTGGGCATCCACCTGGCGGGCGTGTTGCTCTGGGAAGCCGTGGTGCGCGTTTTCGCCATCCAGTCCTTCATCCTGCCGGCGCCGTCGCGGGTGCTGGCAACCCTGTCCAACACCAACCTGAGCTGGCTCAGCAACACCACGGTCACGGCGATCGAGATTTTCGGCGGCTATGCCCTGGGGCTGGTGCTGGGCATCCTGTGCGCCCTGTTGTTCATCACCAGCCGGCGGCTCACGCTGCTGGTGTTTCCGGTGCTGGTCACGCTGAACATGGTCCCCAAGGTGGCGCTCGGGCCGCTGGTCATCGTCTGGTTCAGCTACGGTATAGCCACCAATATCCTGATCACTTTCAGCCTGTGTTTTTTCCCCATCCTGCTGACCACCATTCGCGGCCTCAATGAGACCGAGCCCGAACTGCTCGACCTGGTGCGCGCGCTCAAAGGCTCACGCTGGCAGCTGTTTCGCTACATCCAGCTGCCGGGCTCCCTGCCCTACGTGTTTTCCGGGATGAAAGTCGCCACCATCCTGGCGGTCGCCGGCGCTGTGGTCGGTGAGTTCATTGCTTCCGACAAGGGCCTGGGTTACCTGATGATTCAGCTGCAGGCCTCGCTCGACACCCCTGCCGTCTTCATGGCCGTGCTGCTCATCACCGGACTGGGCGTGCTGCTTTACCTGCTGGTCCTCCTGCTGGAGCGGCTCCTCATCACCCAAGACGCAAGAATTCAATGACCCACACGTCAAATCCCTCCCCCACCGTGCTGGACGACCTGGCCTTTCCGGAAAGCTTCGCCGACGAACAGGCCCTGGAGGACTACCTGGCCACGCCTTCGCTTGATCTGGTCCGGGATCTGGCGCGCCTCGATGGCGACCTGATGATTCTGGGTGTGGGCGGGAAAATGGGACCCACCTTGGCGCGCCTGGCACGCAATGCCATGCCTGGTCGCCGTGTGATAGCAGTGGCGCGTTTCAGCGAGCCCGGTGTGCGCGAGATGCTGGAAAAACACGGCATCGATACCATCAGCTGCGACCTGCTGGACCGCGCTGCCGTGGCCGCGTTGCCGCAGTGCGCCAATGTGGTGTTCATGGCGGGCCGCAAGTTCGGCGCTGACGCCAACAACCCGCTGACCTGGGCCATGAACGCCCATGTGCCGGCCCTGGTGGCTGAGACTTTCAAAACCTCGCGCATCGTGGCTTTTTCCACGGCCTGTGTGTACCCCTTTGTACCGGTCATCAGCCAGGGCTCCGCCGAAGACTCGTCCCTGAGTCCTCCTGGCGAATACGCCAACTCCTGTGTCGGTCGGGAGCGCATGTTCGAATATTTCTCGCAGGTTCATGGCACCCCGGGCCGTCTGTTCCGCCTGAGCTACGCGATCGACCTGCGTTATGGCGTGCTGGCCGATGTGGCCACCAAGGTGTGGCGCGGCGAGCAGATTGACGTGACCATGGGTCATGTCAACGTCATCTGGCAAGGCGACGCCAACGCGCAGGCCCTGCGCTGCCTGGCCGTCGCGACCGTTCCGACGTCGCCCCTGAACGTGAGCGGGCCCGAGACCACCTCCATCCGCTGGTTGGCCCAGGAGTTTGCGCGGCGCTTTGGCAAGCCCGCCCACATCGTCGGCGAGGAAGCGCCAACCGCCTGGCTCATGAACACCGGCGAGGCCGAGCGCCTGTTCGGCTACCCGCGCGTCTCGCTGTCGCGCCAGATCGGCTGGGTGGCGGACTGGATTTCCCGCGAGCAGCGCCTGTACGGCAAGCCGACCAAGTTCGAATCCCGCGATGGCAAATACTGAAGCGGCCGTCCGCGTCGAAACGCTGGAGTCGTTGACCCCCGCCGTACAGGCCGGGCTGGACGCACTGGTGCTGCAAAGCGGCTGGAACCAGACGCCGCAGGACTGGGCGATTTTTTCGCGCGAAGGCACAACCTGCGTCGTGCGCGATGCGCAGGGTCAGATCATCGCCAGTGGCGCGGTGTTGCCTCACGGCCCACAGGTCAGCTGGATCAGCATGATCCTGGTGGCGCCCGATGCACGCGGCCGGGGCCTGGGCAGTGCAGTGTTTTTGCACTGTCTGGACCTGGTGAGAGCCGCGGAGCGAACCGCTTACCTGGACGCCACACCGGACGGGCAGCGCCTCTATAGCCAGTTCGGCTTTTCACCGGTGTATGGGCTGACGCGCTGGCAACGCGCTGCCCAGCCGCAGTCCAGGTCGGCGGCGCGCAGCACGCAGCTCCCCGACGCCAAAGCGCTGGCTGCGCTGGATGCAGAGGCGCTGGGCGCGCCGCGCCCCGCACTGCTGGCGGACTTTCTGGCGCGGCCGGATACACGCTGTGTGCGCAGCACCGAGGGTTTTGCCATCGTTCGGCGCGGGCGCATCGCCCACCAGATCGGGCCCTTGCTGGCCCTGCATGAAGCCGGCGCCGCAGAGTTGATGACGCGCGCCATACAGGGTCTGACCGAACCCGTTTTCATCGATGTGCCCGATGCACGCACCGTATTCGCCCGCCAGCTTCGCGACGCGGGCTTCACGCCGCAGCGCAGTTTCATGCGCATGGGGCTGGGCGATCAGCCCCTGCAGGGACAAACCCATTTCATTCACGCGATTGCTGGCCCGGAATTCGGGTAAGCCGCAGCCACAGATACAGGAGTCCCCATGCCCTTGAACCGATCCGACCTGCCAGAAGACGTGCTGGCGCTGCTGGCGCAAGGCACAGTGATTCCCGCCCATCCGCTGGCACTGAATGCCCAGCGCCAGTTCGACCGCCAGCGCCAGCGCGCGCTCACACGCTATTACGTGGATGCCGGTGCCGGCGGCCTCGCCGTGGGGGTGCACACCACGCAGTTCAGCATCCGCGAACGCGGCCTGTACGAGCCCGTGTTGCGCGCTGCCATGGAAGACAGGCTGGCCTGGTCCAGCCGTCCCATGGCCATGATTGCCGGCCTGTGCGGCAGCACGGCCCAGGCGCGCGCCGAGGCGCAAACTGCGATCGGGCTCGGTTACCACGCCGGGCTGCTGAGCCTGGCGGCGTTGGCCCATGCCTCGGAGCACGAGCTGATTGCACATTGCGAAGCTGTAGCGCAAGAGATTCCGCTGATTGGGTTTTACCTGCAGACCGTGGTGGGCGGGCCGGTGTTGTCCAGCGATTTTTGGCGCCGTTTTGCCCTGATCCCGAACGCCTTGGCCATCAAGGTCGCGCCCTTTAACCGTTACCGCAGTCTGGACGTGGTGCGTGGTCTGGTCGATGCGCGTGCGGAGGAGCGTGTGTTCCTCTACACCGGCAACGATGACCACATCGTGCTTGATCTCGCCCTGCCGTTTGCGGCCATGCGTGACGGCCAGGCCGTGACCGTGCGTTTTCGTGGTGGTCTGCTGGGCCACTGGTCGGTGTGGACGGCCAGCGCGGTCAGCCAGCTGGCACAGATCAAGGCTGAACTGGCGGCCAACGGCGGCATGCTGAGTCCGCAGCTGCTGGCGCTTGATTCACGGGTGACCGACTGCAACAGCGCCTTCTTTGACGTGGCCAACAATTTCCACGGTTGTATTGCCGGCTGCCATGAAGTGCTGCGGCGCCAAGGCCTGCTGGAAGGTATCTGGTGCCTGGACCCGGCAGAAGGCCTGGGCACCGGCCAGGCCGGGCAGATCGACCGCGTCTACCAGGCCCACGGTGACCTGAGCGACGACGCCTTTGTGCACGCGAACCTGCAGCGGTGGCTGTCATGAGCGCGGTTCCCAGTGTTCCTGCGCGGGGCGAGGCCCTGATCAGCATGCATCAGTTGCGCAAGGTCTACCGCAAGGGCGCGCAGGAGTTCCTCGCGATCTCTGACGTGACCCTGGACATCCACGAGGGCGATATGGTGTCGCTGGTCGGTCCCTCGGGCTGTGGCAAGTCCACGCTGCTCAAGATACTTGCCGGCCTGCATGGCCACGACGGTGGCACCCTGCAGATTGGCGGAACCGGCAGCGCGGCTTTCAACCCCGGACGCGACGTGGGCATGGTGTTCCAGCAGCCGCTGCTGCTGAAGTGGCGGAGCATCCTGGACAACGTGTTGCTGCCCGCGGACATCCTCGGCTTGCCGCGCAAGGCGGCGGTGGAACGTGCGCATGGTCTGCTGGAGATGGTGGGGCTGACCGGTTTTGCCGACAAGCACCCGTACGAGCTGTCGGGTGGCATGCAGCAGCGTGCTTCCATTGCAAGGGCCCTGATTCACGACCCCAAGCTGGTGCTGATGGACGAGCCTTTCGGCGCACTGGATGCGCTGACCCGCGAAAAAATGAATCTGGAGATGCTGCGTATCTGGGAGCAGAGCCGCAAGACTTTCGTGGTGGTGACACACAGCATCCAGGAGGCGGTGTTTCTCGGCTCGCACTGCGCGGTGTTGACCGCCGGGCCCGCGCGCATGGCCGACTTCTTTCCCATCGACCTGCCCGAGCCGCGCAAGCTGCACATCAAGACAACACCTGCCTTTGGCGCCTACGTCACGCGGATTTACGACTTGCTGGGCGTGGAGTGAAGCGGTAACCGGGCCGGCAGCTTGCCGACCCGGATCTTATTTACTATTGAATTAATAGCTGGCTGGGTGCGTCCAGCATGGGCTGCCGCCCTGTTTTACATAAAAATAGCAGGCTCACTCTTGCTGCACGGGCCGATTCATCATGCGGGTGCTGTGAGCCTTGCTTTCGCCGCCGCCACAGCGGCAAGAAAGTCCTCCAGCACCGCCGCATCATCAATCGTGTCCGAGCCCGGCTGGTGAAACTCGGGGTGCCACTGCAGGGCCGCGATATAACTTTTCGCGGGGTCCTTGCGGCGTATGGCCTCGACGATGCCGTCGGACACGCTGATGGCCTCGGCCTCGAATTCGGACGCCAGGTCCTTGATGCCCTGGTGGTGAATGCTGTTCACGCGGGCGCGCTCCACGCCGGGGTACAGGCTGGACAGTCGCGTGCCCTGCACGATGTCCACGCTGTGGAAGTTCTGGTCGTAGACCACAGCGTCGCGGTGCGAGAAGGACTCGGGCAGCTGGGTGTCGATGTCCTGGTAAAGGGTGCCACCGAAAGCCACATTGAGCAGCTGCAGGCCACGGCAAATGCCGAACACCGGCTTGCCAGCTTTGACGAAGGAGTCGACCAAGGCCTTGTCGTATTCATCGCGCACCCGGTCGCCGGACCAGCGCTGGTCCAGCGGCTCTTCGCCGTAGCTGCCTGGCCAGACGTCCTCGCCGCCGTGCAGCACCAGTCCGTCAAGCCACTGGGCGTAGTCGTCGAAGTTGACGTCGCCGCGCTGCGTGCTGCCAGTTGGGCAGGGCACCATGACGACCATGGCGCCGGAGGACATGATCCAGTGCGCTACCGACTGCTCGACGTATTGCAGGGTCTTGCCGGTGAACAGCGAGCGCGCGTGGTCGGGGTGGGAAAAACAGGCGGACAGGCCGATTTTCAGGCGGGTGCGCATGTGGCGCCGGCTTTCGCGCGTGCTCGCGCTGGTGGCTGTGGGGGTCACGGGGGGCTTGGCGGTCTTGGGGCTCATGATGGCGGGCAGGATTCGGTGAACAGACATCCAGTGTAGGCAGGATGCCGGCCGCGCATCTACAGACGGCGTCTTACACCGGGGACGGACAAGACCGCGTCATTCCAGTGGCAGGGCGGCAAAACCCATGAAACGGATGGTCACCCGTGCGCCTGCGGGGGTGTGCCCGGGCAGGGCGTCTTCAATCGAGACGGTGGCGCCGTGCTGCTTGGCGATTTCTTCCACGATGGCCAGACCCAGGCCGGAGCCGTCCACGTTGGTGCCGAGCGCGCGGTAAAAGGGCTGCAACACCAGCTCGCGCTCAGCAGCCGGGATGCCCGGGCCGGAGTCTTCAACCTGCAGCACCATCACGCCGCTGAAGCGGTCGGTCAGCAGGCGCACTGTGACCTGCCCGCCTTCTGGCGTGTAGTTGAGGGCGTTGTCGAGCAGATTGCGCACCAGCTCCTTGAGCAAGGTCGGGTTGGCCTCGAGAAGGCTGGCTTCTTCGCCTGCGGGCGGGCCGTCGTAGCCGAGGTCGATGTGTTTTTCCAGAGCGCGCGGCACCGAGTCCTGGATCGCGTCGGAGAGAACCTGCACCACGTCGAGCTTCTGCTTGGCAAGGCTGCGGCCCGTGGTCTCGGCACGGGCCAGGGCAAGCAGCTGGTTGACGGTGTGGGTCGCGCGCACGCTGGCGCGGCCGATCTGCTTGAGGGATTTCTTCAGCTCTTCCGCATCGGTCTGGCGCTGCGCCAGGTCGGCCTGCATGCGCAGGCCGGCCAGCGGTGTCTTGAGCTGGTGAGCGGCGTCGGCGAGGAAGCGCTTCTGCGTGCTCAGCAACACCTTGAGCCGGCTCAGCAAGTCGTTGATCGACGAAACCAGTGGCGCAACTTCTTCGGGCACCACGCTTTCGTCGAGCGGGCTCATGTCGTCGGATTTTCGCGCGCGGATGCGCTTTTCCAGCTGGTCCAGCGGCTTGATGCCGCGCACCAGCGCCAGCCAGACCAGCAGCACCGCCAGCGGCAGGGTGACAAACTGCGGCACCATCACGCCCTTGACGATTTCAGTGGCCAGGGTTTTGCGCTTTTCCCGTGTCTCGGCCACCTGCACAAGGATGGGTTGGGCGCCCGGCGAATCGACCGGGATCCAGGTGTAGGCCACGCGCACCTCTTCCCCCTGCATGAGGTCTTCGCGCAACCGCACCTCGCCGCTGAAGGACGCCTCGTCGGCGGGTGGCAGCGGGAGGTCATGCTCGCCGCTGATGAATTCGCCGCGCGTGCCCAGCACCTGGTAGAACACCAGGTCGGTATCGTCGGCGCGCAGGATTTCGCGCGCCGACGCCGTCAGGTTGAACTGCACCTGCTTGTTCTTGACGACGATCAGCTTGGACAAAGCCTGCACGTTGTATTCAAGCGCGCG
>NZ_JBDNGU010000200.1:0-25499 GCF_041689105.1 Polaromonas sp. | reverse complement strand
GCCCAGCACCTGGTAGAACACCAGGTCGGTATCGTCGGCGCGCAGGATTTCGCGCGCCGACGCCGTCAGGTTGAACTGCACCTGCTTGTTCTTGACGACGATCAGCTTGGACAAAGCCTGCACGTTGTATTCAAGCGCGCGGTCAAAGGGCTTGTCGGCGATGTTCTGCGCGACCAGCCAGGTCAGGGCCAGGCTGATCGGCCACAGCAGCAGCAGTGGCGTGAGCATCCAGTCCAGGATCTCGCCGAACAGGCTGCGGCGCTCACGCTGGAAAAGTCTCAGTGCCACGGCGTGAAAAGCGCGGTGGCGTTTTCATCAAGCCAGCAGGGGCCGCAGAACCGGCTTTGCCGGGCCGCAGGCGCAGCGGCCCCCTTGGGGGGCAGGGAGTTACGCGAAGCGAACGACCGTGGGGGCCAGGTTTTTCCGCTGGGCCGCGCCAAGGAAAAATGCGCCCCCTCGGGGGGCAGGGAGTTACGCGAAGCGAACGACCGTGGGGGCCACATACCTAGCCAGGGATTTTTTCAAGGCAATAACCCAGTCCGCGCACCGTGGCAATCCGCACCGGGCCTCTTTCAATTTTTTTGCGCAACCGGTGGATGTAGACCTCGATCGCGTTGTTGCTGACCTCTTCGCCCCATTCACACAGACGCTCGACCAGCTGGTCCTTGCTGACCAGGCGGCCGGCGCGCTGCAGCAGCACTTCGAGCAGGCCGAGTTCGCGTGCCGACAGCTCCACCATCTGGCCGTCAATCGTGGCCACCCTGCCCGCCTGGTCGTAGACCAGCGGGCCGTGTTTGATGGTGCTGCTGGCGCCGCCCATGCCGCGGCGTATCAGGGCGCGCACACGCGCTTCCAGCTCTTGCAGTGAAAAGGGTTTGGCCATGTAGTCGTCGGCGCCGTAGTCCAGGCCCTTGACGCGTTCTTCGACGCTGTCGGCGGCGGTCAGGATCAGCACCGGCAAGGCCGAGCCACGAGCGCGCAGGCGCTTGAGCACCTCCAGGCCATGCATTCGCGGCAGGCCCAGGTCCAGGATCAAGAGGTCGAACTCGGTGTTGGTCATCAGCGCGGCATCGGCTTCGGTGCCGCTGGCGACATGGTCGGCCGCCGCACCCGAAGCGCGCAGCGTGCGTAGCAATCCGTCTGCCAGCACTTGGTCATCTTCTGCAATCAAAATGCGCATGCTTGTCTCCTGGGGGGGGATGCCTGCACGCTCCGGCGGAGGTGTAGTCTGAAACGGCTCTGGGGCAGTTTTTCAAATTCTAGGCTTTTATCTGCTCCGGTTTGCTGACAGAGCTCAAGTGCTGGAATAGGCTTCCAGCCCGAGTGCCACCACGGTCGCCACGTCGGTGCCGACGGCCTGGCGGAATTCGGTTTCGGCCTGGCTGACTGCGCTGCGAAAAGCCTGCAGCCAGAGCAGACCGGAGGCCGTAAACAGAACGGTCCGGGCGCGTTTGTCGTGCGGGTCGGCCTGGCGGGTGACCAGGCCCCAGGCCTCGCACTGGTCCACCAGGTCGCCCATGGCCTGCTTGCTCATACCGGCGCTGGCGGCCAGATCGGTCAGGCGCGAACCGTCCACTGCCAGGTGCCGGGTGATGTGGATGTGTGCCGCTCCTACCTGTGCGCGCGCAGCCAGATTCGACAGCGCCAGCGGCACATCGACGTCACGCGCCATCAGCACCAGCACGCGTTCGTCAAAACGCCGCAAGGCGTGGCCGAGCAGGCGGCCCAGATGGGTGAGGCGCCAGTTTTCCTCGTCGGTGGGTGCTGCGGCGGGGGCTGAAACAGGGTTCGAATCCATGCCAGAAATAGTACGCTAATTGATCAGTCAAACTGACTAAAAACAAGGTTTACTTATTTATATAGAAGTCATAAAGTACTGGTCATGCATCCAGCGCTGTGATTAAAAGCAGAGCCGGAATTCGAAGCAAAAGTAGTTACTTCACTGACCCTCAAGGAGTTTTCCATGGACCTGCCGAACAAGACCAACCCCGCCCTGAACACCGAAAAAGCCAAGGCTTTGCAAGCCGCCCTGGCCCAGATCGAGAAGCAGTTCGGCAAAGGCACCATCATGAAGCTGGGTGCCGGCGAAGTGATCGAAGACATCCAGGTGGTGTCCACCGGCTCCCTGGGGCTGGACATCGCGCTGGGCGTCGGCGGCTTGCCGCGCGGCCGGGTGGTGGAAATTTATGGTCCGGAGTCGTCTGGCAAAACCACGCTGACCCTGCAGGTGATTGCCGAAATGCAAAAACTCGGCGGCACCTGCGCCTTTGTGGACGCCGAACATGCGCTGGACATCCAGTACGCGCAAAAACTCGGCGTGAACCTGCAAGACCTGCTGATCAGCCAGCCCGACACTGGCGAGCAGGCCCTTGAAATTGTCGATTCGCTGGTCCGCTCGGGCGCGGTCGATCTGATCGTGATTGACTCGGTCGCGGCGCTGACACCCAAGGCCGAACTCGAAGGCGAAATGGGCGACTCCCTGCCCGGCCTGCAGGCCCGCCTGATGAGCCAGGCGCTGCGCAAGCTGACGGCCCACATCAAGAAGGCCAACTGCATGGTCATTTTCATCAATCAGATCCGCATGAAGATCGGCGTGATGTTCGGCTCGCCCGAAACCACCACCGGCGGCAATGCGCTGAAGTTTTACGCCTCGGTGCGCCTGGACATCCGCCGCATCGGCTCGATCAAGAAGGGCGAGGAAGTGGTCGGCAACGAAACCCGGGTCAAGGTGGTCAAGAACAAGGTGGCTTCGCCCTTCAAGATGGCGGAGTTCGACATCCTCTACGGTGAAGGCATCAGCCGACTGGGCGAGGTGCTGGACCTGGGCGTGGCCGGCCACATCGTCGAGAAAGCCGGCGCCTGGTATGCCTTCAACGGCGAAAAAATCGGCCAGGGCCGCGACAACTCGCGTGAATTTCTCAAGGAAAACCCCGAACTCGCCATCGAGATCGAGAACAAGGTGCGCGAGTCGCTGGGCATCCCCTTGATCCAGGACGCGGCGGGCGGCAAACCGGAAAAGGCCGACAAGGCCGAAAAAATCGACAAGGCGGACAAAGCCGAGAAAGCGCCCAAAGCCGCTGCAGTATGAGAAAAAGGGCCTTCAGCCCCTGCCCTGCCTGAGTAATCAGCTATCGAAAATGTAGCAACTGAGCCGTGACTGCCAACATCACAGCGGGTCCACCCACCCCATCGCCGGGCTTCGGCCTGTCCTTGAAGGGCCGGGCCTTGCGTTACCTGGCAGCGCGCGAACATTCGCGCGCCGAGCTGGAACGCAAGCTGGCCGCACATGCCGAGTCGCCAGCACAACTGGCCCAGGTGCTGGACGAGTTGCAGGCCAAGGACTTCATCAGCGAGGCGCGGGTGATCGAGTCAGTGATCAACCGCCGGCAAGCCAAGCTGGGCGCGTCGCGCATCAAGTACGAGTTGCAAGGCAAAGGACTGGCGCCGGAGGCGGTGCTGCATGCGCTGGACGGCTTGAAGGCCACCGAGGTCGAGCGAGCCCGGGAAGTCTGGCGTAAGAAGTTTGATGCTAAAACCGGCGCGGCAACAGATGCTGCTGCCCGCGCCAAACAAATGCGCTTTTTGGCAGCGCGGGGTTTTGGGGCGGATGCGATTCGCCGCGTGGTGTCCCAATCAGGGGACGACTAGGCCCCCGGCTGTCATTGCGGGCCTGACCCGCAATCCCTGCGACGTTCGCCCGTCAGGTCGTCAATGTGCCATGGATCCCGGATCGAGTCCGGGATGACGGTCGTGGACTGCGGCTTTATAACCCCAGCATTAACTCCAGATTTTGAACGGCCGCGCCGGAAGCACCCTTGCCAAGATTGTCCAGCCGCGCAATCAGCACGGCGTGGCGGAACTCCTCGTTGCCGAAAACGCGCAGCTCCATCTTGTTGGTATCGTTCAGGCCCAGGGCATCAATCGATGTGCTGCCCTCCACGGGCTCCACCGTCACCCACGGGCTGTCGGCGTAGTAGCTTGTCAACACATCCTGCAATTGCGCTGACGTAGGCCGGCCGGGCAGCAAGTCCAGATGCAGGGGCAGTTGAACCAGCATGCCCTGTTTGAAGTTGCCGACAGAGGGCGTGAAGATGGGGCGGCGTGTCAGGCCGGTGTACCGCATGATTTCGGGCAGATGTTTGTGTTGGAGGTTCAGCCCGTAGACCTGGTAGAGCGGCGCCGTGCCGGCCTCATAGTCCTCAATCATGCTGCGTCCACCGCCGGAATACCCGCTGACAGCGGGGATGGCCAGTGGAAAGTCCAGCGGCAGCAGGCCGGCCTCGACCAGCGGTCGTATCAGCGCAATCGCGCCGGTGGAATAACAGCCGGGGTTGGCCACCCGATGGGCGTTGGCGACCGCCTCCCGCTGGCCGGCCGCGAGCTCGGGAAAACCAAACACCCAGCCCGGCACCGTGCGGTGCGCGGTGGAGGCGTCAATGATTTTCGGGCCCTGTCCGTTCTCGCGCGTCAGTTCGTCGATCATGGCCACCGACTGGCGGGCCGCATCGTCATGCAGGCACAACACCACCAGATCCACCGTGCCCATCAGTGCGCGCTTGGCGGCCGCATCCTTGCGCAACTCAGGTGCGATGCTGACAAGTTCGATGGCGGGCATGGCCTGCAGGCGCTCCCGGATCTGCAACCCTGTGGTTCCTGCTTCGCCGTCAATGAAGACCTTGGCCATGTCGCTTGTCTCCTGTGGAAATTGCTTATAAGTTGCGTGTCAGGCGCGCACAATAATTGTGCATCGCAACATGATACAGTTCTGCGCTGCTGCCTGCAGTGATCGAAGGCGTTACATTTTGGTGAATTCTGCGGATCTGTGGCAGATTGACATCACTTCGGTGAACGCCCCTTTTTACCGACTCCTGGAAGTAATTTCATGAAAATTCACGAGTACCAAGGCAAGGAAATCTTGCGCAACTTTGGTGTCCCCACTCCACGCGGTATTCCTGCGTTCACCGTGCAAGAGGCCGTCGAAGCCGCCCAAAAACTGGGTGGGCCGGTCTGGGTGGTCAAGGCACAGATCCACGCTGGCGGACGTGGCAAGGGCGGCGGCGTCAAGCTGGCGCGCAGCATCGAAGACGTGAAAAAACTCGCCGGCGAAATCCTCGGCATGCAGCTAGTCACGCACCAGACTGGCCCTGAAGGCCAGAAAGTCCGCCGTCTTTACATTGAAGACGGCGCCGACATCCAGAAAGAGTATTACATCTCTGCAGTGACCGACCGTGAGTCGCAAAAAGTGGCCTTCATTGCCTCCAGCGAAGGCGGCATGGACATTGAAGAGGTGGCTCACTCCAACCCTGAAAAGATCATCAAGGTGTTTGTCGACCCGCTGGTCGGCATGACCGACGCCCAGGCCCGGGAAATAACGTCCGGTATCGGCATGCCTGCTGATTCCGTTGCGCAAACCGTCGACATCCTGCAAAAGCTCTACAAATGCTACATGGAGACCGACGCGTCGCTGGTTGAAATCAACCCGCTGAACCGCAACAGCAAGGGCGAGGTCGTGGCCCTGGACGCCAAGTTCAACTTCGACGCCAACGCTTTGTTCCGCCACCCTGAAATCGTTGCCTACCGCGACCTGGACGAAGAAGACCCGGCCGAAGTCGAGGCCAGCAAATTTGACCTGGCCTACATCAGTCTGGACGGCAACATCGGCTGTCTGGTCAACGGCGCAGGCCTGGCCATGGCGACCATGGACACCATCAAGCTGTTCGGCGGCGAGCCAGCCAACTTCCTGGACGTGGGCGGTGGCGCCACCCCCGAGAAGGTCACCGAAGCCTTCAAGATCATGCTGAAGAACCCCGATGTCAAAGGCATCCTGGTCAACATCTTCGGCGGCATCATGAAATGCGACACCATCGCCGACGGCGTGATCACCGCCTGCAAGGCCGTGAACCTGTCGGTTCCGCTGGTCGTGCGCATGAAGGGCACCAACGAAGACCTGGGCAAGAAGATGCTGGCTGACTCCGGTCTGCCCATCATCGCAGCAGACACCATGGCCGAAGCCGCGACAAAAATCGTCGCTGCCGTCAAATAAGCCCGGAGCCAAGAACATGTCTATTTACATCAACAAAAACACCAAAGTCATCACGCAGGGCATCACCGGCAAGACCGGCCAGTTCCACACCCGCATGTGCCGCGACTACGCCAATGGCAAAGAGGCCTTCGTGGCGGGCGTGAACCCGAAAAAAGCCGGCGAAGACTTCGAAGGCATCCCGATTTTTGCCAACGTGACCGAAGCGGCCAAGGCCACTGGCGCGACAGTTTCAGTGATCTACGTGCCGCCAGCTGGCGCTGCCGCAGCGATCTGGGAAGCGGTAGAAGCCAACCTTGACCTGGCCATTTGCATCACCGAAGGCATTCCCGTGCGCGACATGCTGGAAGTGCGCAACCGCATGAAAGCCAAGGAAGCGGCTGGCGGCAAGAAAACCCTGCTGCTGGGCCCCAACTGCCCCGGCCTGATCACACCCGAAGAAATCAAGATCGGCATCATGCCCGGCCACATCCACCGCAAGGGCCGCATTGGCGTGGTCAGCCGCTCCGGCACGCTGACTTATGAAGCCGTGGCCCAGCTGACCGAAATCGGCCTGGGCCAGTCCAGTGCCGTCGGCATTGGCGGCGACCCGATCAATGGCCTGAAACACATCGACGTGATGCGTGCCTTCAACGACGATCCGGAGACGGATGCCGTCATCATGATCGGCGAGATCGGTGGACCGGATGAGGCCGAGGCGGCCGTCTGGTGCAAAGCCAACATGAAAAAGCCCATCGTCGGCTTCATCGCCGGTGTGACGGCACCGGCCGGCAAACGCATGGGGCACGCCGGCGCGCTGATCTCTGGCGGTGCCGACACGGCTGACGCCAAGCTTGAAATCATGGAAGCCTGCGGCTTCACCGTAACGCGCAACCCCTCAGAAATGGCGAAATTGCTCAAAGCGCTGCTGTAAATTCCGGAAAATTGAGGCCGGTCAACTGTCAGGCCGATTGTCTTCGCTGACAATCGGCCTTTTCGATTCTCTTTGAGAGGTTTCCATGGAAGAGTTCATGACGGCAAGCTTTTGGCTTGCGGTAGGCCAGATCATCATGATCGACATCCTGCTGGGCGGCGACAACGCGGTGGTGATTGCCCTGGCTTGCCGAAATCTCCCTCCGAAGCAGCGTACCCAGGGCATCATCTACGGCACCATGGGTGCCATCGTTCTGCGCGTGATCTTGATTGCTTTTGCGCTGGCCCTGCTGGCGGTGCCTTACCTCAAGGTCGTTGGCGCTGTGTTGCTGCTCTGGATCGGCGTGAAGCTGCTGCAGCCTGAAGGCCAGGACGACCACAACATCAGCTCCAGCGACAAGCTCTGGGGGGCTGTTAAAACCGTGATCATTGCCGACTTGGTGATGAGTGTGGATAACGTGCTGGCGATTGCGGGGGCGGCGCAGGGGGCGCACCAGGATCACCAGTTGGCCCTGGTCATTTTTGGCCTGCTGGTCAGCATTCCCATTATTGTCTGGGGCAGCCAGCTGGTCCTCAAGCTGATGGGGCGTTTCCCCTTCATCATTACGCTTGGCGCCATGCTGTTGGGCTGGATCGCGGGCCAGATGGCATACACCGACCCCGCGATCAAGGCCTATGTGCCCGAGTCGGC
The DNA here is from genome assembly GCF_041689105.1 of Polaromonas sp. Classification (GTDB taxonomy): domain Bacteria; phylum Pseudomonadota; class Gammaproteobacteria; order Burkholderiales; family Burkholderiaceae_C; genus Polaromonas. The sequence goes on along the minus strand of NZ_JBDNGU010000200.1, from coordinate 17,856 downwards.
AATGTGGGGCTATGTAGCGGCGGTGGTGGGTGCGCTTTTTGTGCTGGCTGCGGGCAAGTGGATCCAGGCGCGTCAGAAGCCCGCCAACGCGGCCTGAGCGGCTTCGGGTTGCGTTGACACGGTACCTTCGCCCTTGCGGTACCGATCGGTAAAAGGGCGCGTGAGACGTGCAAAAGTCCCTTGTCCGGCTTGAAGGCGTCTGTTAATGTCCGCACTCAGTGTATTTGTAACCGACCCGTAACGAAATCGGGTCGGCAAATGCACAATACAAACCGGTACAAGCCGAAGTACCAGGTTTGGACAACCAGGACAAGGGGCGGGACGTGGCCACATCATCGAGGAAGCGCGGACAATTCTGGCAAGCCGATTGGTTTGTCGGCGTCCTCGTTGTGCTTGCCGTGCTGGTTCTGCACAGCGTGACCGACTTCTTTGGCGCCCTGGAACGGCGTTATTACGACTTCGCCAGCACCAGCACCTCGCGCCAGCCCTCCGACCGCATCGCCATCATCGCTATTGATGACCAGAGTATTGCCAACATCGGGCGCTGGCCGTGGCCGCGCGATGTGCATGCGCAGCTGATTGACCAGCTGGCCGCAGCCAAGTCAAAGACGATCGCCCATACGGTCTTCTTTTTTGAACCGCAAACTGATCGCGGCCTGGTCTTCATTCGCAAGATGAAGGAAGCGCTGGGACCGCTGGCGGACCCGGCCACCGCCCCAGGCGGACTGCCCGAGCAATTGGGCAAGGTGATTGCCGAGGCGGAGATTGCGTTGGATACCGACGCCAAGCTGGCCGCGAGCATGGCCAAGGCCGCGAATGTGCTGGTGCCCTCGGTGTTTGTGCTCGGGGAGCCCCAAGGGCGGCCCGACAGTCCTCTGCCCGCTTACGCGCTCAAGAGCACTATTGACGAGCAGCAGAACTTTTCGCTGCCCGCCGTTCGCGGTCAGCAGCCGATCAAAGTCATAGGCAGCAGCGCGGCGGGCATCGCCCATCTGAACCAGCTTCCGGACGTGGATGGCGCCGTGCGGCAGGAGCCCCTGCTGATCAACTATTTTGGCAAGGCCGTGCCGTCAATGGGTTTGCTCGCAGCGGTCAAAAGCCTGAACCTGGATGTCGCGGACATCCGGCTCAACAACGGCGAGTCGGTGCAGATTGGCAAGCTGCGCATAGGGACTGACGAGGCCGCACTGATGCTGCCGCAGTTTTACCGGGGCCGGGACGGCAAGCCGGCCTTTGCGGTGGATTCTTTCTACGACGTGTTGTCCGGAAAAATTCCAGCCAGCAAATACACCGACAAAATTGTGATCATTGGCGCCACCGCAGCCGGTGTGGGTACGCAGTTCCCGACGCCCGCCGGGCCGGGGCTCTCGCCGGCGGAGACCATCGCCCACATCACCTCCAGCATTCTGAGTGAACATTTCATTGTTCAGCCGACCTGGGGTTTGGGGGCCACGCTGGGTGTGCTGCTTGTGGTTGCCGCTTATCTGATCGCTGGCGTGCCGCGCTTGTCTGCGGGCAAAGCTGCACTGGTGACCATGGGCTTGTTTGTACTGCTGCTGGGCACCGAGTTTGGCTTGCTGTCGGCATCGGCGACCTGGCTGAAACTGGTTTTTCCGGCGGCGCTTCTGGTGATTGGGCATCTCGCCCTGACGACCAAACGCTTCCTCATGACTGAGGCCGGCAAAATCCGCTCTGACGAGGAGTCGGCCGAAACCAGCCGCATGATGGGCCTGGCGCTGCAGGGGCAAGGGCAGCTGGATATGGCGTTTGACCGGTTCCGGCGCGTGCCTTTTACCGACGCGCTGATGGACAACCTGAACAACCTTGCGCTCGATTTCGAGCGCAAGCGCCAATTCAACAAGGCGCAGGCGGTGTATGAATACATGGCCGGTCACAACAAGAACCACAAGGACCTGCAGGCCAAACTCAATCGCGCCAAAAACCTGTCGGAAACCGTGATTCTCGGCGGCGGGGGCACCCACCCTGGCGGCACCATGCTGCTCGATGGCGGGGGCGTTGAAAAGCCCATGCTGGGCCGTTACCAGATTGAAAAGGAATTGGGTAAAGGCGCCATGGGCGTGGTCTACCTGGGCAAGGACCCGAAAATTGGCCGTGTGGTGGCCATCAAGACCATGGCGCTGAGCCAGGAGTTTGAAGGCGATGAGCTGACAGACGCGCGGGAGCGGTTTTTCCGTGAGGCTGAAACTGCCGGGAGGCTGCAGCATCAGAACATCGTGACGATCTTCGACGCAGGTGAAGAGCATGACCTGGCCTACATTGCCATGGAATTCCTCAGGGGGAAAGACCTGGCGGATGTCACCAGAGCGGGCCATCTGCTGCCTGTCTCCAAGGTGCTGTCCATCGTCGAGCGGGTGGCCGAAGCGCTGGCTTATGCGCATAAACAGAATGTGGTGCACAGGGACATCAAGCCGGCCAATATCATGTACGACCCTGACAGCGATACCGTCAAGGTGACCGATTTCGGGATTGCCCGCATCACGGATTCGAGCAAGACCAAAACCGGCATGGTGCTTGGAACCCCCAGTTTCATGTCCCCGGAACAGATTGCGGGTAAAAAAGTCGATGGCCGCTCGGACCTGTATTCGCTGGGTGTGATGCTGTTCCAGATGCTGGCGGGTGTCTTGCCTTTCCGCGGAGACTCCTTGGCGGAGCTGATGTACAAAATCGCCAACGAGCCGGCGCCGGATATCCGCATCATCCGGGGGGAGCTGTCGGGTCGGCTGGCCGACATCGTTGCACTGGCCCTCAACAAAAACTCAGAAACCCGCTACCAGGAGGGCGACCAGCTTGCCGCTGATTTGCGCGCCGCCATCGCCGAATTGTCAGGGGCACCACCCGGCATGTCGGCCCCGGCGGCTGCGCAGACTGCCAGCGCGACTGGCAGCAGCGAAAAAACGGTTGCTTTTCCCGCTGGAGAAGCCCCTGCATTTGAGAAGACGATTGCTGCACCCGCCTCTTTTAACACCCCGGCAGACCATGCCGATTCCCCTTTGAAACCATAACAAAAATACGATGAATTACGAGATTTACATCCAGACCGACCCTGGCCTGATACGGGACAACAACGAAGATGCGGTGACATTTGATCCCGCTACCAACCTGTGCATTCTTGCCGACGGCATGGGCGGCTACAACGCAGGCGAAATAGCCAGCGGCATGGCGACTGCGTTCATCAAGTCCGAGCTGGCGCGATGGTTGTCGCAGGCCGGCAGACACGCCAACTCCAAGGAGATGCGGCGCGCGATGGAGATCTGCGTCGAGAACGCCAATCATTCCATTTTCAATGCAGCCAACTCCAATCCACAGTATTCGGGCATGGGCACCACCTTGGTGGTCGGGGTGTTCCAGAGCGCGCGGCTGATGCTCGGCCACATCGGTGATTCACGCTGTTACCGCTTGCGGGGAACCCAGTTCCAGCAGATCACCAAGGACCATTCCCTGCTGCAGGAGCAGATTGATGCGGGCCTGATCACGCCCGAGCAGGCGCTTACGTCGGTGAACAAAAATCTGGTCACGCGAGCCCTGGGGGTTGAGGATGCGGTGTTGCTGGAAGTCAACGAACATCGCGTTGAGCTGGGCGATATTTACCTGATGTGCTCTGATGGCCTGTCGGACATGGTTGGCGACGAGGAGATTGCAGCTATTCTATTGAGATCGAAGTCACTGGACCAGATGGGTCGCGACCTGGTTGTTGCGGCCAATAATGCTGGCGGACGGGATAATATTTCAGTATTGCTGGCGCAAGCCAGCGAGGCCTCAGCAAAACGCGGGCTACTATCCAGAATGTTGGGAAAATAGCAGATGAGTGCCAAAGTAAAAATAGACTGGAGTCGGCCATGCCGAAAATGATCGTCTCTATTGACGGTGTTGTCATCAAGGAGTTTCAGCTGACCAAGGACCGCACGTCCCTGGGGCGGCGGCCCTACAACGACATCGTCATCGACAACCTGGCGGTCAGCGGGGAGCATGCTGTTCTGCTAATGTCCGGCAATGAGGTATTCGTCGAGGACCTCAACAGCACCAACGGCACTTACCTCAACGGTAAAGCTGTCAAGAAACAGCAGCTGAACAACGGCGACATCGTAGAAATTGGCAAATACAAGATCAAATACGTCAATGAAGCCGCCAGTGCGGGCTTCGAAAAAACGATGATCATCAAGGCGGGCTCGGTGGCGCCAACGGCCAGTGCAGCGGTACCCGCGCCGGCGGGGGGCGGTACCGGCACTGCGGCTATCAAGGTCATGTCCGGTGCAGCGGCCGGTCGCGAGGTGGCCTTGGTCAAGGTGGTGACCACCATTGGCAAACCCGGCGTCGCGGTGGCGGCCATCACCAAAAGGCCGCAGGGCTTTGTCGTGGCGCACGTCGAAGGAGTCAGCAAGCCGACCCTCAACGGCATGCCCATAGGCGACGAGCCGGTGTCTCTGAAAAACGGTGACGTCCTCGAGCTCGCGGGGACTCAAATGCAGTTTGTTCAGCGTTGAGCCAGATGCCTGAAGGTCGCTGACCGGAACACTGCCTTCAGGCGCTGCTTTCTCAGGGGCCCACCATGCGTCATTTTCTCCGGCACTGGCCTCGCATTGCCGTCACACTGATTCCGCTCATCTTTGCTCTGCTGCATGCCGGCGGAGTCATGCGCATCGACGTGCTACAGCGCCTCGACGACATCCTGTATGACGCGCGGCTGCGCGCCACGATGCCGCGTACACTGGATGAGCGCATTGTCATCGTCGATATCGACGAAAAAAGCTTGGCTGAAGTCGGTCGCTGGCCTTGGGGGCGCGACAAGCTGGCGTTACTGGTGCAGGAGTTGCTGGGGCAGCAAAGAGCCGCGCTGCTCGGTTTTGATGTTTTTTTCCCCGAACCTGACGATAGTTCGGGGCTCAAGCGTCTGCTTCAGCTTGCGAAGAACGAGCTGCGCGACCAACCCGGGTTCAGCGAGAGGGTGGCCCAATTGCAGGGATCGCTGGACTACGATGCGGTCTTTGCCAAGTCGCTGGAAAAGCAACCCGTGGTGTTGGGCTATTACTTCACCAGTGACAGCGGAGGACTCGTCAACGGTGTCCTGCCTGCCCCGGTCATGCAGCAGGAGGCATTGCGCGGACGGCCAATCCGGTTCGTCAGCTACAGTGGCTACGGGTCCAATATCGAGCCGCTGGCAAGCGTGGCTTCCTTGTCCGGTCATACCAACCCGATTGTGGAAGGGGATGGCGTTGTCCGCTCAATCCCCGTGATTGCGGAATATCAGGACAAATATTACGAGTCTTTGTCCCTGGCAATGTTTCGCCTGCTGACAGGGTTACCCAGCGTAGAGCCAGGCTTCCCCCAGGAAAAATTCCTGTCCCGCAACTATCAGGGCCTGGAGAGCATTTTGCTCAGGCAGGGCAGCAAGACGATGGCACTTCCTGTGGACCAGCGAGTGACAACCCTGGTGCCATTTCGGGGGTCCGGCGGACCCAATGGAGGCTCCTTCAAGTACATCTCGGCATCCGATGTATTGGCCAAACGCGTGGCACCGGGGCAATTGAAAGACAAAATCCTGCTCCTGGGCACCACTGCGCCGGGCTTGCTCGATCTGCGGGTGACCCCTGTGGGAGAGGCTTACCCCGGTGTGGAGATCCACGCGAACATGATTTCCGGATTTCTCGATGGCAAAGTCTTCGTCAAACCAGACTATGCAGTGGGCTATGAGGTGCTGGTCCTTGTCCTGTCGGGGTTGACCCTTGCATTTGCGTTGCCGCTGCTGTCAGCGCCCAAGGCTGTAGCGACCAGCGTGGGTGTGACTGCAGCGCTTGTCGGCCTCAATTTCTGGCTTTATTCGGCCTACGGTCTGGTTTTGCCGCTTGCCACCGCGCTGGTCATGGCGCTCACCGCGTTTGCGCTCAACATGAGTTACGGCTATTTTGTCGAGAGCCGCTCCAAGCGCGAGCTGGCCAACCTGTTCGGGACCTATGTGCCGCCCGAGCTGGTTGATGAAATGGTCAAGGACCCCGACAGCTACACCATGAAAGCGTCGGCCAAGGAGTTGACGGTGATGTTCTGCGACATGCGTGGGTTCACCAAGATGTCCGAGACCATGGAGCCGACCAAACTGCAGGCATTGCTCAACAGTGTTTTCAGCCGGTTGACCGACCTGATTCGCAGCAATCGCGGCACCATCGACAAATACATGGGGGACTGCGTGATGGCATTCTGGGGCGCACCCGTCGACACGCCGGATCATGCCGGCCTGGCGGTCAAGACTTCCCTGGAAATGGTTGGCGCGGTGCGCCAGCTCAACAAAGAGCATGTTGCCGCTGGCCTGCCGGAAATCGGCATAGGCATCGGGCTGAACACCGGAAGCATGTGTGTCGGCGACATGGGCTCTCACATACGCCGCAGTTACACGGTGATTGGCGACTCGGTCAACCTGGGGTCGCGCCTGGAAGGCTTGTCCAAAACCTACGGCGTGGATATCGTTGTGAGCGAGTCCACACGCAAGCTCGCCCCTGATTTTGCCTGGCAGGAGCTTGACAGGGTTCGGGTCAAAGGCAAAGATCAGGCAGTCGCGATCTTCTGGCCCGCGTCGTCCCTGGGCCAACTGGACAAGCAGGCCAGCAGCGAGCTGAAGACATGGACTTTGGCGCTGAAGGCCTATCGCGACCAGGACTGGGACGCTTGCGATGTGCATTTGCTTAACTTACGGCGCATGAATGCGCAAAAGTACCTTTACCGGCTGTACGCAGAGCGTGTAGCCTCCATGAGGCTGCTGCCATTTGACCCTGAGTGGGACGGCGCGACCAATTTCGAAACCAAATAAGCGCAGCTTGCCCGCGCATCAAGCCAAAAGACCATGAGAGTACGTGTACTGGGTTGTTCGGGAGCCATCGCCAAGGACTGCAGGACCACGTCTTTCCTGCTTGACCACGACGTGCTGGTCGATGCGGGAACCGGGGTCGGTGACCTCACGCTGGACGAGATGCGCGGCATCGACCATGTCCTGCTCACGCACTCCCACCTGGATCACGTGGCGGCTTTGCCGCTGATGGTTGACGCCATCGCCGCGCAGCGGACAACGCCGATACAGATTCATGCCTTGCAGGGCACAATCGATGCGTTACGTGCGCATATTTTCAACGACACCATCTGGCCGGATTTCTCACGAATCCCGACGCCGGAAGCGCCGTTTGTGAGTTTCCATCCGCTGACTATTGGACAGACGCTGTTGCTCGGTGGCAAGCTGGTGGAAGTATTGCCTGCTGTGCATACCGTCCCCGCTGTCGGTTATGCGGTCGCTGCCAGTGCGGGTTGCTGGGTCTTTACTGGCGACACCGAGCGAAACCCGGCACTCTGGGCCCGTATCAATCAGCTCAATGTGGCCATGCTGGTGATTGAAACAGCTTTCAGCAACAGGGAGCGCGATCTGGCTGTGCGCAGTTTGCACTTGTCGCCGCACGCACTTGCGAGTGAGCTCGACTGCATCGACAAGGGCAGAAATTATCCGATTTACATCACCCATACCAAGCCGGCGGAAACGGATTTGATCATGGCCGAGATCCAGCGCTTTGACCAGACAGCGCCGTTTGGCCCCAACGTTACCCATGACATCCGCTGGCTGCGCGCGGGCCAGGAGTTTGAACTATGAGTGCCGTCGTACAACGAGACCACGAAGACGCGTTTTTCGACTCGCAGATGCTTCCTCCGCAAGAGCGGGGGGTCACCTTTGAGGCGCTTTACTTTCGCCAGTTGCAGCTGGTGACCAACCGCATCCACGAGACTGAAAACATTGACCAGATCATGCTGGAAGCCAGCCAGGACATCTGCAAGCTGTTCAATGCAGACCGCCTGACCCTTTACGCCGTCAATGAGGACCGCACCTCCATTATTTCAAAAGTCAAAACGGGTCTCAATACCAGCCGAGACCTCAAGCTGCCAATCAGCGCGCAAAGCGTGGCGGGGTATGTGGCACTGTCAAAGACCATGGTCAACATTGCCGACGTTTATGACGACGAGGCGCTCAAGAAAATCCATCCGGGTCTGAGCTTCTTGCAGGAGGTGGACAAACGCTCGGGTTATCGCACCAAGCAGATGCTGGTTGCCCCCGTGATGGATGGCAACACACTGTACGGTGTTCTGCAGGTGATCAACAACCGCAGTGATCAGCCTTTTGCCCGTCTCGAAGAGGACGGCGCGCAGCAGCTGTGCAAAACCTTGGGAATTGCCATTCGCCAGCGCATGCAGAAGGTCGAGGAGAGCCAGCGGCGCAGAGCGACCAAATACGATGGACTGGTTGCCGACGGCGTTTTGTCCCAGGGCGAGTTATCTCAATGTGTTCAGAAAGCGCGTGAGGAAATCCAGTCTGTCGAGCATCTGCTCATGGCCGACTACCGTATACGGCCCGCGCAGATCGGCGCATCGCTGGCCAAGTTTTTCGGTGTGCCTCATGAGGCCTTTAATGCCGGGCGCATACGTTCTGAAATGCTGCACGGCTTGCTCAAGCGGCATTTTGTCGAGCAGCAGGGCTGGATGCCGCTCGAGGAGACGCCCGAGGGCCTGGTCATCATGTGTGTGGATCCCGAGGCTGTGCGAGGGGCTCGGGTGGTCCCGCAGGTTTTTCCGAAGATCAGCAAGTTTGCTTATTGCGTTACAACGCAAACCGAATTTGACGAAACGCTGAGCCAGCTTTTTGGTGCCGGCAACGAGGGCGGCTCCATTGACCAGCTCCTGGCCGACATGGACTCGCCGCTGGAAAACGATGCCAACGACGATTCGGCGCTGGAGTCGGCCGCCGCCGACAACGAGCTGGTCAAGTTCGTCAACAAAGTGATTATTGACGCTTACAAGCAAAAGGTGTCTGACATTCACATCGAACCCATGCCTGGCAAAGCCAAGACCGGTATCCGGTTCCGCATCGATGGCACCTTGCAGCCTTACATCGAAGTACCGGCCCAGTTTCGTCAGGCCATGGTCACCCGGCTCAAGATCATGTGTGATCTGGACATTTCCGAAAAGCGCAAGCCGCAGGACGGCAAGATCAAGTTCAAGAAATACGGGCCACTGGATATCGAATTGCGTGTAGCCACCATACCCTCAGCGGGCGGCGTTGAAGATGTGGTTATGCGGATCCTGGCCGCCGGCGAGCCCATTCCCCTGGAAAAACTCGGTTTGACCGCGCACAACAAGGAGCGGCTTGAAAAAACGGTTTCCAAGCCTTATGGGTTGTTTTATGTCTGCGGACCGACTGGCTCAGGGAAAACGACCACGCTGCATTCCATTCTGAAATTCCTGAACACGCCAGACACCAAAATCTGGACGGCCGAAGATCCGGTCGAAATCACCCAAAAGGGCTTGCGCCAGGTTCAGATCAACAAGAAGGCTGGCATTGACTTTGCGCTGATCATGCGTGCTTTCCTTCGCGCCGATCCAGACATCATCATGGTCGGCGAGTCACGCGACAAGGAAACTGTCTCCATGGGGGTAGAGGCTTCACTGACCGGGCACATGGTGTTCTCCACGCTGCACACCAACTCGGCCCCTGAATCCATCACCCGCCTGCTGGACATGGGCATGGACCCTTTCAATTTTGCCGACGCCCTGCTGGGCATACTCGCCCAGCGACTAGCTAAAAAACTTTGCGATTGCAAGCAGGCCTATCAACCGGGCGCACAGGAACTCAAGGAGTTCATCAGGGAATACTCCGAAGAATTGCGGAACACCGAAGCATGGAAAGCCGACGCCGGTGGTGAGTCGCAACAGCTGCTCGACGGCTGGATGGAGCGGTATGGCAAGGACGGCCACCTCGCCCTTTACAAGGCAGTCGGTTGCGACAAATGCAATCAGACCGGCTACAAGGGCCGTATCGGCTTGCACGAGTTGATGATTGCCGATGATGCAGCGAAAAAACTGATTCAGGAGCGGGCACGGGTTGCCGAGCTTTTTGCAGCGGCGGTCAACAGCGGGATGCGGACGCTGAAAATGGACGGGATGGAGAAGGTGCTGATGGGCTTGACGGATCTGAAGATGGTCCGGTCGGTTTGCATCAAGTAACTACGGCGCTCCCAGCAGGCCCAGTGTTGGCAATTATGCTACGTATAAGCTGCAAGTTCAAAGTATTCCCATATAATGCTACCAATAAGTAACATTAACTAGGGATCCGCGAGTGCCTACCGAGCTGTCCGAAGTCGACCGTCATCACTTGGTTAGTTTGCAAGACGTAGGCAGGGCTGTAGGCACGCTACGCAGGCAGGCCAAGCTGTCCCAAACCGCGTTAGGCCAAGCGGCAGGCTTGTCGCGCATGCCGGTGTACCGCCTGGAGGCGGGGCGAGACATTTCTCTGCGCTCATTTTTGGCACTGCTGCAGGCGCTCAAGCTGCAGCTCGCCTTGCGCCCTGCGTCGACCGAGCCTTTGCGCGCTGCGGACCTGAAAGCTGCATTTGCGCATCTGCATGCCGAGGACGACGTGCCATGAGCCTGCCAGAAAAGCTCAAAGACCTGAGCCTGTTTGTGGCCAACGCCGAGCAGGCCAGCCTGGCTAAACGATCAGTGTATTCGCTGAGCTATGCCGCTACAGCACAACACGCGGTGGGCTTGAGTTTGCCAATTGTTGACAAAGTCTTCCAGGACGGCGATCTTTTTGCTGCACTGGACATGAATTTGCCTGAGGGTTACTTGTTTGAGCGCATCGTAGACCGTTATCCCAAATTCGCATTAAGCAAAATGCACTTGTTGGCCTTGCAGGGTGCTGGCGGCATTGGTCGCGTTAGCTATGCACAACCCGGACAATCGGCACCACCCTTGGCAGGCCAGGTATCGCGTGCAGAGCTTTTAAGCGGCCATCGCAGCCAAGCCTTGTTCCATGAGTTGGTAGAAACATTTTTGGGAGCGGGTTCTGCGCTGTCTGGCGTACAGCCCAAGGTGATGGTGCCAGTACAAGGCAAAGCAATTGTTTCTGCGCCCAACGTCATCATCAAGACCGAAGGCGCGCGCTATCCCGGCCTGAGCGCCAATGAATGGATGTGCCTGACCGCCGCGCGCTGCGCGGGCCTGACGGTGCCGCAGTTTGATCTGTCGGCTGATGGACAGCTCCTGGTGCTGGATCGTTTTGACATTCTTGCCGACGGTACGCGGCTGGGTTTTGAAGACATGGCTGCGATCATGCAACTGCGTGTGCGCGACCGCTTGTCCAGCCGAAAATATATCGGCAGCTACGAGGACATCGCCACCGCCTTGCGCCTTGTCTGCACCGACGCAGTGGCAGCGCTGGAGCAGTTTTTTGGCTATCTGGCGCTCAGTGTGCTGGTACGCAACGGCGACGCCCATCTCAAAAACTTTGCGGTGCTGTACGACGGCCAACGCACCTGGCTCAGCCCACTCTATGACCAGGTGACTACCACCATCTATACCTATGAGCGTCCCGGCGGCATCGAGTCGGCGGACAGAACCATGGCGCTCAAACTGCGCCGCGGCGGGCGCAGCGGTGAGGCATCCCGCGCGCGCAGCTACCCCACCCCGGACGAACTGCAAGCCTTTGGCCGTGACGTATGCAGCGTGCACCACCCTGCCGCCGTCATCGCACGCGTGCAGGAAGGCATGCGCCAGGCCCTGACGCTTGCGCAGCACAACAGCGCAGTGCCGCCCAAGCTTCGGCTGGCGATGGCGCAGGCTTGGACGAACGCGGGGCTATCGTGACAAGGCCACGGTTGGGACGTACTGATGATTGCCGATGATGCAGCGAAAAAACTGATTCAGGAGCGAGCTCGGGTCGCCGAGCTTTTTTCTTCGGCGGCAAACAGCGGCATGCGAACGCTGAAAATGGATGGGATGGAGAAGATACTGATGGGGTTGACTGATATACAGATGGTTCGGTCGGTTTGGATCAAATAAAACCGTGCCGGCTTTAACGAGCCGACTGTCGGCTGCATGGCCTTATTGCATCGGTATGATGCTGTTTTTGCTTTCGTCTGGATCTGGCACATGTTGAAGCAGTTAGTGCGCACAATCTTTTCAAAAGGAACTCGTTCCTGGACTGTTGAAGAGGTTCGTGAGCTGATTCTTGAAGGAGATCTGGAGCGCGCGCAGGAGGCTGCGGGTCAACTTCACCCGGCGACACCGAGGCGTGATTTGACCCGGGACTGTATCCTGGCCGAAATAGCGTTTCGCCAGGAGCGGGATGCTGATGCTGAAGACGGCTTTCGCGCTGTGCTCAAAGAGGCTCCGGGTTTTGCCGACGCGCATTATGGTTTGTCGCTTTTGTTGCTGGAGCAAGGGGAGACGGAGGCTGCCATTGAGCATGCGCAGTTTGCAAAAAACGTCACCGCCAACGATGCGCGCTATCTTGCGCAGCTGGGCTGCTGTCAGGTCACGGCAGGGAATTTCCCCAGCGCAGAACTGCCGTTGACCCAAGCTTTGCGTTTAAATGACAAAGACAAAGCCGCCTGGAATAATTTGGGCCTTGTCTATCTGGCTAAACAGGAACCGGGCGATGCCCACGCATGTTTTTCGAAGGCGCTGAAGCTGGACCCCACATTCGCATTGGCCTTGCAGAATCTGGCATACCTTGAAAGCGAGATGCATGCTGCCGGGGCTGTGTTTACGCCAGCTTCAGCCAGCCCCGAGCGTGCGGACGAAGTCATTCCGGAGGAGCGTGCGCCCTGGCGACAACTTTGGGATGAAGTGGATGCTTTCAGAAAGGCCGGGCAGGCGGATGAAGCGCTTGCCCAGGCAGAGGCCATTTGCATGGAATGGCAGGATACTGCCGAGCCAGTGTGCGAGCTCGATAGTTTGTATCGCGCGCTCGGCGACCCCCGCAGCGGCATGGATGTTTTACGGGCTTACCTGGTGAGGCATCCAGATGACGGGCAAATACATGCTGCCGTGGGAGCCTCACTCCTTGGTTCAAACGACAACGCGGAGGCTGAACGCCACTTGAACCGCGCCATAGAGGAAGGCTTCGAAAATATCAAGGTGTTGAGCGATCTTGCTCAATGTCTGAGCAACCTGGAAAAACACGCTGAAGCCCTTGAGGTCAGGCGACAGGTGTTTGAGCTGGAGCCGAGCTTTGTGCATCAGGCCCAACTGGCCGCAAGCTTGTCCACGGCCTGTTATTACCCAGAAGCCATTGCGCTGTTTGACGACCTGATTGAGCGGGAGCCGGAGCGAAAGAGCTTGTTTCTGGTGTCCTATTCGGTGGTTCAGGCCTACAGCGGACATTTCGACAAGGCGCTGGCTTTATTGAATGAAGCCCTGGCGATCCAGCCTCGCGACGCCAATTTGCATCTGCAGCGCGCGCAGATAAATTTGTTGCTGGGCAATTTTGCAGAGGGGTGGGCTGGCTACGCCTACCGCGGATTGGCCTATGCCCGTCAGTACCGGGTTTTGCCTTTCAAGAAGTGGCGCGGCCAGGATATAGCCGGCAAATGTATCGTGGTGCTGGCCGAGCAAGGTCTGGGCGATCAGGTGATGCTGGCGTCCTGTTTGCCAGACCTGTTGGCGCTGGGGCCTGCGCGCGTGGTTGTCGAGGTGATCGGGCGGGTGGCCCCGACCCTGGCCCGCTCGTTCCCCCAATGTGAAATCGTCTACACCAAGCAGGACAAAAAGATGGAGTGGGCAAAGACTGTAGGGGATGTCGATTACTTCGTGCCTCTCGGAGATTTGCCGCAGTACTTTCGGACAAGTGTCGAGGCCTTTCCGGGTAAGGCGTACCTGAAGGCGGATCCGGATCGTGTCGCGTACTGGTGCCAGAAACTTGAAGCGACGGGCCCCCGGCCATGGATCGGCGTCTCCTGGCGCGGCGGGTTGCAGGCTACCCGCCGTGTGCTGCGCTCAATGTCCCCGGGTGAGCTGGCGCCGATGACGACAGCAGTGGAGGCAACCTGGATCAGTCTGCAATATGGCTCGGTGGACGAAGACCTGGAAATTGCCGAGGCATCCAATGTCGTGTTGACGCACTGGAACGAAGCGATTGCGGATCTTGACGAATTTGCTGCATTGATTGAGTCACTGGATGCTGTTGTGACGGTGTGCAATACCACCGTTCACTATGCTGGCGCCCTGGGTAAAAAGGTACTCGTGCTTGCGCCGCACATTCCGGAATGGCGTTATGGGCTGACCAGCACCCATATGCCTTGGTACCCTGATGCCACGGTGCTTCGACAGCCCCGCCCCAATGACTGGCCCGGCGTTGTCGGCGAGGCCACCGAACGTCTGAAGGACATTTTTTTGACACAGGATGACAAATTTGTCGCACATCCCGGCTAAAACCGCGATTTTCCCGAAAAAGCTTAGCGGTTTGGCTCCTTTTTGCTTGGCATGGGAGTTGCGGGCTTTAGCTCGCACGACCGTACTTGCTGTCGCGCATTTAGGTAAACTAACAAGGAGTTCTTATGAAATCTATGCAGAAGGGTTTTACCCTTATCGAGCTGATGATCGTCGTGGCGATTATCGGCATTCTGGCGGCGGTGGCATTGCCTGCTTATCAGGACTACACCATCCGCGCTCGCGCTTCTGAAGTCATCTTGGCAGGCTCCTCAGCGCGTACATCTGTGACTGAAGCGGCACAACTGATTAACTCAATGGAAATCGGCGCAACGGCTGCCAGTGCTATCCAGCTTGGCATTTCTTCCTCGAAATTCGTGTCCGACTCTGGGGTGGGTAATTCGGGAACGATTGTCGTGAATTCGAAAGACGCGATCGGTACGACTTCGTTTGCCGTTACCCTGGCACCTAGTTGGACCGGCCAGACGGTGGTCTGGACCTGTAACGCATCTATCGCCAAGTACGCGCCAGCTTCTTGCCGCGGTACCTGATCGTTAACCTTTAGATGGTGGAAAGGCACAGCGCTGTGCCTTTCCACAAGTCAGGACTTTCGATGCTGAGCTTTCTTCGCCTGAGGCGAAAATCCGAAATCAAAGATTTCGCAGTTGATCTGGCAGGCCAGATTGCCAAACGATATCCTCCGGCCCTGGACAGTCAGCCGGGCAAGCGTCCCTCCGTGAATCGCTTGACCCGAATTACCGAAGACGCTTGCGTCAAGGCCATCGAGTTCCACGACAGCAATAAACTGGGTTGGTTTTCCAGGGCGCGCCTGGGCAATCATTTTCGTTGGGCGTTGACGGAACTGGGCTACACCAAAGAGTTTGTGGACTTTGCTACAGAAGCCATAATCGTCCACATCAGCCGTAAGCGCTAAAGCAAAGGGCGATACCTATATCGCTCTCACCTTGAATTCCCCCACAGTTCCGAACTCAAAACCGCCTTCAGTACCAAAGCCGATTCAGCGGAGAGAATGCTTCTTCCGAAAATAAGCCAGGTCCTGGAAGCTTGGGACCTGCCGGTGGCCTTCCGAGCCAATAGCAAGTGCAAATGGAGCGGCCTTGGGACGCTTTTCAAATACCACCATCGAGTCGTAGAACGACACGCTGTACAGATGCTCCGCCAGCCATGCGGTTTGATTTCCAGGATCAGCAAAAAACGGCGCATTGACCTGGTCGAGTACAAGCTTCCCGTACTCTATAAAAGTGCCCTGCTTGCGGATATCCCCCCCAAAGTCGGGAAGATAACTGGTGTGAGTGTCCTCAACAATATACACACCGGTAGGTGAAAGTTGAGGAAAGAGTGTCTCAAAGCTAGCGATCTGATGGTCGAAGACATGGCTGCCGTCATCGATAACGATGTCAAATGGGCCGTGCGTCGCATTTACATCATTCAGAAAATCGCGGTCAGTCTGTGAACCGATTTCAATGTGAATGTTGCCCGATTCAACCCTCTTGCATTTTGGGTTAATATCAATGCCAACAATTTTCTCGGCGCGCGGGAAGTACTTTTGATAGAGCTGAAGGCTGCCGCCGTTTTGCACGCCAATTTCCAGAATCCGGCAGTGTTTGTTTCTATGCGGTGCGAAGTAGCGCTCATAGACTTCAAGATATTGCGCCCATTTTGAGCTGACATTTCCCGTGTGGGCTATAAAAAGTTCGGCAAAAGTGGGCGTGTTCATTCGGCACCCTCCGAAACAGGCTTCTCCCCAACCAATCGCATATCCCGCGGCTCTCTTAGTTTGTAGACAGCGGCTTCCTGGCGGACATTGACCAAGCCAACGCTTTGCATGAGTTGTGCGAGGCTGTAAGGCGTGTAACCCCAGCGGTGAATCATCAGGGGGTCTTTCCAGCCAGGGTCTCCATAAAAAACCCACATGCTCCTCTGTCCAGCCTTGTCCGGACGGGATCCAGCTTCAGGCTCGGCAAGCAGCGCTTCGCAAGCGCTCAGCAGGTTGGGGCATTCAAGAATCATGCTGCCGCCAGGTTTGAGTACGCGCAACCATTCCCGCAAGATGTTCTCGATTTCCCAGCGCCAGAAATGCTCGACAACATGAATGGCCATGATTTCGTCAGCATGGTCATTGTCAAAGCAAGTCAATTTGTGCAGGTCGCATATGACATCAGGAGATTTTCCTGCCCGTGCCTCCACGACGTCTACGTTCACATAACCCGGAAGAATTTTGTCGCCGCAGCCGAGGTTCAGGCGGACAACGGGCGCCGGTTTGGCCGGGGGCGGGGAGTCCATTGTTGGTCGATGGTTCTTGGGACCTTGGGGTCTGGCGCCCTTCAGTCGAAATGCACGGAGCCACTCGTTGGCCACTTGAACAACATCATGGCGGGTCCGAACGGCTACCTGACCGGCGGAAAGCTTTTCCATGGCCTGTTCGGGATGCGCGAGATAGTCTTTGATGGCCTGCACGGGATCGTCGGTTAGCGACGTGTAGGGCCGAAATACCTCATAAGCCGGGATGGGGGAGGCGACCACATACCGTCCCGCATTGAGCGCATCGGTAAGCCGATTGGCGGATTTGGCGGCTTTGGCCGTGGCGGAGAGGTCGGAAGGAACGAGAACAATGTCTGCGTCGTCGACGACCGACCATTGGGTTGCCTCATCCCAGGGAATCAGCTCCATCAATGCCGCCGGCTGGTATTTCTGGTTGAAACGCTGAATGTAGTTTTCAATAGAGGCGTTGGCCCGCGTCTCAATCCAGATTAGCAGCGGTTGACCGGCAGCGTAGTCGCCCAGGGCATCGCCCCACCGCTGCATCGAGGGCCAGTTTCCATTGTTTCCGTACCACACCAGCTTCAAGCGATGCGAGGACTTGCTGCCGCCCAACAGCTTTTGAGCCCAGGCGGAAACTCCCTTTGTGGCCTGAAAAACCCGGGCTTTGGCCTCCGGCGACGCCAGTGGATCCCCGACCGTTACAACGGGGCCGTTGCTATGGATTTGCACCGCTTGTGCCAGCACGTCAGACCCTGTGGTGCAAATACTGGCCTGGTTCGCAAGGGCGCGCCAATACGCCCCAACTTGAGGGTTGTGGAAATGATCGTCACTGAAGTCGGCAACGGTCCTAATTCCATGTGAGTTGGCATCTGCCGTCCCGTCAAGAACCTGCAGGGCAAGGCGCTCAAAACGTTGCGGATCATTGTTGGGGAGAAGCTTGCCGATCACACAAACGTCAGGGGATTGCGTGTCGGACCCGGCCATGCCCTTGGTCCAGTTGCTCATCGGTACAAACACGACAGTATGTCCGGCGCGCCGTAATTGCTGAGCAGGAAGAATGGCGCGATAGCGGTTGGACGCTAGTGTGCTCGAAAAGCCACTTTCAAGGTCTCCCTTGATACCGTCGACGATCCAGTGAATGAGCATTGCAGGCGCGGTGTTGTTGAACGGATGATTCAAGACGGTTCTGTCGCAATAGTGAACAAGGGGCGGAGAAAGGTGGCGACGGCGCTTCGAGATCAGAAAGCCAAGCTGTAGAACTGGTCAGCTGCAGACATGGCTTGTCCACCGGGGCAGTGCAACTGCCCCTTCTTGATCATGTGC
>NZ_JBDNGU010000199.1:0-3060 GCF_041689105.1 Polaromonas sp. | reverse complement strand
GGACAAATACCCCGACACCGTGGTGTCATCGGCACTGTGGAACATGGAGCCCACCATCGACCGCGCGCTCAAACTGGTCAAGGAAGCCAAGTTCACCGCCGAGGACTATGGTCAATATTCGATGATGAAATACAAGGGCTCGGAGCTGGCGCCATTGGGCACCTTCGAGAAGAAAATCCCGGCCGATATTGTTGCCAAAATGAAGGCGAAGGAAAAAGCCATCCTCGACGGTAAGTTCACGGTCAAGGTGGACGACGGCCAGCCGAAATCCAGCAAGTAAGCTCACCCCTGTCGGATGCTCACTGCGTGTAGCACCTTCTCCCCTTCCAGGGGACGATCGCCTTCGGGCCGGCGAAGCCGGACCCGCGGCCCTCGCTGAGCTGAAAACCAGATTTCCGGGCTCCCCCTCTTTTCGGATGAGTAACCCCGTTCTGCGCTTGACCGGCATCACCAAGCGTTTCGGAACGCTGGTGGCCAATGACGCTATATCGCTTGAGCTGCACGCTGGCGAGGTGCTGGCGCTTCTTGGCGAAAACGGCGCTGGCAAGTCCACGCTGGTGTCCATCCTGTTTGGGCATTACACAGCCGACGAAGGGCAGATCGAAGTCTTCGGCCGGCTCTTGCCCGCCGGTCACCCCAAAGCTGCGCTGGCCGCGGGCATCGGCATGGTGCATCAGCATTTCACGCTGGCTGACAACCTGAGCGTGCTCGACAACGTGATGCTAGGCAGCGAGCCGCTCTGGCAACCGTTTTCGCGCCGCGGCGCCGCGCGCGCGAAGCTGCTGGGCGTGGCGCAGCGCTTTGGCCTGCCGGTCGCACCCGATGCCAAGGTCGGCAACCTGTCGGTGGGCGAGCGCCAGCGCGTGGAGATTCTGAAAGCCTTGTACCGTGGCGCCCGCATCCTGATTCTCGATGAACCCACTGC
This sequence comes from Polaromonas sp., assembly GCF_041689105.1. Taxonomy (GTDB): domain Bacteria; phylum Pseudomonadota; class Gammaproteobacteria; order Burkholderiales; family Burkholderiaceae_C; genus Polaromonas. The sequence continues at coordinate 2,135 of NZ_JBDNGU010000199.1, read as the reverse complement.
CGTACTGACTCCGCAGGAGAGCGAGGCGCTGTTTGACACCCTGGGCCAGATGGTGGCGCAGGGACTGTCCATCATTTTCATCAGCCACAAGCTCGGCGAGGTGCTGCGCGTCTCGCATCGCGTTGCGGTGCTGCGCGGCGGCAAGCTGGTGGCTGAAGCGCCGGTCGCCGGCACCAGCCAGGCCCAGCTTGCGCAGTGGATGGTGGGCCACGCCGTGAGCGCCGCGCAGCGCCACCCGGCCCGTGCCACCGGCCTGCCGGTCTGCACGCTGGACGCCGTGGCCACCGCCGGCAGCGGCCGCGACAGGTTGAACGGCGTGTCGCTGGAACTCAAAGCCGGCGAGATTGTGGCGATTGCCGGCGTCTCTGGCAATGGCCAGCTCGCACTGGCCGACCTGCTGTGTGGCACCCGCGCCGCCAGACAGGGCACGGTGACTTTCCTGGGCCAGCCCTTGCAGGCCTCGCCGGCCTGGCTGGTCACCCAAGGCGTAGCTCGCATCCCGGAAGACCGGCATGCGGTTGGCGTGGTGGGTGATCTCAGCGTCTGGGAGAACGCCGTGTCCGAGCGCCTGCGCAGCCCGGCGTTTTCGCACGCACTGTGGGTCAAGCGCAGCGCTGCACAGGCCCACGCGGCGCGCATCGTGCGCGAGTTTGATGTGCGTGGCGGCGGCCCGCAGTCGGCCGCGCGGTCGCTATCGGGTGGCAACATGCAAAAGCTGATTCTCGGCCGCGCACTGGTTAACGTGGCCCCCACGCTCGTCGCTTCGCGTACTTCGCTGCCCCCCGAGGGGGCTAATTTTCCTAGGGGCGGCTCGTCGGAAAATTGCCCTTCGTCAGCGCCTGGTGCTGTAGTTCCCAAACTCATCGTTGCCCACCAGCCGACCTGGGGCCTGGACATTGGTGCGGTGGCTTATGTGCAGCAGCAACTGATTGCTGCGCGGGATGCCGGTGCGGCGGTGCTGGTGATCTCTGACGATCTGGACGAGGTGCTGGCGCTGGGCGACCGCGTCGCGGTGATGCACGCAGGGCAACTGAGCGAAGCCTTGCCAGCAGAGGCCTGGACGCGTGAAAGCGTCGGCTTGGCGATGGCCGGGGTCCACGCATGATGGCGACCTCTTTACCCCCTCGCCCCTCCGGGGAGAGGGTGGGGGTGAGGGGCCTGCACACCGCCGGGCCAGGGATCACCCTCACCCCAGCCCTCTCCCGGCGGGAGAGGGAGCAGAAAGGCCGCTGGCATGAGGCTTGAAAAAAGAACCCAAACTTCAAAGGCTGCGCTAATCCTCGCGCCCATCGGCGCCATCGCCTTCACGCTGCTCATCAGCGGCCTGCTGGTGATCTGGGCCGGTGCGCCGCTGGGCCAGACCTACAGCCTGCTGTTCAAGGGCGGCTTCGGCTCGGTGTTTGCGCTGAGCGAAACCTTGACCCGTGCCATCCCGCTGATCCTGACCGGGCTGGCCGCCACCGTGGCCTTCAAAGCGCGGCTGTTCAACATTGGCGCCGAAGGCCAGCTCTATGCCGGCGCGCTGGCTGCGGTGGCCGTGGGCGGCATGCACGGCGGCACCGGCTTTGACCTTCCGTTGTGGCTGCTGTTTGTACTGATGATGCTGGCCGCCGCGCTGGCCGGGGCCCTGTTGCTGCTGGGTCCGGCACTGCTCAAGACGCGGCTGGGGGTGGATGAGGTCGTCACCACCTTGCTGCTCAACTTCATCATGCTGCTTTTTGTGTCCATGATGCTGAACGGCCCCATGAAAGATCCGGCCGCCATGGGCTGGCCGCAAAGCGTGGCGCTGCTCGGCGACCTGGAGCTGTCCAAACTGGTGGCGCAAACCCGCGTCCACACCGGCCTGCTCTGGGCCGTCGGGCTGGCCGTTGCGCTGTGGGCCCTGATGAAATACACCGTTCCCGGCTTCGACATCCGCGCCATCGGCGCCAACGCGAAAGCTGCAGCCTTTGCCGGCGTGCCGGTCACGCGCACCGTCGTGCTGGTCGCCCTGCTCTCGGGCGGCCTGGCCGGGCTGGCCGGCGCCATCGAGGTAGCGGGCCGAACCAGTTACGTCACGCTCGACATGTCGCCCGGCTACGGCTACACCGGCATCGTGATCGCCATGCTGGCGGCGCTGAACCCGCTGGGCGTGG
>NZ_JBDNGU010000198.1:0-15409 GCF_041689105.1 Polaromonas sp. | reverse complement strand
CGCGGCTCCTGCTTGAAAAGAGAAGACCCCCACCTTCGATCGCTGCGCGTAGCTCTCTGCCCCCCGAGGGGGCGCTGCGCCTGCGGACTGGCAGAGCCAGATCCGCGGCTCCTGCTTGAAAAGAGAAGACCCCCACGTTCGCTCGCTGCGTCTCGTCCAGACGGTGCGTAAAAAAAGCCGGCTTGCAGCCGGCTTTTTCTCGAGTTCGTCGCAGCTCAAGAGCGCGGTGCAGGCGCCGGTTTGGCGGTCGGCGGCAGCAGGCGCTTCATTTCTTCTTCGCTGATGATCTCCAGAATACGCACCACCTTCTGCACGCCGCGAGCGCCGCGGGCGATCTCGGTGGCGCGATCAGCCTCGCGCTGGGTCACACGTCCCATCAGGTACACCGTGCCTCGCTCGGTCACCACCTTGAAGGCGTTGGCGTACAGGTCTTTGGCGTCAATCAGCAGAGCCTTGACCTGGCCGGTGATCAGCACGTCCGAAGAACGCTGCACCAGCGACGGGCTGTCGATGATGCCGAGCTCATTGACCACGCCGTTGACGTTTTCCACGCGCGAGACAACCTGCTCGACCTGCTTTCTGTCGTTTTCGTTGAGCACTTCGCCGGTCAGCAGCACCTGGCGGTTGTAACTGGTCACGCTGACGCGCGCGCGGCTGCCGATGGCGTCGCGCAAGCGGCTCATCGCACGCAGCTCGATGCCTTCGTCTTCCAGCTGGGCGCCCGAGGTGCGGCGGTCCATCGCCACCAGGGCGCCGCCGGCCGCGCCACCCACCAGAAGCGGAATGCAGGCCGTGAGGGAGCCGCCGAGAACAGCCGCAGCGCAAGCCGTCAGCAGCAGCCGTTTGAAAGGGTTGGAGATTGAACTGGATTTCATCAAGGGCTTTCCTGGTCACCAAGTAATTGGGCATCCACGCCATCACAGATGCAGTGAAGGGCCAGCAGATGGACTTCCTGAATGCGTGCGGTGCGATCATGCGGCACGCAGATGTGAACGTCGGTTTCGCGCAGTGCGGAAGTCATTTTTCCGCCGCCTTTTCCGGTCAGCGCAACCACGGTCATTTCGCGCTCGTGCGCCGCCTCGATGGCGACCAGCACATTGGCCGAGTTGCCGCTGGTGCTCAGCGCCAGCAGCACATCGCCAGCGCCGCCGAGCGCGCGCACCTGCTTGGAAAAAATAACGCTGAAATCGTAGTCGTTGGCAATTGCCGTGAGGATGGAGCTGTCAGTGGTCAGCGCAATCGCCCCGAGTTCCGGCCGCTCGCGCTCAAAGCGCCCGACAAATTCGGCCGCGAAATGCTGGGCATCGGCGGCCGAGCCGCCGTTGCCGCAGGCCAGCACCTTGCCCCCGCTGGTCACGCTGGCCAAAATGGCCTGCACCGCGGCGGCAATCGGTTTGGAGAGTATTTGTGCGGCCTGGTACTTCAGGTCGGCGCTGTCGATGAAGTGCTGTTCAATGCGTTGTTCGAGCATGGGTCAATGATAGCGGGTCGGACATTTCAAAATCGCGCATGCCGGCCCTCAGGCCGCTCAGCGCAATGCATGGTTACAAAATGGGGGCAGCTGCGCCCATCACAAGCATCTGCAGAGTCAATGGGCGCCAATCGGCCTCAATCAGCGTCGAACGCACCCCGCAGCCATTCGACGCTCACGCCGCCCGGCGCGCCCTCCTCGCCTTCCACCAGCACCACATCGAAACGGCAAGGCGGCGACGTGGCAAAACGCATCAGGTAGTGGCGCGCTGCAAAAATGATGCGCCGCTGTTTGGTGACGCCTATGCTGGCACCTGCGCCGCCGTGCGAGCGGCTTTTGCGCTGGCGCACCTCGACAAACACCAGCGTGCCGTCGGGCGCACGCATGATGAGGTCCACTTCGCCGCCACCACGGCCTGGCGTCCGATAATTGGACTGCACCAGGCTCAAGCCGGCGTGCACCAGATAGCCCAGTGCCAGCGATTCGGCCGCGTCGCCGAGCCGCTTGGTGGTAATCTGGCCGGGCTGATTTTGCGCCCCGGCCGCGCTGGCGCCGCCGCCGGTGGGCGCTTTTGCAACCTGTTTCCTGGAAAACCACATTGAATGCTTCCTTCGACCTGGCCCTGCCTGCCGCACGCGCTGCCGCAGGCATGCAGCATTATCCCGAAGCCGCGCTGTATGTGGTCGCCACGCCGATCGGCAATCTGTCGGACATCAGCCTGCGCGCCCTGCATGTGCTGCAGCTGGTGCATGCCATTGCCTGCGAAGACACGCGACACACCCAGACCATGCTGCGCCAGTACGGCATCGACAAACCTCTGCTGGCCGTGCATGAGCACAATGAGGCAGAGGCCGCGCTGCTGGTGATTGAACGGCTGCAGCGCGGCGAACGCGTGGCCTATGTCAGTGACGCCGGCACACCCGCCGTCAGCGACCCGGGCGCGCGGCTGGTGGCCGCGGTGCGGGCCGCCGGGCTGGTAATTTTGCCGTTGCCGGGCGCCAGCAGCGTCACGGCGGCGCTCAGCGTGGCGGGTATCGGCGGCGACTCGGGTTTTGTGTTTGCCGGCTTCCTGCCGTCAAAGGCGGCAGAACGCGACCAGGCGGTGCTGGCGCTGCAGGCAGACAAACGCGCCGTGGTGATTCTGGAGGCGCCCCACCGCATCGAGGCGCTGGCGCGCGCCATGGCGCCGCTGGGGCAGCGCCAGGTTACCGTGGGCCGGGAGCTGACCAAACAGTTTGAAGAAATCGCCACCGTGGCGGCGCAGGACTTCAGCGCCTGGCTGGCCGCCAGCAGCCAGCGCACGCGGGGCGAGTTTGCGCTGGTGCTGCACCCCGGCGAAGAGGCGCGGGCCAAGGACGACGGCCACCGTGTCCTGCAGTTGCTGCTGGCAGAGCTGCCTCTCAAAACCGCCGTCAAACTGGCGGCCGACATCACCGGCGCACCGCGCAATGAGTTGTACGAAGCGGCCCTGCAGCTGAAAAAAGCCTGAGGCACTGCGGTTCAGTCCCGGTCGTTCGGCGCGTTCACGAATTCCATGCCCGGATGGGCTTTCTGAACCACCTGCCTGTCATCCAGATAAACCCAGTAAAAGAGGTCTTGCAGGTCATACCAGCGGTAGGTCAGGATGTCGCCCTGCCAGGAAGCAACGTGATCGACCAGGGCGGGTGGCCCGAACTCCCGAAGTACATCGTCCCGTGTCCACGTGCCGGGCTCGATGCGCGCAAAGTCGCGGGCGTTGAGAACCTGTCTTGCGCCGAGCACACGCCCGGAGGCATCAAGGTCAATCATGAACGCGAACTGGCCGGTGGGTTGGCCCGAGTACTGCAAGCGCGTGCCCTGACTGATCGGCACCACCGCGCCCGGCGGACCCATACGCGCCAACACGTCGGCCTGTGTCATGCCCGGCTTGACAGTGCTGAACGGATGCAGTGCACAGCCACTGAGCCAAAGCAGGCTGGCGAGCAGAAGCAAAGAGGTGAAGAAGTTTTTTGATCGCATGTAGCTTCCCGGTTACGGCCCGCTGGTGGGCTATGTGGCTTGTTTGGCCTGCCGGACGCCGCGCCCGGCAACACGATTTGGACACGCCGGTTGCGCGGCAGTTCCCGGTGACAATGCCCCTGATGGACAAACCCCACGCTCCTGCGACCGACCGGAACCGCGAACCCATCCTGGCCGTGCTGGGCGAGCGTTTCGCCGACCGGCACTCGGTGCTTGAGATTGGCAGCGGCACCGGCCAGCACGCGGTGTATTTTGCTCGTGCCCTGCCCTGGCTGCGCTGGCAAAGCTCGGATGTCGCCGGCAATCTGCCGGGAATACGGCAATGGCTCGATGAGGCCGGGCTGCCCAACACCCCCGCCCCCATCATGCTTGACCTGCGCCAACCCTGGCCGGCCGTCGAATTTGACACGGTCTTCAGCGCCAACACCCTGCACATCATGGGCTGGCCCGAAGTGCAGCAGCTGTTTCAGGCGCTGGGCCGGCGTATGCCCCCCGACGGGCTGCTCACCGTGTATGGCCCCTTCAACTATGACGGACGCTTCACCAGCAAAAGCAATGCCGGTTTTGACGCGTCGCTGCGGGCCGGCAACCCGGCCAGCGGCTTGCGCGACTTTGAGGCCGTGGACACACTGGCAAAACAGGCCGGCCTGCGCTTGATCGAGGACCGCGCGATGCCGGCCAACAACCGCTGCATCAGCTGGCAGCGCGCCGGGAACGGGGCCGAGGCCTAGGCCGGATGAAATGATCCGCCAGAATCACCAGAAAGCCACCACGATAGCCAGCGTCAGCGCGGCGACCGCCACAACCTGCACCCGGTAATCCAGCAGCCAGCCGTGCGGTTTGTCCGGTCGCGTCATCTCCAACCGCCAGAGCGAAGAACGCATGGCGGCGTCATCGCGCGGCGTGGTGAACAGGCTCACGGTCACGCAGATCAACAGGCACAACAAGGTGGTCATGCCTGCGACGATGGTGAAATGCGGGAACACCCAGCCAGCCTGCTTGAATGCCAGCGTAGCAAGGCCGATGCTGTGCCCGACGATCAGCGTGGTCAGGGCCGCTGCCGGCGTGGTGCGCGCCCAGAACAGGCCGAGCATGAAGATGGCCACGACGGGCGGCACCGCATACGAGAAAATTTCCTGCAGGTAGGCAAAGATGCCGGGGAAATGGCGGATCATCGGGGCCCACAGCGCAGCCACCAGCATGAAGACCACCGTCAGGATGCGCCCCAGCCTGACCGCGCCGCGCGTGCCCATGCGTGCCTTCTGTGCGTCGCTCAGAAAATCATGAAAGACCAGCGTGGAGGCCGCATTCAGGGTGCTGTCGATGGTCGACATGATGGCGGCGATCAAACCCGCCAGCACCAGCCCTCGCAGGCCTGACGGCAGCAGCGTGGTGACCAGCGTGGGAAAGACCGCATCGGCCCGCGCTATGTCCGGCAGCAGGCTGGCCGCCATCGCACCCGGCAGGACCATGATGAACAGCGGCGTGAGCTTGAGCAAGCCGGCCAGCGTCAGCGACCAGCGGGCGTGGTCCAGGCTGCGCGCCGCCAGCACGCGCTGCACGATGTACTGGTTGGTGGACCAGTAATAAAACCCGAGCACGGGCACGCCGATCAGCGTTCCCAGCCATGGCAGGTCGGGGTCGTCCAGGGGACGGATCAGCGACAGGTGCCCCTCCGGCAACCCGGCGGTGGCCTGGCTCCAGGAGTAGTCGTTGCCGGCAAAGATGATCCAGGTCAGGGCGGTCGATCCGGCCAGCAGCACGATGGCCTGAATCACATCGGTGTAGACCACGGCGCGCAGGCCCCCGGCAGCGGTGTAGGCACCGGCAAACAGGGCCAGACCGACACAGCTCGGCCAGAACGGCAGACCGGGGAAAAAAACCTGCAGGATCAGCACGCCGGCGAAAATGCTGCCAGCGGTGTCCACGAAGATCGACAGGAAGATGGTCAGCGCCGAGAAATAGCGCCGCACCGTCGGGCTGTAACGCCGCTCCAGGTATTCGGGAATGGTGGTGATTCGTTGCCTGAAAAATACCGGCACAGTCACAAATGCCATGAAGAGAAACAGGATCCCCGCCATCCACTCGTAGTTGGCGACCGAAATACCCGACTTGTAGGCCTGGCCGGTCAGCCCGACCAGGGTCGTGCTGGAAATGTTGGAGGCAAACAGGGAAAAACCCACTGCCGCAAAACCCAGGCTGCGCCCTGCGAGAAAGAAGTCGTCGGTGTCGTGGATCTTGCGGGACACCCACAGACCGATCGTGAGAACAGTGAGGGCGTACAGGCCGATGATCCACAGGTCAAGGCCGCTGAGGGTTCCTGGTGTGATGGCTGTCAAGGCTTGATCCTTCCTTGTTGGTGCGATGAGTCTTCCGCCCGCCCGGCAGGCCGGAATGAATGACGGCAGCGAACGTCTTACAGGGTGCGGCTCTGGATCTGGCCGGGCCGGTTCGAATAACGGGTGGCAGCGTCAAGGCACTCGACCCGCACCTGGGCCGGCCGGTTTGCATAAACAGCTTCCTTGAGCCAGTCACATTCAGCTTGCAAACTGGCCGCGTCGCCAAGGCGCGTGTGCCAGACCTTCTGCGCCCCGTCCCAGCGGTAAGCTCTGGCCTTGAGGAGATCCTTGGCATCAAAGGGTGCTGCGGTGGCCTGCAGGCGGTAGCTGGGTTGGCGGCAGGCAGCGAGCAAGTGCGCCAGCCCGGTCTGCCCCGACGAGCGCGGGCTGGTCAGCACTGCCAGCAGGGCATGGCAATCCATCTCCGCACGATGCGCGTCATAAAACCAGCCCAGCTCCATCGTCAGCTGCGTGAGTTTGGCCGAGCTGCGGCCTTCCTTTTTCCAGTCCAGATCGGCAAAAGAGCAGGCCCAGGGCAGCTGCGCAAATTGCGCCAGACGGGCCTCGGCAAAAGGACGGTCAAAGCCGGCGTTGTGCGCAACAACCAGGTCCGCGCCGGCCAGCATGGCAGCAACGCGCTGCTCGTCGAGCTTGTGGCCGCGCACCATCTCGTCCGTGATGCCGGTGATCTGCTGGATCTCAAGGGGGATCGGCATGACCGGATCTTCCAGGCCGTCGTACACCTCGACAACACCTGTTGGCAAGCCGGTGGCAGTGTCCACGTCAACGCCGAGCAGGGCCAGCTCCATGATGCGGTCGCGCGAAGCGTCCAGCCCGGTGGTTTCGGTGTCCAGGATCAGCACACGTGTGACCTTGCCTGCAGGCTGGTGCGCAAAGTGTGTCACCACGGGCAGGCGCCGTAACACGCGGTAATCGGCATGGGCCTCCAGGGCGCGAGCCATGACCTCAGGCTCGGTCGGGGTCGCTGGCAGGGCAGCAGCCGGAACTTTGGACTTGCGGATTTTTGAAGGAGGCGCCTGCGAAGCCGCAGCGGCATCGTCAAACCCGAACCCGAGCTGGCGGGTCACCATGGCATGGGCGTCGGCGTCGTTCATTGGTTGGTGCGGTGGGCGGCGTTGATGGCATCAGGGATGGTGCGGCTGGCGGGGATCGAACCCACGACCCTTGGCTTCGGAGGCCAATACTCTATCCACTGAGCTACAGCCGCAACGCTGAAATGAACGCTCTACCCGACTTTGCAGCGGGTAGAGACAGTGCAGGACCCGGCTCTTGCGCGTCTGATCCTGTGGAACGGATCGATTCTACCAGTCGGGCAGGCGCATCACGGTCCCTGGCGAGCCCCCAGCTATAATCGAAGGTTGTCGACTATGAGTTGCTTTAGTCACCCGATTTCTGCCTTTTTGAGGAAGCCATGAGCGCAAACGATCACACGACGGCCCACGAAGAAGACCACTCTGGCCCCATCAAAACACCCCAGCAACTGCTGGCGGCGATTTTTTTCTCGTTTGTCATTCCCATTTTCGGCATCATCGCGCTGGTTTATTACGTCACTTCCGACAGTCGGCCCGCTGCGGGCGCTGTCAACACGGAACAGGCGGTCGCCCAGCGCATCCAGAAAATCGGCATGGTGGAGATCCGTGACGCGAATCGCCCACTGAAAGCTGGCGCCGAGGTGTATGCCGCCCAGTGTGCGGCCTGCCATACGACCGGTGTTGCCGGTTCACCCAAGTTTGGCGACGCCGCCGCTTGGGGGGCCCGCATCAAGACAGGTTATGAAGCCCTGCTCACTTCCGCACTCAAAGGCAAAGGCGCCATGGGCCCGCAAGGCGGCGGCGATTTTGAAGATGCCGAGATCGGCCGCGCCGTGGCCCACATGGCCAATGCCGCAGGTGCCAAATTTGCGGAGCCTCAGCGTGCTGCTGCGATGGCTGCTGCCCCGGACAGCACGGCGCCTGCCGCCGACGTGATGGCTGCCGTGGCGGCCGCCAGCAAAACCCCGGCAGCGCCTGCCGCCGCACCGGTAGCAGCAGCCAGTGCCGTGCCGGCCCTTTACACGCAGGCCTGCGCAGCCTGCCATATTGCCGGTGTTGCCAACGCGCCCAAGCTGGGTGACAAAGCGGCCTGGGCGCCGCGCGTTGCCATGGGCATCGACGCCCTGACGGCCAGCGTGATCAAGGGCAAAGGCGTCATGCCTCCGCGCGGCGGCTCTACCGGCTCCGATGCAGACATCAAGGCCGTGGTCCAGTACATGGTCAGCACTGTCAAATAAACCGACGTGTCCACGCCTGATGTTGAAAAGCCGGTCAGTGACCGGCTTTTTTACGGGCCGGTCCGAAAAAAGCAGTAAAAGTGGCTACAGCCCTTATGTGGTGGGCACAAGCAGCTATTATTTTTGTAGCGAACTCGGGCTGCGCACATAGGAAAAGCGAAGCGGCAAGTCCCGCGTTGCTACTTCCTCGGGCACCCACAGGCCCTGCTCGATGGCTTCTGCCGCATTGAGCATGTCCTGAGTGTGCACCAGACCAAAGCCGAGGTGGGTGTCCAGGTAAACACGGCCATGCTCGTCCAGCACACAGCGCTGCGCACGCGCGCGCTCGCCGGTATGCGCCGTCACGGCGAAATCCGGCGCGCCGCCTATGCGCCAGACCAGGGGAGTCGCCTCCAGTTCCACATACACGCGCTGCGGGCCGTTCTGGAAAAACCACTGGCCTGCCTTGTCGCTTTCGTAATTGCGGGCAATGAAGTCGATCAGCTTGTCGTGTTTGAGCAGCGACCCTTTGCTGGCCACATTGCCGCCTGCAAAAGCGCCGGCCGCCTGCGCCTGATCGTCACGCATGTACCAGTTGCCGCGCGCGTCCAGACCCAGCCAGCCAAAACAGTTGGGCACGTTGGGCCATTTGGCGATAGCCTGTCGAACAATGTCATCCATGGGAGCGATTTTGCCCCGCTTCGAGCTGCGCCGCAAAAAACCCGCAGACCGCCTCGGGCATGGCGCGCACATGGCCCGGAAAGGGCGCCGACGGAAAGCCCACGTGGCCGCCTTCGCGAGGCTGCCAGAGCGTGACGGCGGCGCTGACGTCGCCAGCCTGCGGCAGGCTGGCCGCCGGCACAAAGGGGTCGTTGAGCGCGTTCAGGGCCAGGGCTGGCACAGTGATGCCGTGCATGTGCGGCTTGGCAGACGCCCGCTTCCAGTAGTCCTCGGTGTCCCTGAACCCATGCAAGGGCGCGGTGACCACGTTGTCGAACGCATACAGGTCGCGCGCGGCCAGCAGCGCCTCGGCACTGAACAGGCCCGGATGCTGCTCGAGTTTTTTGAGCGCCTTGGGCACCATGGAACTGAGGAACATGCGGGTGTAAACCAGCCGGTTAAAACCCTGGCCAATGGCGCGTCCGCTGGCCGCCAGGTCAAGCGGCGAGCAGACCGAGGCCACCGCGCTGACGACGGCTTGCGCTGCGCCGCCAAACTCGGCGGCCCAGCGCATCAGGGCATTGCCGCCCAGTGAAATGCCCACGGCCACCACCGGCCCGGCATGGGCATTTTTGAAACGCCGCAGGATCCAGTCGATCTCCTCGAAGTCGCCGGAATGGTAAGCCCTCGGCGCGCGGTTGAGCTCGCCCGAGCAGCCGCGAAAATGCGGCACCGCGCAGGCCCATCCGCGCACACGCGCGACATCGGCAAAGGCTTCGGCATAGTGGCTGGCCGAGGAGCCTTCCAGACCGTGGAAGACAACAAGAAGCGGGGCATTCACGGAAGCAGCGGTCGCCTGGAAAAGTACTCCGCTGCGTCCGGCATTCACACCGGCGGCGTGCTGCGCAAAATCGACATCGACAAAATCCCCGTCGGGCGTGTCCCAGCGCTCGCGCCGGAAGGTCGGCGCGTCGGCCAAATGGCGTTCAGACCGCAAGGCGGCGTAAATGGTCTGCAGGTTGCCACCGGGCAACCACCACGGGGCTTGGTACAACATCGGGGTCACGCTCAATGCAGCACTTGCGGGCTGTCAGAGATTTCCTGCATCTCGCGCGGCGTGCCGGGGCTGGTGTGGTGAGCGACCATGCGCCAGCCTTGCGCGGTCTTGTGGTACACGTTGGTGGCGATCACGTAGGCGTGGCGCGGCCCTTCCTCGGTCATGACTTCGATGCGCTCAAGCACGCTGTGCACGCTGGCACTCATGGCTTCGACCTTGCGCACTTTTTCGGCGTACGCGCGTATGGTGCCGTTGGCAAACATGGCGTCAAAAGCCGCGCGTATGGCGCCCGGCCCAAGCAGGCGCGGCCCGCCGGGGTGGATACAGACGATGTCGTCTTCGTCGGCCCAGCAGGCCATGAGTTTGTCGATGTCGCCGCTTTGCAGCGCCTCATAGAAAGCCGCCTCAATGTCGTCGGCGTTGCCGGTGCTGGCTGGGGAAATTTTTTGTCTTCGCATGGATTCATTCGCCGCTGTACGCGTTTTTCCCCGGTTTGGATGCGGGCGTCGTCGTATTAAGCCACGCCTTGAGCACGCCCTGCATGTCGGAGGACTGTCCGGCCTGCCACAGCAGCTCCGGCGCCGCCACATGGGTGCCGGCCGGCAACACCTGCAAGGCCGCCTCGACAAACTCGGCCAGCTTGGCGGCCCGCACCGGCAGCGCGGATGACGGAATCATGTATCTCATGACCGACAGCATCCAGGCCGCCAGTTTTTCCGGCGCGCTGCGGCCCGCCACTGGCTTCGGTTTTTGCGCGGACCGCACCAGCAACACACGCTCAAAGCCCAGCGCGGCCACGGTGTGTTCGTCAATGCTGGCCAGACCTTGCCTGAGCGCCTGCGGCAGGCTGCCCTGCGCATGCGGCAACACCACCACCAGCGTCTGCACACCACAACGCCTGAACCAGTGCGCCAGCGCCACCAGTTGGCTGGGCTCAGGCGTCCACAAGGCGCGTTCCCTGTCGTGATACAGCCGCGGCGGCTCAAACATGATCACGCCGGTTTGTACGGGGACCGGCAACGCGGGCCAGGTTGCCATGTCGTCAGCCCCGGCCAGCACGATGGCCACGTGCGCCAGCCCGGGGGTGATCGGCTCGCGTGCCAGCACCTGGGTCTGCGCAAACCGGCCGCTGCCCACCAGCCGGCGCAACACCTCGCTGCCGAGCGCGCCGGTCGCTCCGACCACCAGCAGCCGGTTTTTTTGCAGCGCAGATGCAGGCGCGGGTCGCAGGAGAGCCTGCAAGGCCTGCAGGGGGCCGGTCTCATTGGGCTGATGACTGACATGAATCGGCATATGACTATGGTAGTGTTGCAGCTTGCTTTTTGGAGGCTTTGCCATGAAATTGCGCTTTGTCAGCTGGATCCTCGCCGGCTTCTTCGCCCTGCTGCTTTCGGGCTGTGGCTACAACGACTTCCAGCGCCTGGACGAGCAGACCAAGTCGGCCTGGTCCGAAGTGCTCAACCAGTACCAGCGCCGCGCTGACCTGGTGCCCAATATTGTCGCTACCGTCAAGGGCGAAGCCGCCTTTGAGCAGGACACGTTGACCAAGGTGGTGGAAGCCCGCGCCAGGGCCACCTCCATCCAGGTGACGCCAGAGACCCTGAACGACCCGGCAGCGTTCTCCAAATTCCAGGCGGCGCAGGGTGAACTGAGCTCGGCGCTTTCGCGTCTGCTGGTCGTCACCGAGAACTACCCCAACCTCAAGGCCAACCAGGGCTTTCAGGACCTGCGGGTACAGCTCGAAGGCACTGAAAACCGCATCACCGTTGCGCGCAACCGCTACATCCAGGCGGTGCAGGCCTACAACGTGCTCGCGCGCAGCTTTCCCAACAACCTGACGGCCATGGTGTTCGGCTACAAGGTCAAACCGACCTTCAGCGTGCAGAACGAAGCACAGATCAGCGCACCGCCAGCCGTCAACTTCGAGAAGAAATAGTCCCGGGCGGCACCGCATCATGGGCTCCCTGCGTATGGCCGGCTGGTTGACAGCCTTGCTGCTGGCCTTTGGCCTGCTGCACAGCCCCGTGGGCGCGCAGTCGCTGCAGGTCATCCCGCCGCTGACGGCGCGTGTGATCGACACCACCGCCACGCTGGACGCCGGGCAAAAGCAGGCACTGGACGCCAAGCTCGAGGCGTTTGAAAAAGCCAAAGGCTCGCAGATCGTGGTGCTCATGGTGCCAAGCACACAACCCGAAGATATCGTGGACTACGCGCAGCGTGTGGGCGACCTCTGGAAGATTGGCCGCAAGGACGTCGGCGACGGTGTGCTGCTGGTGGTCGCCAAGAACGACCGCAAGGTGCGCATCGCCACCGCCAAGACGCTCGAAGGCGCCATCCCCGACCTGGCGGCGCGGCAGATCATTGACCGCGCGATCACGCCGCGTTTTCGCGCAAACGACTTTGCTGGCGGCCTCAACGCCGCCGTCGACCAGATCATGGCGCGCATCAGCGGCGAAAACCTGGCGCTCCCGGAAGCTGAAAATTCATCGAGCCGCAGCGATGCAGGATTCCAGTGGACCGACATGGCCATCTTTCTCTTCTTTGCCGTCCCTATCGGCGCTCGCCTGCTGTCCCGCATGCTTGGGCGCAAGGCCGGTTCGTTGCTGACTGGCGGCGCGGTCGGTGTGGTGGCCTGGCTGTTCACCGCCAGCCTGCTGATTGGCGGCATTGCGGCACTGGTAGCCATGCTGTTTGCGCTGATCGCCGGCCTGGCGCCTGCGGGTCGCGGCGCTGGCTTGGGTGGTTTGGGTGGCGGCAGCGGCTGGGGCGGGTCCTCCGGCCGCGGCGGGGGCTGGGGTGGCGGCGGAGGCGGTGGCTTCAGCAGCGGCGGTGGTGGCAATTTTGGCGGCGGCGGCGCGTCGGGTGGGTGGTAAAGCCATGGGCATGTTGACCTCCCTGTCGCGCACCCTGAAGCACCTCTGGCTGGACGCCGACGACACGCGCCGGGCCATCCCCCCCGACCTGTTGACGCGGCTGATGCAACGCGTGGCCGCCAGCGAAAAACGCCACAGCGGTGAGATCCGCATCTGCGTCGAGGCCGGCCTGCCGCTGAGTTATCTGTGGCGTGGTGCGCCGGCGCGCGAACGCGCGGTGACGCTGTTCGGCAAGCTGCGTGTCTGGGACACCGAGCACAACAATGGTGTGCTGATCTACCTGCTGCTGGCCGACCACGCGATCGAAATCGTCGCCGACCGCGGCCTGGCCCGGCATGTGAGCGCGGTGCAGTGGCAGGCCATGGTGGCGCGCATGGGCGAGGCCTTCAGGAACGGGCGTTACGAAGACGGCCTGACCCAGGCGCTGGAAGAAACATCGGCGCTGCTGATGGCGCATTTCGCGGTCGACACACCCGGCCCGGGTGGCAATCCGAACGAGTTGCCGGACACGCCGGTGCTGCGATAGCCCAGGCTGGCGGCGGGGCCGTCAATCGCTATTGAATTGATAGCTGCCTGCGCTTACAGGACGAGGGCTGGAGCCATATTTCGTTTGCAATGATGTGGCTCAGTCCCGTCAACCGCCATGCCCCTGCTGCGCAAGCTGCGTCTGCGGCAGTGTTGCCCGGATGCACCCATAAAAAAACCCCGGTCTTGCGAACGGGGTTCTGCGAGAGACGCAATGGCGGCTCTTATCTTTTCTGGCGGTACTTGCGCAAGGCGGAAATCTGCGCCGCCATCACCAACAGTTCGGATTGCGCCATCGCAATATCAATATCGGTCTTGGCGTTTTTCAGGGCTTCTTCTGCGGCAGCCTTGGCATCGCTGGCCTTGGCCTCATCGAGGTCCTTGCCGCGAATGGCGGTATCGCTGAGTACTGTGACGCAATGAGGCTGCACTTCAAGCAGGCCGCCGGCGACGAAAACAAACTCTTCGGTGCCATCTGCCTTTTCAATGCGCACGGCACCTGGCTTGATGCGGGTGATCAGCGGTGTGTGGCGTGGGTAAATCCCCAGCTCGCCCGCCTCGCCCGGCAAAGCCACAAACCTGGCCTCGCCCGAAAAGATGGACTCTTCGGCACTGACAACATCGACGCGGATGGTGTGTGTGGTATCCATTGCTTAGACCTTCTTGGCCTTCTCGAAGGCTTCATCAATCGTGCCGACCATGTAGAACGCCTGCTCTGGCAGGTGATCACACTCGCCAGCCACAATCATCTTGAAGCCGCGAATGGTCTCAGCCAGCGGCACGTACTTGCCAGGTGAGCCCGTAAAGACTTCCGCCACAAAAAATGGCTGCGACAGAAACCGCTGGATCTTGCGGGCGCGGGACACGGCCAGCTTGTCGTCGGGTGCCAGTTCGTCCATACCCAGAATCGCGATGATGTCGCGCAGTTCCTTGTAGCGCTGCAGCGTGCCCTGCACGGAGCGGGCCACGTTGTAATGCTCTTCGCCAACCACATTCGGGTCCAGCTGGCGGCTGGTGGAGTCAAGCGGATCCACCGCAGGGTAAATGCCCAGCGACGCAATGTCACGCGACAACGCTACCGTGGAATCCAGGTGGGCGAAGGTCGTGGCAGGCGATGGATCGGTGTAATCGTCGGCAGGAACGTAAACCGCCTGGATGGACGTGATCGAACCCACCTTGGTCGAGGTAATACGTTCTTGCAGGCGGCCCATTTCTTCGGCCAGCGTCGGCTGGTAACCCACGGCGGAAGGCATGCGGCCCAGCAGTGCGGACACTTCGGTACCAGCCAGCGTGTAACGGTAGATGTTGTCGACGAAGAACAGCACGTCCTTGCCTTCATCACGGAAAGACTCGGCAATCGTCAGGCCCGTCAGCGCCACGCGCAGGCGGTTTCCTGGAGGCTCGTTCATCTGACCGTAGACCATGGCCACTTTGGATTCTTCGAGGTTTTCGAGATTCACGACGCCGGAGTCGGCCATCTCGTGATAAAAGTCGTTGCCTTCGCGAGTCCGCTCACCGACACCGGCAAACACGGACACGCCGGAGTGGGCCTTGGCGATGTTGTTGATCAGCTCCATCATGTTGACGGTTTTGCCGACGCCGGCGCCGCCGAACAAGCCGACCTTGCCGCCCTTGGCGAACGGGCAGACCAGGTCAATCACCTTGATGCCGGTTTCAAGCAGTTCCTGGGAAGGGCTCAACTCGTCATAGGCAGGTGGCTTGCGGTGGATGGACATGGTGAGCTCCTGGCTCACAGGACCACGCTCGTCGATAGGCGCACCCAACACATTCATGATGCGGCCCAGCGTTGCACGGCCGACCGGCACCATAATGGGTGAGCCGGTGTTGTACACCATGTTGCCGCGGCGCAGGCCGTCTGACGTGCCCAGCGCAATGGTGCGCACAATGCCGTCGCCGAGCTGCTGCTGCACTTCAAGGGTCAGCTCGGAGCCTTCCATTTTGAGCGCATCGTAAATCCTGGGCATCTGGTCGCGCGCGAATTCAACGTCAACCACCGCGCCGATACACTGAACAATCTTGCCTTGAGCTTGAGCCATGACTGGATCCTTTTCTATTCTTTAAATCTTTAAATCAGGTGTGGCGCGGTTTAAACCGCTGCAGCACCGGCGACAATTTCCGAAAGTTCTTTCGTGATCGCCGCTTGACGCGTCTTGTTGTAGACCAGCTTGAGCTCGCCAATCACGCTGCCGGCGTTGT
>NZ_JBDNGU010000197.1:0-15623 GCF_041689105.1 Polaromonas sp. | reverse complement strand
GCGCGGCGGGGTCGGCGGCGGGCAGTGCGGCGAGCCAGTCGCCCAGGGTGGCGACCTCATGGATGCGGGGCAGCCGGTTGCGCCCGCATTGCTCGCAGGCGGCGATGGCGATGCCCTGCCAGTGCGCGACTTTTTTGTCAGCTCGTTCGCCCTTGAGGCGCAGCACCGAGCGCTCGGCCGTCAAAGGCGTGATGCTGGCCGCGCCGAGCTCGCTGGCCTTTTCGACCAGCCAGTCCATGCGTTCGTTGGCCGGCATCCCGACCGCCAGCCGCACCGCGCGACCGGCTTCGCGCTCTACGGTGCTGTGCGCGCCGACCAGCACCTGCACGTCGCTGCGACCCATGCGTTCAATGATGGCTTCGAATTCGCCACCCTGGTTGTTGAACAGCGTGAGGCTTTCGCCCGGCTGCAGGCGCAGCACCTGTACATGGCGCGCTGCGCGCTCGGGCAGCGCCAGCGACTCGCCGGTGTGCAGGGGCAGGCCGGCGTAAAAACGCGGTGTCATACTGGCACTTCTGTCGACAGAAAAGTGCTATCAAATAAATAGCTGCTTACACCCGCCAGACAAGGGCCAAAGCCAAATTTAATGCATAAGGAAGCAGTCAAAACGTGTAGCCCACCCGGGTTTCGTTGCCTTCGATCTCGTCGAGCAGCACCATCAGCGGCCCGAGCTGGCGGTAACGCGCGCAGGTCGAACGCGCGTAGGCCATAAACCGCGGCGTGTCGGCCAGGTACTTGGGTTTGCCGTCGCGCAGCGTCAGGCGCGCAAAAATGCCGAGGATCTTCAGGTGGCGTTGCAGGCCCATCCATTCGACCGCGCGGTAGAACTCGCCGAAGTCGTCACCCACTGGCAGGCCGGCCTTGCGCGCCTGTTCCCAGTAACGCACCGTGATCTCCAGCACAAAGTCCTCCGGCCAGCTGATGAAGGCATCGCGCATCAGGCTGGCGATGTCATAGGTGATGGGGCCGTAGACCGCATCCTGGAAATCCAGTACCCCTAAAGATGGAGCCCCCACGCTTGTCGCTTCGCGTACTACGCTGCCCCCCGAGGGGGCGCTGCGCCTGCGGACTGGCAAAGCCAGATCCGCGGCCCCGGCTGGTGAAGAGGGAGCCCCCTCGCTCGTCGCTTCCGTTTGGCCACCCACCATCAAATTTCTCGGCATGAAGTCGCGGTGTACATAGACGCGCGCGCCGCCGAGCGACTGCAGGTTGCTGGCCTTGATCTGCTCAAACAGGCCGCCGAGTTTGCCGCGCAGCGTGTCGTCGATGGTTATGCCGCGATATTGCGCGACGTACCAGTCGGGAAACAGCGCCAGCTCGCGCGACAGCAGCGCATCGTCGTAAGGCGGCAGCACGTCTGGGCGGGAGGCCAGCTGCCAGCCGATCAGCGCATCCACCGCCTGGCGGTACAGCGCGCAGGCGCGCTCTGGCTTGTCGGCTTCACCCTGCTGCTCGATGACCTCCAGCATGGTTTGTGCGCCCAGATCGCTGAGCAGCATGAAACCCTGGTCTTGATCCCAGGCCAGTACGCGTGGGACGTTCAGACCGGCGCTGGCCATCAGCCCGGCAATCTTTACAAACGGCTGGCAATCCTCCTGAGCCGGTGGCGCATCCATGATGATGCAGCTGGCGCCGTCCCCGGTCTGCACCCTGAAATAGCGGCGGAAGCTGGCATCGGCCGAGGCCGGGCGCACGGTACCGGTCAGCAGGCCGTGGGCCGGTGTGATGGTGCGCAACCAGGCCTCGAAAGCGGCGGCGCGGGTGGAATCCGTCCAGACAATGGGAGCTTCGGTCATGCGTGGTTTGGGCCTGCCTGGCGGGGAACCAGCAAAAGATGGGGAAAGGGGCGGGTGGGCATAGGATAATCGGGCAGATTTTTATAAACGGGTTTATCTCATACTTCCGATGCATCGCGCATCCCGCACGCGTTTTATTCTTTCCCCGGTGACCCACGCCGTCCTCAGCCTCGTGTCCTGCACGGTGCTGGGTCTGGGGCATGGGGGCACGGCGCATGCCCAGGTGATGGGCCAGCCGCAGGGCCAGGTGCGGGATCCGGATATGTCGGTTCCCGGCGCCATTCCCCGGCGCGATGCGCTGCCTCGCCAGCTGAAAAGCTCGCCGATGCTGGCCGAGCAGCCGCCAGGCGGTCCCGGTATTGAACTGCCGACTTTTGTGTTCGGGGATCGCCTGTCAGGGCGCCCGGAACTCGAAACCGTCATTGACGGCAATGCCGAATTGCGCCGCGGTGCCTCGTCGATACGCGCAGATCAGCTGGCGTACGACCAGCCGACCGATGTGGTCAAGGCACGGGGCAATGTCCGTATCAATAGTGCCGGCAATCTGTTCAATGGCCCGGAGCTGGAGATCAAGCTGGATACCTTTGAGGGCTTTTTTACGCGGCCGGACTACCGCTTTCTGCAGAACGACGGTTATGGCTCAGCCCGCCGGGTGGACTTCATCGACGACAAGCGCCTGGTGGCCTACGATGCCAGCTTCACCACCTGCCAGCGCGGCGAAGGGCCGAGCTGGATGCCGGCCTGGATTGTCAATGCCAGCCGCATCAGTTTCGACAAGGAGGCCGATGTGGGCGAGGCCTCTGGCGGTGTGCTGCGCTTCATGAGCGTGCCGATACTGGCTGCACCGACCTTCAGCTTTCCGCTCAGCGACAAACGCAAGTCGGGGTTGCTGCCGCCGACCATCGGGCTCGACAGCGTCAACGGCACCTCAGTCAGTATTCCCTATTACTTCGATATTGCGCCGCAACGCGATGCCACCTTCGCGCCCACCTTCATGAGCAAACGCGGCGTGGACCTGGCCGGGGAGTTTCGTTACCTTGAGCGCAATTATCGGGGTGAGCTGCGCGCCAACGTGCTGTTCAATGACAGCCTGCGTGACAAGACGCGCTGGTCGTACAACTACCTGTCGAGCGGTACCTTCAACACCGGCCTGCAGTCGGTGGGTGGCCTGGGCTTCAACCTGAACCTGAACCGGGTCAGCGACAACAACTACTGGCGCGATTTCCCGTCGACCGGACTGGGCGGCGGCACGAATGTGCTGACACAACGGCTATTGACCAGCGACGCCAGTGTGGGCTGGGGTGCCGGTTATTTCTCGACCACCCTGCGCGCCCTCAAATATCAGACGCTACAGGACGTCAACTCGCCCATCGTACCGCCCTATGACCGCATGCCGCAGCTGACGGCGACCTATACCCGCTCCAATGTCCCGGTGGCCGGCCTGAGTGGCCTGGATTATTCGGTCAGCACCGACTACACCCGTTTCGAATCGGATCGCCTGCTGACCCGGCAACCAAACGCCCACCGCACTTTTGCGCTCGCGCAGATCAGCCGACCGTGGATCCAGCCTGCCGGCTACATCACACCCAAGTTGCTGTTGAACACGACCGCCTACCAGTTTGACGGTCCCCTGATCAACGGTGCGAGGTCCGCGTCGCGGACTGTTCCGACCTTCAGCCTCGACAGCGGGCTGACTTTTGAGCGCGACACCAGTTTCTTCGGCCAGGCCTTCACGCAGACCCTGGAGCCGCGTGCGTTCTACGTGAACACGCCGTACCGCGACCAGAGCCATTTACCCAATTACGATTCGGGCCTGAACGCCTTTAACTTTGCCACGCTGTTCACCGAGAACGAATTTGTCGGCAACGACCGCATTTCGGACTCCAATGTGCTGACCACAGGGGTAATCTCGCGGCTCCTCAACCCCGACACCGGTGCGGAGGCTTTGCGGCTGGGGATCGCGCAACGAGTCCGATTCAAGGACCGGCAGGTCAGGCTGCCTGGTGAGGTACCGGTGTCCGAACGGCTCAGCGACCTGTTACTTGGGGCCACCGTTAATTTAACGCCAGCCTGGTCGCTCGATAGCACAGTCCAATACAACCCGAAAACCAATGTTTCCCAGCGCTCGACCGTGGGTGCGCGTTACAGCCCGAGCAATTACCGTGTGATCAGTGCCGCCTACCGTCGCCAGCGCAATGTCAGCGAGCAATATGACATAGGCTGGCAGTGGCCCATCAATGACTTGTGGGGCGACAAGGGCAAAGACCTGGGCCCTGGACGTGGGCAGGGCGAAGGCCGTTGGTACAGCGTCGGGCGCCTGAATTACAGCGTGCCCGACAAAAAACTTGTCGACGTGGTGGTTGGGCTGGAGTATGACGGCTGCTGCTGGATCGGCCGGGTGGTACTGGAGCGCACCCAGCTCGGCACGGTACTGGCCGGCAGCAAGTCGTCCAACAGCACCCGTATCCTGTTCCAGCTTGAGTTCGTCGGGTTTTCCCGCATTGGTAACAACCCCCTCAAAACACTGAAAGCCAATATTCCGCGTTACCAGTACCTGCGCGAGCAAGGCGCGGCACCAAGCCGCTTTACCAACTATGACTAAATACAGCATTCCCCATCGCCCCTCCCGCCGCAGCAGCCTGCAGTCCCTGGCGGCTGCAGCGCTGGCTTTGGTTCTGAGCTTGCCGGTCGTGCTGGCGCAAGCCCAGACTCTGCGCTTACCGGGCCAGCAGCTGCGCACGCCCGGGCTTGGCGCGCTCGGTTCGGGCGCGGGCAGCGGCGCACAGCGCCAGGCGGACTACATCGTGGCCGTGGTCAACTCGGAGCCTGTGACCAACAACGAGGTGCGGGCGCGCATGGTGCGCACCGAGCAGCAGATGCGGCAGCAGGGCGCGCAGGTGCCGCCCCGGGCCGAACTGGTTCGGCTATTGCTGGAACGCATGATCGTCGAGCGCGCCCAGTTGCAGCTGGCCAGGGAGACGGGCGTGCAGGTCACCGAAGCCACGGTAGACGATGCCGTTGCCAATGTCGCCCGGCAAAACCAGATGTCACCCGAAGAGCTGCGACGTCAGCTGGAGGCTGAAGGCCTGCCGTTTTCCCGGTTTCGCGATGATTTGCGCAACGAAATATTGCTCAATCGCGTGCGAGATCGCGAGCTCGAATCGCGTACGAAGGTCGGTGACCAGGAAGTCGACCAGTTTATTCGTGAGCAGGAAAGTGGTAGCAACCCGCAGTCCGCTGCGGTAGAAGTCAACCTGGCGCAAATTCTGGTGGCTGTTCCAGAAAATGCCACTACCGAGCAGCTTGCCGGACTTCAGGCGAGGGCTCAACTGGTTGCGGAACGTGCACGAGCCGGCACCGACTTTGCCGCGCTGGTCAAGGAGTTTTCGAACGCGCCCGGCAGTAGCCCTGACGGCCAGATGGGCTTAAGGTCCCCCGAGCGTTATCCCGAACTTTTTATCAATGCGACACAAAACCTGCAGGTCGGTGGTGTGGCTGGTCCGCTGCGCAGCGGCGCGGGTTTTCACGTGCTCAAGGTCATCGAGAAAAAACGCTCCGGCATGCCCGGAGACACGGTTGCTGAAACCCGGGCCCGTCACATTCTTCTGCGTCCCACTCCCCTGCTCAGCGAGGCTGCTGCCTTGGCTCGCCTGGCCGACTTCAAAAAACGCATTGCAGCCGGTCAGGCGGATTTCGCGGCACTGGCCCGCGAGTACAGCCAGGACGCATCGGCCAAGGATGGCGGCGATCTGGGCTGGGCAGGACCTGGCATGTTTGTGCCCGAATTCGAGGAGAGCATGAACAGCCTGGCGCCTGGTCAGGTGGGTGATCCGCTGGTTTCGCGTTTTGGCGTCCACCTGATTCAGGTTCTGGAGCGGCGCAGCACCAAGGTGTCCGCGCGCGACCAGCGCGAAGCCGTGCGCAGCATGCTGCGTGAGAAAAAACTCGAGGAGGCCTACGTCGCCTGGGCGCAGGAGGTGCGTGGCCGGGCGTATGTGGAATACCGGGACCCGCCGCAGTAGATGTTGCCCCCACGGTCGCTCACTGCGTGTAGTTTCCTGCCCCCCGAGGGGGCCGCTGCGCCTGCGGCCCGGCAAAGCCGTCTCTGCGGCCCCTGCTGGTTGGGAGGGGACCCTGGGCCTACCGCTTTCTCCAGTAATGCGCTGCCCCGTTTTTCCGGTTGTCAGTGAAGCATATCCCGCGCAAGCGTTTTGGCCAGCACTTCCTGACCGACCGCGCCGTCGTTGATGCCATCGTGGATGCGATTGCACCGCGTGCAGGGCAGGCCATGGTGGAAATAGGCCCGGGGTTGGCGGCTTTGACCCAACCGCTGGCCGAGCGCCTGGGGCAGCTGACGGTGATCGAGCTTGACCGGGACCTTGCGCGGCAATTGCGTGCCCGTGCCCAATTGAAAGTCGTGGAGTCGGATGTCCTCAAGGTGGATTTCAGGGCCTTGGCCCTGACCATGCATGGCGGTGTCGCAGGCCTGAAAATCCGCGTCGTTGGCAACCTGCCCTACAACATCTCCACGCCCATCCTGTTTCATCTGCTCGATGCGGTCGATGTGATCGAGGACCAGCACTTCATGCTGCAAAAAGAGGTGATCGACCGCATGGTGGCCCATCCGTCGACCAGCGACTATGGCCGGTTGAGCGTGATGCTGCAATGGCGTTATGCGATGGAGAATCTGTTGTTTGTGCCGCCACAGAGTTTTGACCCGCCGCCCCGTGTGGACAGCGCCATCGTGCGCATGGTGCCGCACGCGGTGCCGGCAGCGCTGGACGCCTCATTGCTCAGCGAGGTGGTGCGCGTGGCGTTCAGCCAGCGCCGCAAGCTGCTGCGCCATTCGCTGGGCAAGTGGCTGGAGCAGAAACAATATGGCTGGCCTTTTGATCTGCAGCGCCGCGCAGAAGAAGTGCCTGTTGCGGAATATGTGGCGCTGACCCAAGCGCTACAGCCCGCCGCGACCTGAGCTTGTTGGGCTATGAAATTAATAGCTGATTAAGCCCGTTTCTAAAGGGCAGGAGGCCATTCGAAGGACGGTGCCCACAAAAAAGCCCATCGACCGATGGGCTTTTTTGTGGTTTGTGGCAGCCTCAGGCGGCTGCCAGCCAGTAACCCGCATTGAACGGGCTGCTCATGCGCAGCGCCAGTGGCGACACGTCGAGCAATTTGTCGGTTGGCATCGGTTCTTCGCCATCTGCGCCGGTTGCTTGCTGGGCCTCATTTGCCCGATCCCCTTGGCCAATGTCTGGGGAGCGGGCTACAGAAAAGAATAGAAGCATCTGAACGGTATTTTTCGATCCGCCCAGTAGTCTGCGGCATCCCTGAAGATGTCCAGCAACTGCTCGCGCGCTTCCTTGTCGAATTTTGCATGGGCAGGAATCTGCTCAAGCACCACGATAAAGCCGGGCTGCGGGCCGGACTTGTGAACCAGGTCCGTCATGCAGTCGTAAAGCGCATCAAAGTTTTTCCCAAAGTGGGCCGGGAATGTGTACTGTGCCGCGATCATGTCCAGAATGTCCTGCTTGCTCTGGGCGTTGCCCAGGTTGGCATACAGGAAATGCTGATTCAGCTGTGTGGCGGCGTCCTGCAAATCCTGCACGCGGAAAGCGCGTATGGATTGCACGATGTTGGGTCTAACAGTACGAAGTGGCATGTCCATCTCCGCTTCTCTTTCTTAAGTCAAAAACTCAAAGTTGACGATCATTGCAGAATTTATTGAACGATTCTGCGAAAACTTGCGTAGTGATCATCTGTGAAATAACAAGCATCGGGCACCGTGGGTACAAAACCACCACAAACGATGCGCCGGGCACCCCGACTGCGCTCACCAGGCGTTTGGACGGTGTATTCGCGGTAATAACCGCGGTTGCTGGCTGGAAGAATTCTTTCCCGGTTGCCAAACACCGAGCCGTCCTTGTCATACCTGAACGGCCCACCCTGGTAAATCAAGCTCACCATGTTGCGCCCTTGCACCGGCAACTCGGTGACCAGAACGGTGCTGATTCCGTTGTCGGAAGAAACCCCTTTGGCCTGCACCATCGCGGGGCTGAACCCTGTGCCCAAGACAGCCAATATGACTGCCATGGCCAGTTGCCAGCCAGCCCAACTTTTTCGCAACATGAAAAAACATCTTTCTTGAACGGGAACAAACCGCCAGGGCTTTTTTACGGCCGCCGGGTTAACCCTTAAATTTCAAGAGACAGAGTTTGACGCATTCGGCCGGAATTTGCAAGGGTCTGCCCAAAGTTTAGGCAGTCAGGACTTAAGCTTCTACAAATATAAGTTAGTACTAGCTGTCCAAATGCGACCTATCTGGAGGCATTAGCGTCAGCCACAGTCAAGGCTGTCATATTGACGATGCGGCGCACGGTGGTGCTGGCGGTCAGAATATGCATCGGCTGATTGGCGCCGAGCAGGACGGGGCCGATGGCGATGTTGCCCCCGGCGGCGGTCTTCAGAAGGTTGTAGGCGATGTTGGCTGCATCAATATTGGGCAACACCAGCAAATTGGCCTCACCGGCCAATGTGCTGTTGGGCATCACGGCGGCGCGCGCTGCGGCGTCCAGCGCCACATCGCCATGCATTTCGCCATCGACTTCCAGCCAGGGTGCCTGTTCACGCAGCAGCTCCAGTGTGCGCCGCATTTTCAGGGCGCTGGGGCGCTGGGACGTTCCGAAATTGGAATGCGACAGCAAAGCGGCCTTGGGCTTGATTCCGAATCGCATCATTTCCTCGGCGGCCATGGTGGTGATTTCCGCCAGCTGCTCGGCCGTGGGGTCATAGTTAACGTGTGTGTCAACCAGAAATACCTGGCGGTCAGGCAGCAGCAGGCCGTTCATGCAGGCATAGGTACAGACGCCCGGCCGCTTGCCGATCACCTGATCGAGGTAATCCAGATGATGGGACGTGGTGCCCCAGGTGCCGCAGATCAGCCCGTCCACATCGCCCTTGTGCAACAGCATGCCTGCAATCAGGGTCAGCCGGCGGCGCATTTCGATCTTGGCGATCTGCACCGTCACGCCACGGCGCTCCATCAACCGGTGGTAGGTCTGCCAGAAATCGCGATAGCGGTGATCCTGCTCGACGTTGACCACGTCGTAGTCGAGTTCTTCCTTCAGGCGCAGGCCGAATTTCTCGATGCGCTGAGCGATGATGGCCGGCCGGCCGATCAAGGTGGGACGTGCCAGACCTTCGTCGACGACGATCTGGCAGGCGCGCAGCACGCGCTCTTCCTCGCCCTCGGCATAAGCCACGCGTTTCTTGCCTGCTTTTTTTGCGGCTGCAAAAATCGGCTTCATGGTTGTGCCGGACGCATAGACAAAACTCTGGAGCTTCTCGCGGTAGGCGTCCATGTCCGTGATGGGCCTGAGCGCCACCCCGCTGTCTGCAGCAGCCTGCGCCACAGCCGAGGCAATTTTGATCATCAGACGTGGGTCAAAGGGCTTGGGGATCAGGTAGTCCGGGCCAAAGGCGAGTTGCGCTCCGGCATACGCAGCTGCGACCACTTCGCTTTGCTCCGCCTGGGCCAGCTCGGCAATCGCATGCACGGCGGCAATCTCCATCTCTATGGTGATGGTGGAGGCACCAGCATCCAGCGCGCCCCGGAAGATGTAGGGGAAACACAGGACGTTGTTGACCTGGTTCGGATAGTCGCTGCGGCCCGTAGCCATGATCGCGTCATCACGCACCGTCCGGACGTCTTCGGGCGTGATTTCGGGGTTCGGATTGGCAAGCGCAAAAATGATCGGCTTGGACGCCATCCGGGCAACCATGTCCTTCTTCAGTACCCCGCCGGCAGACAGGCCCAGAAATATGTCGGCTCCTTCGATGATCTCGCCCAGCGTGCGCGCCGGGGTTTTCTGCGCGAACTGTATCTTGTCTTCGTCCATCAGCTCGGTGCGTCCTTCGTAGACCACGCCCGCCAGATCGGTGACGTAAATGTTTTCACGGGGGATGCCGAGTTTGAGCAGCAGGTTCAGGCAGGCGAGCGCGGCGGCTCCAGCACCCGACGTCACCAGCTTGACTTTTTTCGGATCCTTGCCTGCTACCTTCAGGGCATTCAGAATGGCTGCGCCTACCGTGATTGCCGTGCCGTGCTGGTCGTCATGGAATACCGGGATTTTCATGCGCTTGCGCAGTTCGCGCTCGACATAAAAACAGTCAGGAGCGCGGATGTCTTCGAGATTGATGGCGCCGAATGTGGGCTCCAGTGAAGCAATGATGTCCACCAGTTTGGCCGGGTCGGTCTCGTTGATTTCGATGTCGAAGACGTCGATACCCGCGAACTTCTTGAATAGCACGCCCTTGCCCTCCATCACCGGTTTGGCCGCCAGTGGGCCAATGTTGCCCAGCCCGAGAACGGCGGTGCCGTTGGTGATCACCGCCACCAGGTTGCCGCGGCTGGTGTACTTGAAGGCGGCATTCGGATCCTTCACGATTTCCTCGCACGGCGCTGCCACGCCCGGGGTGTAGGCCAGGCCCAGGTCGCGCTGGTTGGTCAGCTGTTTGGTGGCCGTGACTGCTATCTTGCCCGGGGTCGGAAACTCATGGTATTCCAGCGCGGCACGGCGCAATTCGTCACGTTTTTCCTGGTTGTTGTCGGTGGCGGCGGGCACGGCTGCGGGCATCAAGTTGTCTCCTGAGCGGCGGCCATCGGGCCGTCATTTTGTAAGGGTCTTCGATTGTAGGCCGTCGCATGGGCAAACCCTAGTAAGTGAATCTACGCAAACGGGTGCAATGCCGTTGACTTTTTCACAAGGGCCGAGGCCGTCGTGGCGCTACTTGTCCGCAGATTCGGTGTATTGAGTGTTGGCGGCACAGCGGTGCCACCACGTCATGTTTGAGCAAGCGACGCCGCGCTTTGGTGGCCCCAGCGCTGCCAGGCTTTTTCATGGAAGAAAAAAGCGAAAGCCTGAACCGTGGGCTCCAGCAGGCTTAGCGTGACGGACAGCAAAAAAATTGCCGGTCACGGCATAGGTGACGCGTGCAGCCACGGTGACGTGAAGGGGGTGGTAGCTGCCGGGTTTTTTCAGCGCGAATAAATTGGCGCGGATGAGCTTGGCCATGAGGGACGCCAGAGTGAGGGGATCAGTTTGCAAAAAAGTTGGGTGGATAACGTTAGTTAATAACTATCGCCACATTTTTGTGATGCAAAAAGTCTATTAACGGCATCCATTGTTTCTCACTAAACACTTCATAGTGTCAGCCCAAGTTCGTGTCATTGTTGCAAAAAAACGTTTTTTTGCTCCTGATTCACCCCCGGAAACAAGTGTTCAAGGATTAGTTCGCAGATACTACCAAGTGTGACCAAAACAATTTGTTGCAAACAAATTGCATGCCTTCGAAAGGCTGGTGTGTGGATCGTTCGGGCATTTCATTCTTTCTGCTGAGCTGGCTTTTCGCGCTGGGGACGATGGCGTGCCCGCCACTTGCTGCCCAGCAGATGCAGCGGCCGGATGCGGGTACGCTGCAGGAGCCGCAACGCCAGATTCCCCTGCTGCCCTCACCGGGGGCACCGCAGATCAGCCTGCCCGACCCCAAACCGTCCGTGCCGGCCGCCAGCGCCGTGCGCATCACGCCAGTGGCATTCCGTTTTGAAGGCAACACGGTTTTCGACGACGAAACGCTGGCTGCGTTGCTCTTCGACCGCATCAACCAGCCCAGCAACCTTGCTGGGCTCACGGAGGCAGCTAGACTTGTCAGCCAGTACTACCGCGCGCGCGGCTATCTGTTGACCGAAGCCTACCTGCCCGAGCAGGCCTTCCTGGCAGTCGGCGGCACGGTCACCATCGCGGTGATCGAAGCCCGCATCGGCAAGGTTCACGTCCAGGTGGAAGGGGAGCATGGCTCATCGTCCTTTGCCCAGCGTGTGGTGAAAGCCAACTTGTTGCCAGGCACGCTCATCACTGAATACCTTCTCGACAAACCCGTGCTTCTTCTGCGCGACCTGGCCGGAATAGACGCCAGCGCCACGGTGCAGCCCGGCGAGGGGCTGGGACAGGCCGACGTGGTGGTGACCATTCGCGCCCAGGGTCGGCAGGTCAGCGGATCGGTGGGTGCAGACAACTTTGGCGCCCGCGCTGCGGGTGTATTACAGGCAGCGGGCAACCTCAACGTCGGCAACCTGCTGGGCCGCGGAGACACCTTGAGCCTGCGCGCCCAGCTCAGCGACGCCGACCGAAGCAGCCTTTACCGACTCGCGTACGCAGTGCCCGTCGGCGTCGCTGGAGCGCAGCTCACTGTCAGCGCGGCCCGCACCGACTATGCCTTGGGCAGACAGTTTGCCGCGTTAGGCGCGACAGGCAAAGCCGACGTCCTGGGTGTTTCGCTGAAGCACCCCTTGATTCGTTCACGCGAAAACAACCTGTACGGCCTTCTCAATGTGGAACACAAAAAATTCACTGACCGGATTGCGACACCGGCCAACGAAAGCGAGCGGCGGATCGTTTCCGCGCGCTTCGGGCTGCTGGGTAATTTTGCCGATACCGTTGTCAGCGCAGGCGGCTCCAGCAGTTATGCGCTGACGCTCACCCGCGGGCATGCCAGGCTGGATGCCGCTACGCTGGGCTTCGATCAGGGCGTTGGAGGCCTGCAGACGGCAGGCAACTTCAGCAAATTTAATCTGGAGTTTCAGCGCGTGCAATCTTTTGACAATCCGGCGAGTGTTCACGTCAGTCTTCAGGCGCAGCTGGCTTCAAAAAATCTGGCTTCCGCAGAAAAAATGGCCTTGGGAGGACCCACAGGCGTGCGAGCCTATCCGGTCGGCGAAGGGATCGGGGATGCCGGGCTATTGATCAACCTGGAGTACCGCTACCAGCTGGATTCGTCAGTGGCGCTGGGGGGCGAACCTGTCAGCCTGGCAGCTTTTTATGACTACGGAACAGTCCGTTTCAATCAGGACGACTCGCTCGTGCCCGGTGCGACCAATCGGATTTTCTTGGGCGCGGTTGGCGTAGGCGCTTTGGCAGGGCGAGCCAACAATTTTCTGGTGACGGCTTACCTGGCTTGGCGCACCACGCGTTCCACCCCCACCACGGGCGATCCTGATCGCTCGCCGCGTGTCTGGTTGTCGGCGCAAAAGTCGTTCTGACTGGCGCAAAAAAAACATGAACCAAACCCTCCCAAAAAGCCGAAGCTACCGCGTGTGGCGTGTGCGCACGGTGGTGGTGCGCCTGTCGCGCAAGCTCACGGCCACGTACCGCATACGCACCGGTCGACTGCTGTCCCGGCTGCTGACTGCCATGCTGTCAGGACTTTCCACACTGGCGACAGCTTTGCCCGAAGGTGGCAACGTGGTGGCCGGCCAGGCCAGCGTCAGTTCGCCGACGGCCAACAACATGCTGGTGCAGCAGGGCAGTAACAAGGCCATCCTCAGCTGGCAAAGTTTCAATATCGGTGCGGGGGAGTCGGTGCAATTTGTACAGCCCGATGCGGCCTCGGTGACACTGAACCGTGTGATTGAGGCAAATCCTTCGGCCATCTATGGATCACTGAGCGCCAATGGCCAGGTGTTCCTGCTTAATCCGGCAGGGGTGATGTTTGCGCCGGGCGCGCAGGTTAACGTTGGCGGGCTGGTGGCCTCCAGCCTGGCGATCAGCAACGACGACTTTCTCGCCGGTCGTTACACCTTCAGCGGCGCGGGCAGCGGCAGCGTGGCCAACCATGGCAACATCAACGTCACACGCGGTGGTTATGTGCTGCTTGCCGGCCCTGTCGTCGGCAATACCGGCACCATCACGACGGAATCCGGCTCCATCGGCCTGCTGGCGGGGTCACGCGTCACGCTGGACACCTCGGGCGTTGGACTGGTGCGCTTTTCAGTCGATGCCGCAGCGGTCAACGCTGCAGCAGCCAACAGCGGCACCCTCAGCGCTCCGGGCGGACAGGTCGCCATGCTGGCCAGTGCGCTCGGCGACGCGATGGCTACCGTCATCAACCAAACCGGAGTGATCCGCGCCAACTCTGCTACCGAGCGCAATGGGATGATTGTTCTCAGCGGCGGCGCCAGGGGTGTGGTGAATGTGACGGGCGAACAGACTGCGACTGGCCTGGGGGCTGGGCAAACCGGTGGCACGGTCAAGGTGCTGGGCGACAAGGTGGCACTGATGGGCGGGGCAGTGATCAACGTGTCTGGCGACGTCGGTGCGGGCACGGCGATGATCGGTGGCGACTATCAGGGCAAAAACCCCGACGTTCAAAATGCCTCCCGCACCTTTGTCGGCGCCAATAGCAGCATCATTGCCGACGCGGTCACCAGCGGCAACGGCGGCAAAGTCATTGTCTGGGCCGATGGCGACACCCGAAGCGGCGGCAGCATCAGCGCGCGCGGCGGCGCGGCCAGCGGCGATGGTGGCTTTGTAGAGGTTTCCGGCAAGCAGTACCTGGATACGCGGGGCAGCATCGATGTAGCCGCGCCCAATGGCACGGGCGGTACGGTGCTGTTTGACCCGCAAGACATTGTGTTGAGCACCGCAGTGTCCAGCCCGGGGGCGGTCGCCAACCTGGCCGTCAACACGCCAGATCTGGCGTTTGCTGATGCCCCAGTGGCGGGCACCTATACCGTGCAGATTTCTACGGTGACCGGGTTCGATCAGTTGTTCCTGCAAGCAAGCAACAACATCACGGTGAGCAACCCGCTGACCATGGCAGCCAATGGCAGTGTTCGACTGGAGGCCAACAACAATATCAACGTGAACGCCGGCATCACCGTGACTGGCACAGGCGCCATCAACCTCAGGGCCGACGCCGACAGCAGTGGTGCGGGAACCGTGGCGCTGACGAACGCTGCACTTTCAGCGAAGGCGGGTGGCATCACTTTGCAGGGGGCGAGCGTGACCAGCAGCAATGCGGCCAGCACGATTACTACGACGGGCGCAGCCAATGCCAACGCAGGGAACGTGAGCATCACCGCCACAGGTGCAGTCAGCCTATTGGGCGCGATCACGGCGACGGGGGGCACGGCCACGGCAGGCAATATAGGCCGCAACGCAGGAACGGTGAATATCGCCGGGGTGGGCGGGGTCAGCACGGCAGCCATCTCGGCCGGCGGCAGCAACGGCGGGACGGGCAACACGGATGGTGGCAATGCAGGGACCATCACGGTGAGTAACAGCGGGACAGGCGACATTGCGCTGGGCGCTTTGACGGCCCGCACGGGCAACGCGGTGGGGGGGGGCGCAGGCGGTGATGCCAGCGGCACCCGGGTCAGCGTGAGCAACACGGCAGCGACAGGCACCTTGAGCACAGGCGCGATCACCACGACAGGCGGCACGAAGGGCCATGGCGGCAACGTCGTGCTGAGCTCGGCTGGAACGGCTACGAGCGGCAACATCATCACCTCAGGCGGTACCACCCTCACCGGCAACGCCGGGCGCAACGCCGGCACGGTCAGCATCACCGGCGCAGGTGTCAACCGGGGAGCCAGCACCATCACCGCCAGCGGCTCGGCTGGTGTGGGTACCAGCCAGACGGGCGGCAACGGAGCAGCTATCTCGGTCACCTCCACAAACGGCGTCACGCAGACCGGTGCGATAGCGGCCAGCGGTGGAGGCGGCTCGACCACGGGTGGCGCAGGCGGCAACGCAGGCAGCATCACGGTGACCAACACGGCGGCAGGCGCGGTCAGCCTGGGCGCCCTGACGGTGCAGACCGGCGCTGCGGTTGGCTCTGGCGCAGGCGGGACGGCAGGATCGATCAACGTGAGCAACGCGGCAGGCGACCTGACGACAGGCGCGCTGACCACCACAGGAGGCATTAACGGGAACGGTGGCAACATTACCGTCGCGGCGGCCAGCGGCACGGTGGTGGCCGGAAATGTCATTG
>NZ_JBDNGU010000196.1:0-18827 GCF_041689105.1 Polaromonas sp. | reverse complement strand
GTGCAGTTCACCCAGTACCCGGGCAATGTTCTGTTTCCGGCGCTGTTCCTGGTGCCCACGGTGCTGGCCATCAATCTGCTGGGTGACGGGCTGCGCGACGTGCTTGATCCGAAGTTTGCGAAACGCAGCCGATGAGCCCTGAAGCTGATCTTGTCCTGCTGGTCGACCGGCTGCATGTGGCGCTGCCACCCGGCAGTGACCGGGCTTATGCGGTCGAAGATATCAGCCTGCGTATTCATGCCGGCAAAACACTGTGCGTGGTGGGTGAGTCGGGCTCGGGCAAGTCGGTCATGGCCACCGCGGTGATGGGGCTGCTCGCGCGTGAGTTGCGGTCCGGCCCCGGCAGTATTGTCTTGCAGGGCGAATCGCTGCTGGCGGCATCGGCCCAGCGCCTTCGCGCGCTGCGCGGCCAGGCCATGGGCATGGTGTTCCAGGAGCCGATGACAGCGCTCAACCCGGTGATGACCTGTGGCGACCAGATTGACGAGTTGCTCAGGCAGCACACCGACTGGGGTGCAAAACGCCGCAGCGAGGCGGTGCTCAAGATCGTGCAGCGTGTCAAGCTGCCCGAACCCGAGCGCATGCTGCGCAGTTATCCGCACCAGCTGTCAGGCGGCCAGCGCCAGCGCATCGTTATTGCGATGGCTGTCATCCTGCAGCCGGCCTTGCTGATCTGCGACGAACCGACCACGGCGCTGGATGTCACCACGCAGAAGGAAATTCTCAGGCTGATCGAAGAACTGCAGGCAGACCTGTCGGGTGGCCACCGTTGCGCGGTCCTGTTCATCACACACGACATGGGGGTGGTGGCAGAAATCGCCGACGAGGTGCTGGTCATGCACCAGGGCAAGGCCGTGGAGTACGGAACCTGCGACGCGGTGCTGCACAGCCCGCAGGCTGACTACACAAAAATGCTGCTGGCGGCGGTGCCCAGCCTGACGCCCCCGCCGGCGCGGCCAGCGCCACAAGGGGAGCCGCTGCTGCGTGGGCTGGACGTCAGCAAGACCTACAGCGCCCGTGACTGGCTGGGCCGCCAGCGCCTGACGCATGCGCTGCAGTCGGCATCGGTGGCCGTGACCGCCGGAGAAACCGTAGGTATCGTCGGGGAGTCCGGCTCCGGAAAATCCACGCTGGCGCGCTGTCTGGTGCGTTTGATCGATCCCACGCTGGGCCGCGTGTTCTGGGGCGATGCCAAGGTCTGTCAATTGACCGAAAGCGCCTTGCGTCCCCTGCGCAGCCGGGTGCAGATCGTCTTTCAGGACCCCAATCGCTCGCTCAACCCGCGCCGCACGGTGGGTGACAGCATCATGGAGGGTGCTATTAATTTCGGAGCTACCCGTGCAGAGGCGACAAAGGCTGCGGCGCAGTTGATGGAACAGGTTCGGTTGCCCGTTGACAGCCTGCAGCGTTACCCCAGCCAGTTCAGCGGTGGCCAGCGCCAGCGTCTGGCGATTGCGCGCGCGCTGGCCTGCAAACCGCAGGTGCTGGTGGCCGACGAAGCCGTCAGCGCACTCGATGTGAGCGTGCAGGCGCAAATCCTGGCGCTGCTGCGTGAGATCCAGGCCGAGTTCGGCCTGGGCCTGCTGTTTATCACGCATGACCTGCGCGTGGCGGCCCAGTTGTGCGACCGGGTGGTCGTGATGCATCAGGGGAAAATTGTCGAAGAAGGGCCGACCGCCACCTTGTATGCCCGTCCGCAACACGACTACACGCGCCGTCTGTTGTCGGCCGCCCCAGGAGCTGTCTCTTGAAAAGCCTGAAAGTCCTGGTCGCTGGTTACCAGCACGAAACCAACACGTTTGCGCCCAGCAAGGCGGATTGGGCCGCGTTCAACCGCGGAGACTCCTTCCCCGCCTTCATCCATGGCCAGGCCATGCTGGACAAGCTCACGGGCGTCAACATTCCTGTCGGCGGCTTCATCGACGTGGCGCGCACGCGCGGCTGGCAGCTTGTTCCCAGTAGCTGGTGCGGAGCGATTCCCTCCTCGTACGTGACCGAAGACGCGTTCGAACGCATCAGCGCCTCCATCCTGGCCGACGTGCAAAAAGGCGGTTTTGACGCGGTGTACCTGGACCTGCACGGCGCGGCTGTGGCTGAACACGTGGACGACACCGAAGGCGAGCTGCTTGCGCGCATACGCCGCGTTGTTGGTCCTGGCATGCCTGTGGTGGCCAGCCTGGACCTTCATGCCAATGTCACGCACCGCATGCTGCAGGAGGCAGACGCGCTGGTGGCCTACCGAAGCTACCCGCATGTCGATATGGCCGCGACCGGCGAGCTGGCGGCGCAGCTGCTGGCGCGCAGGCTTGCACTCGGGCGGCGCGAGCCCTTGCACTTCCTGCGCCTGCCCTTCCTGATTCCGCTGAACGCGCAAAGCACCTGGATGGAGCCGGCCAGAAGCGTCTATGAACAGCTGCTTGAACTGGACCGTGACTTCGGCACGGTCCTGAGTTTTTGCATGGCTTTTCCGGCGGCTGATTTTGCCGAGTGCGCTCCCATGGTCTGGGCCTATGGCGATTATTCGACACGAGCGGTGCAGGCGCTGGGAGCACGCGTGTCCGAGCCGACGCAATGGCGGCTGGCCACCCGCGATGCGCCCGATGCCGTCAGCCACGCCTTGGCGCTGGCCGCAAGCGCCGGCAAACCCCTGGTGATTGCCGACACCCAGGACAACCCGGGCGCCGGCGGCGACAGCAACACGACCGGGCTCTTGCATGCCTTGCTGCAGCAGGGCGCCGGAAAACGTTTCCCCGGCCAGGTTGCCCTTGGGCTGATCTTCGATCCGGCAGCCGCGGCCATGGCAGTGGCTGCCGGCGTGGGTGCGACGATCTCCACAGCGCTGGGCACCGCCGTGCCGACCTTTACCGGGCAACTGAGCGACCCGCCGGTGCGCGGCCAGTTCACGGTGCGCGCCGTGCATGACGGCAAGGTCACGCTCAAGGGGCCGATGATGACCGGGCTCACCGTGCACCTCGGCGCCTGCGCATGCCTGGAGATGGACGGTGTGCTGGTGGCCGTGGCCAGCGGCAAAAAGCAGATGCTGGACCGCGAACTGTTTCGCATGGTCGGCATCACGCCCGAGGCCATGAAAATCATCGTGGTCAAAAGCTCTAATCATTTTCGCGCCGATTTCACGCCCTTGGTGGGCAATGCGCAGACCGACATCATCATTGCCAAGGCAGCAGGGCCGATGGCGGCCGACCCGGCCGACCTGCCATGGAAAAATCTGCCTGCATCGATCCGGCGCAGGCCTTGAGAGTTTTTGTTGCGGTCTTCTATGGATGTTTTCGCGTTGCATGCTACTCATTCTTGTGCCATCGGTACGTTTTTCGTGGTGTTGACAGGCGCAGTTGTCATTGCGGGCTCAACCCGCAATCCATGCCGCGCGAGCTCCGGCCGCTGGTCAATGCGGCATGGATCCCGGATCGCGTCCGGGATGACAAACGGGGGCAAGGCTGAATGCGTGTTGGCCATCGCCAGCCCGACTGTTCCCCACAGACCAACCCTGTTTTGGAGCCACTGATGACATTTTCCCTAACTCCGCCTGATCTCGCCGACTGCACGGCCACCGAACTGCTGCAGCTGTACCAAACAGGCCAGGCGTCACCGGTCGAAGCCACCGCAGCCGTGCTGGCCCGCATCGACACGCTCAACCCCCGGCTCAACGCTTTTTGCATGGTGGCGCACGAGTCGGCCCTGCAGTCCGCCAGGGACAGCGAAGCGCGCTGGCAGCGTTTTCGCCAGGGGGGTGCGCCCTGTGGCGATCTCGAAGGTGTGCCGGTATCGATCAAGGATCTGATCCTCACCCGCGGTATGCCCACCCTGCGCGGCAGCCATGCGGTGGATGCCGGCCAGGCCTGGGACGTGGACGCACCGGCCACGGCCAGGCTGCGCGAAGCCGGCGCGGTGATCCTGGGTAAAACAAACACGCCGGAGTTCGGCTGCAAGGGCGAGACCAACTCACCGCGTACTGGCATCACGCGCAACCCCTGGGACCTTAGCAAAACCCCAGGCGGCTCGTCCGGTGGCGCCGCTGCGGCTGTGGCATCGGGCATGGGACCGCTGGCCATCGGAACCGATGGTGCGGGGTCGGTACGCATCCCGGCTGCGTTCTGCGGCAACTTTGGTCTCAAACCCAGCTTCGGCCGGGTGCCCGCCTACCCGCTGTCGCCCTTCGGTTCGGTGGCGCACCTGGGGCCGCACAGCCGCAGCGTGGCCGATGCTGCGCTGATCATGAACGTGCTGAAAAAGCCGGACGCCCGCGACTGGACCTCCCTGCCCGCTGATGACAGCGACTACCGTCAGGCGCTGGAGGGCGGCATTCGCGGCCTGCACATTGCCTGGTCGCCCACCCTGGGGTATGCCAAAAATGTGCATCCCGAGGTAGCACGTTCGGTGGCAGGGGCCGTTGCTCATCTGTCAGAACTGGGCGCACATGTCGAGCAGATCGATCCCGGCTTTGAGGACCCGCTGGAGATCACCACCGGGCT
Source organism: Polaromonas sp. (assembly GCF_041689105.1). Classification (GTDB taxonomy): domain Bacteria; phylum Pseudomonadota; class Gammaproteobacteria; order Burkholderiales; family Burkholderiaceae_C; genus Polaromonas. The sequence continues at coordinate 14,337 of NZ_JBDNGU010000196.1, read as the reverse complement.
TTGGTTTGCTGGCGCCTGGACGGTATGGAACGGCCTGACTGCGGCGCAGCAGGCACTGACGGACCCGGACTTCCAGGCCCAAGCGCTGCTGGGCGCCAAGCTCAGCGTGCTGGACATCCAGCGCCTGCATTTGCAGCGCGGCGCGTTGGGCTCCCAGATGCGGCAGTTCATGCAGCGTTTTGACCTGTTGGTGACACCCAGCGTGGCGGTCCCGGCTTTTGAAGCACGACCGGCCGGGCACAGCCCCATGGACCCGGTGGCCATGCTGGGCTGGACGCCTTTTTCCTACCCTTTCAACCTGACCCAGCAGCCCGCCAGCACCGTGCCTTGTGGCCTGACCAGTGCCGGCTTGCCGATCGGTGTGCAGTTTGTCGGCCCCATGTTTGGCGACGCGCTGGTGCTCCGGACCTCGCGCGCCTATGAGTCCGTCCGGGGCGGCGCCGTGGATTTCTCACGGCCGGTGGCGATGGACCGATGAGTGTCGGCGGGCGCGTGTTGGCGTCTTCAGGCGGCTTTTACTTTTAGGCAGCCCCACCCAAGCCAGCCCGCGAACCTGTTCATAATCCTGTCACATGACTTTTCTAGCACTTGACGTAGGCAACACCCGCCTGAAGTGGGCCCAGTACGAAGCCCCAGTCGCAGGAGCACGGGTGCTGGCTCATGGGGCGGTGTTTCTTGAAAACATCGACAAACTGGCCGACGAGGAGTGGAACGAGCTCCCAGTGCCTTCGCGCATCCTCGGCTGCATCGTGGCCGGTGACGCCGTCAAGCGCCGTGTGATCGAGCAAATGGAACTCTGGGATGTCGCGCCGCGCTGGGTCATCCCCAGTGCCCTGGAGGCGGGTGTAAGCAATGGGTATGACCATCCGGCGCGTCTGGGCGCTGACCGCTGGGTAGCGATGATCGGTGCCCGGCACCGGCTGCTTGGCCGGGGCATCCAAAAGCCCTGCGTGGTGGTGATGGTTGGCACGGCGGTGACGGTGGAGGCGATTGATGCGTCTGGAAAGTTCTTGGGCGGCATCATCCTGCCGGGCCACGGCATCATGCTGCGCGCGCTGGAGTCCGGCACGGCCGGCCTGCATGTGCCGACCGGCGACGTGAAGGACTTTCCCACCAACACCAGCGACGCACTGACCAGCGGCGGCACCTTCGCGATTGCCGGCGCCGTGCAACGCATGGTGGAAAACGTCACGCGGTACTGTGGCGAGGCGCCTGAATGCATCATGACCGGCGGCGCTGGCTGGAAGATGGGTCCGAGCATGTCGGTCAACTTCGAGCTGGTGGAGGGGCTTATTTTTGACGGGTTGCTGGAGATCGCTTCGAGGCGGTTTCCGGTCGAGGCCTGAGACTGACTTTTCGGGTTGAAGTCCGTTACTGGAATTTTTCGATTCGTTCGCCGTTGCGCGACAGCAAATACCACCCTTCGCTTTCGTCCCCGCGGTAGGAGCGCACCGCACCGGCGCGGTGCTCTGCAGGGTGCTTCCTGTCGCGGAGGGTTCAACCCGCATTATTGCGGTAAATCAAGGCAGGTTCAGGTTTCAACCCACCTGCGTCCTGCGGTTTTCTTATTGGACTAAACTGCCTTTGGGACGGGCACATGCCCCATTTTTACCACCCCCACTTGAGAGCATGCGATGGACAACACCAGCAAAGACAAACTTATCACCGACATGAAAGTGGTCCTGACCGACGTGGAGGACCTGCTCAAGGCCGCTACTGCCGCCACCGGCGAGACGGCGGCCGCGCTGCGTGAAAAAGCTGCGGGCAAGCTCAAGCTCGCCACCGAAAAACTGACCGGCCTGCAGGAAACGGCGCTGCTCAAAGGCAAGGAAGCGGCCAAGGTCACGGACGAGTATGTCCATGCCCATCCGTGGAAGGCGGTCGGCGTCGCTGCAGCGGCCGGTTTCCTGATCGGCCTGCTGGTCAACCGCAAATAATGATTGCTCTGACGGGATGCACCGGCGTGCCGGTGAGCCTGTTGTTGCCATGAGCACACCTTCTCACGACCGCCCGGGCGGCGGCGAGCCGCCGCGCCTGTTCGCATCGCTGCGCCAGCTGGGCCTGACGGCGCTTTCCATGGCACACACGCGCGTGGCGCTGGCAGGCGTCGAGCTCGAAGAAGAGTTGCAGCGGCTGATCGGCCTGCTACTGAGCCTTCTGGGTCTGCTCGTGTTCGGTCTGGTCGGCGTCCTGATGTTCACCTTGATGGTGGTGCTGGCCGTGGATCCTGCGCAGCGGGTCGCAGCGCTGGCGCTTTTCGCGGCGGTGTACCTGGGTCTGGCCGGCTGGTTCTGGTGGCGCGTGCAGCGCGCGATGGCGACACGGCCGCCTTTCCTGCAGGCCACCTTTGCCGAAATGGCGCAGGACCGCGATGCCTTGCAAGCCGCCTCTGCCAGCGCCATGCCGCGCGACGGGGACCCCCATGGGTAACGCCACCAGCCAGAGCCAGCGGGCCCTGAGAAAACAGTTGCTGTTGACGCGTTCGGCGACAGAGCGTGCGGAACTGGTCCAGGCCCTCGGTGCGGCGCGGCAGTCGGTGACGCTGCTCAAAAGTGGTATCCCCGGACTGGCCCTCAGCAAGGGTTTGCCGCTGGCGCTGGGTCTTCTCAAACGCGCACCGCTGCTCGCCCCGGTGTGGTCGCTGGTGCTGGCCGGCGCGCGCCGGCCCCTGCTGCGTTACGCCTTGCTCGGTGCGGGTTCGGCCCTGCTGGCGTGGAAGGGCTACCAATGGATGGCCGCTCAGCGCACAGACAGGCCTGCAGGCGCCGACGCGCCAGATTCGATGGGGATGCGGTAGCAACACTCGGTTGCGCCTGATGTACAGGCCACTCATGCCTTATTGATAAGGTCGGATAATAGCGATGCACCGCGCGGCGTATCAAACCACCAAGCGCAGCACCTGCTCCTCGCCCAGCATGTCAATGACCTTCACCGCCACCGTGGCGCCAGCGGGTGGGGCGGGCAGTTCGTAGCGGCCGGCCACCAGGTCTTGCTTGCGCTCGGGCACGTCGGCCAGCGTCACATTGAACACCTCGCCGTCGTGGTTGGCGTCAATCAGCACGCAATCCACCGCGGCGCGCCAGTCCGGGATGTGGGTGCGGAAGATGCCTTCTTGGAAGTCGAGCCGCTGGATGATGCTGGGTGATACCACGTCATCAATCTGCACCAGCAGTTTGTCGCCCTCACGCTTGATGCTCGCCTGCACCGACATCGGCTCGTGCTTGATGAAGCCGCCCGCCTTGCGGTCGGTGCGCAGCTCGATCAGGTGGATTTTGTTGATGGGCCGGTTGTGGTTGTAGTGCTCCACCCAGTCACGCGCCTTGTGCTCTTGGCCCAGGCTCACCACCAGCAGGTCGCGCTCTTCTTCGGGGCGGGTTTTGAGTTCGTCGCGCAACGCCTCCAGGTCCAGCGGCGTCAGCGGGTGGTTCAGCGGAATGATCTTGGCCAGCATCTGCCCGCGCGTGCCGTCAAAAAACGGGTCGGTGCGGGTGCGGGTTAGCCCCAAGTGCTCGCAGGCCAGCTCGACGGCCTCGTTGTGCTGAATCTGCAGGTCGTAGTCGTTCACGCGCCAGGTGCTGAAGCCCAGTTGGCACGGCGGCAGGCTCCCCTCGCCCGCTTGCGGGAGAGGGGTTGGGGGTGAGGGCAGCAGTTCGCGTTGGCGGATGCTCGCTCGCGCTGCGGCTTGCTCGCGCATCACGCCCTGCAAGCGCTTGGCGGTGGTCTGAATCGCCCCCTTGTTGATGTCGCAGCCAATCCAGCGGCGGCCGAGTTTCTGGGCAACGGCGGCGGTGGTGCCAGAGCCGATGAAGCAGTCGAGCACGATGTCGCCGGGGTTGGTGGAGGCTGCAATAACGCGTTCAATCAGGTTTTCTGGCTTTTGAGTCGGATATCCCAACAATTCTTGCGATTGATTGTGTATGGGGCGGAGGTCGGTCCAAATGTCTTGCGCGGTGCCACCTTGGGCCACCGCCTCATCGAGATAGCGCTTCAGACGGGGCACACCTGCAGTCTTCGGCCAATGAATTCGGCCCTCGGAATCCCATTGCTCCAAAGTGGAAACCGTGACCTTCCAATGGTTTCCCCGTTCGCCAGGATTTATTCCGCGCCAAGATTTACCCGTTTCTCCATTGCGCAGGCCGGATGCCATTAGGTCGCTACGTGAATATTTGCGTCCGCTGGATTCTTCGACTTGATCGAAGAACTGCTCGACGTATTTCTGATTGAGCTCCGTTCGCTGGGGGTTCCAGGTGCGACCAGACGGGCCGTAGTAATAAATCGTGTCGTGGATGACGCCAAATCTCCCCGCGTCGCTGTGAGCACTGACACGTTGCCAGACAATTTCATTGACAAAATTGTCGGGACCAAACACCTCGTCCATCAGAAGTCGAAGGTAGCTGTTCCTTGATGGATCGCAATGCAAATAGATCGCACCGTTCTCGGAAAGAAGCATCTTGAGCATCAACAGCCGCTCGTACATGAACTGCAAATAGTTGTCGTTGCTCCAGATGTCGGTGTACTGCACCTGCTCGCCCAGCGCGTAGTCTTCTCCGTCGATCTTGATGGTGCCCTTGGGGCCGCGCAGCTGCACCTGGCGCACGTAATCGGCGCCGCTGTCAAAGGGCGGGTCAATGTAGATCAGCTTGACCTGGCCCCTGAAGCCATTGGCCAGCAGGTGGGCCAGCACTTCCTTGTTGTCGCCGTGGTAGAGCAGGCCGCCTTTGAGCCCTTGTTCTTGCAGCTCTTGCGGCCACCTGGACCAGTTGGCTTCGCCCAGAGGCTGGCCCTGTGCGGCGTCGGCGGCGCTGAAGCGCTCGACCGCCTGCGCCGGAAAGGCGGTGACGCGGCCGAGCGGCTTCTTGCCCACCCAGCTCAGCATGGGGCGGCCCTTGGCGCGGGTGATGGTGACCTCGGTGGGTTTTTTGGCGGGCTGGGTGGTTGGGCTGGTGGCTGTCATCAGTGGCATGTTCATCAAAAGGACTCGCGTGTTTGGGGTGGTCTGTCGTCGCGGCCCTCAGCCATGAAGTCAGCGGGCAGGGTGGCCAGCAGGTCAAACACGGCGGCGGCACTGGCTGGGGTATTGGGTGGAATGGCTGCTTGCATGGCCTCAGCGTCTTCCTGCGTGACTTTGTAGGGGGCATCCATGGCATCCAGCTCTTTCAGGAAATCCTCTGCGCTCAAGCCTTTACCCGCAAGAGCGTCATTTTTTTCCAGTGCCAGAATTTTCAGTAGAGCCAGCTGCTGTTCCTTGTCGTCGTCGTCCTGAATGCGGTCAATCACCATGGTTGTCGATCCGTTTCGGTTCAATGAAAAAAGGGCTTCAAAATGAAATCACGCACGCACGCTTTGCCCGCGTCTTGCTGCGCGGTATCGGCAAACATGAGGTAGTCGCGCACCTTATACCGGAGAATTCGTACGCAGCCAGTCTTTCAGTGCGGCGTCAATACGCGTCTGCCAGCCGCCACCTGCTGCCCGGAAGGCTTGCACCACTTCGGGCGACAAGCGTATGGTGGTGGACACCTTGGGAGCCGCTTTGACCGTGCCCACGGGGCGCCCTGCGCGACGGGCCTTGATTTGCTCTGGCGTGTGCACGGCGCCAAACTCGCCGCGCTTGGCCTGACGGATAGATTCCAGCACATCGGACGCGAATTGGGTCATCTCTGCGTCCATAACGGTTTTAGTTGAGTTGCTCATCAATTGCTTCCTTCCACTGTTTCAAGATATGGGCGGGCATGTTGTCCAGCTTGGCCTTGGCATACACCACCACGAGGGCTACAACCCCCTGGGGCAAGCGAGTGAAGTAAATCACCCGCACGCCGCCGCGCTTACCCATGCCAGCACGCCCCCATCGAACCTTGCGCAGACCACCTGTGCCCGGCATAACGTCGCCAGCCTCTGGGTTGTCGGCAATCCAGTCCACAAACGCCTCACGCTCGCCATCGCTCCAGACCTGCGCAGCGTACTGCAAGAACAAAGGTGTTTCGACGACGGTGTACATAATTAATTGTAACAACAAACAAATAATTGAAATATTATTTGTTACTACAAATGAAATCGCGCACCGTCTTTTTACCCGCATCGTGCAGGGTGGTGTCGGCGAACATGACGTGGTAGCTCAGGCGATCGGGGTTGAGTTGTTCCCAGCGTTTGAGGGCCACGGCCTTGCGGCCTTCCTGCGTTTGCGGTGCATCGCCTTTGGCGTGGCGTGCCAGGTCGGCGGTGATGTCGGGGCTGAGCTTGTCGCTTTTGACCTCCACCACCAGATGTTTGCCGTCGGCGCGGCGCAATACAAAGTCGGGGGTGTAGGTGTGCCAGCGGCCATCCATGCCAAGGTATTCGGCGCGCAGGTCGGTCTTGCCGGCATCGGTCAGGCCGCCGGTGAACCACAGGCCTTCAATCTGGTGCGGCTGCGTTTGCAGCAGGCCCAGCGTCCAGTCCAGAAATTCAGCCTCAGGGCTGGAGTCGAAGTTGTAGCCCTCGTAATGAAAACTGTTTTGCAGCGCCAGTGCGGCATGGGCAGTGTCCTGTGCCGTTTTGTAGAGCAGCTCACGCTCTTTGGCAAAGCTGATGCGGGCGGTATAGACAGCTTGGCCGTCCACCTCGGTGCGGTCAAAGCCCTCGGCCTTGACCAAGGCAACGGCCACCTCGATTTCGTCCCAGGTTTCTTCGTACTGGGCGCGCTGGGTTTCAATCTGCCGGGCCAGCGCCTCAAGATGGTGTTCGGGCACGTCTTCCGCGCCGTAAGCGGCGCGCAGCGCGGCCAACAGCTCGGGCGTGGGCAAATGGTGGCTGGCTGCCAGTCGGGCCGCTGCTGTGTAGGTGTCGAGCGTGGGGGTAAAGGGCTCCAGCAGAATATCTGCAGCGTCCAGTCGCTGAAGGCGGGCCTCGCCGCTGGCAGTGAACACAGGGCTCCAGGTCTGCACTACGGGGCCTGCCGGTGCGGACCCTTCAGGCATGGCAAAGGTCAGCGCCGGGGTGTGGCCAACCTCGGCTTTGCGCTGAATGCGCAGTACGCGCCTCTTGATCAGCAGAGGGGGCAAGTGCGGCTTGTGCAGAACAATGGTTTTTTCTAGTCGCTCAGCGTGCTGGGTGTCCAGTGCCGTGAGGCTGGTGCCATAGGTTTCAACCAACTGGTCTTCCAGTGTTTTCTTGTTGCTGGCGGTCAGGTAAACGCGGGCGGGCATGGCGTTTCCGGGAACCTGGCGCAGGCAGCGGGTGGCGGCCTGCAGCACAAAGTTGTTGCTCTGGCTAAGCTTGCGCACCAATGCACACGCAAAAAGGCTGGGGCAGTTCCAGCCCTCGGTGCCCATGTTGACGAGCAGCAGAACGCGGTGCGGTGCCGCAGGGTCGCGTGCGACGGACTCAAAGGCGCGGCGTGTGGCGTCGCTGGACTTGTTGTCCACGGCCAGCAGGGTGTCCGGGCCTATGCCATGGACGAGGAGAGCAGATTCGATGGCGGGGCGTAGTTCGTCACGGGTTTCGATGTTGGGAAAGTACAGCGCCAGACGGGCCGGGGCGCCGTTGGGTAGCGCCACGCGCCAGTAGTTCTGCACAAAGTCGTTCATGACGCTTTGCACCATCTGAGCGGCTTCCCCATCGCCCAGTTCCAGCACTTTGATACCGCTGGCCAGCTCCTTCAGTACGCCGTCGCGAATGCCTTCGCCCAGGCCGTACCAGACCACCACGTCGCGCAGAGGCTGGCGCTCGAAGTAGGGCGTGCCGGTGGCATTGATGGTGACGATGAGGTTGGTTTCCTGCGCCAGGTAGTCAATGGTGCGGCGCACTTTCTTGATGCCGTCGTCCTTGAACACGGGCTCGCCGGTTTCTTTGTCTTTTTCCCACTTGCCCAGCAATTTCTGGCCATAGGTGTGGTGTGCCTCATCGGAGAACACGGCAAGGTGCGGTAGCGAGGCTATGGCCTGCAGGCGCAGGTTGGCCAGCGCGGTTGCTTCTTCGTCTTTGGTGCCCGCAAACAGGCGGCTTTGCCCGGCGTTGCGCACGGCGGGCTTCTGGATGCGGATTTTTTCGGTGTTGGTGACGATGACGTTGAAGCTGCTGCCCAAGGTGATGGGGATTTGCTTGTCGCCGTCGCGTGTGAAGGTGAGCTTGAGGCTGGCGGCGAATGGTTTGTGCAGACGGGCCGGCAACAGGCGCTCAAACGGTATGTCGGCCAGTTCGCGCAGCGCACTGAGGATGGTTTTTCCGGGCGCAAAAATCAGCGCGTTTTGCACGAAGGGGCCATCGGGGTATTCGAGCGCCATGGCGAATTCAGTGGCGACGATGGCGCCCATCAGGATGGTTTTTCCCGCGCCCATGGCCAGCGCCAGGATGTAGCTGGGGTAGTCAAGCGCAAAAGTTTCGCGCAGAGACTCAAGGCCGTGCTTGCGCACAAAGGCGTTGTCGGTCTGCAGGCGGGTGATGACAGCATCAAAGCCGTCGTCGGCGATCAAGCCCACGATTTCGCTCGAAGTCAGGCCCATGGCCTCGCGCCGGTCTTTGGCTTTGGGAAACAGCTCGGCATACAGGTCGGGGATGCGCGGGGTGTTCAGCACCAGTCGCAGATACCAGTAGGTCTCCAGTGCCCGGAACTGCGCACGCCGCAGATAGCGCAATTGACCAGTGGCGGAGTCTTCCAGCGCGAAATCCAGAATTTCGCGGATGGCGGTGAAATCCCGACCTTCCGGGCAAACGTAGCGCGCTTCCCGCCAGGCGTCTACGCGCTCCGATAACGCTTGGAATAAATGACTCATTGAGATCCTTTTTTGGCCAGCTCCTGGCACAACGCTTCCAGCGGTACCGCCTGTACATCATCGCCGAGCGGAAACGATTCGCTGCCGGGATAAACCACCAGTTTGCGTGCTGGCTTCAAGTCATCGCAGGCGGCGTGAAAAAATTCTTGCAATTATGGAGTTTCATTCCATGATTTGCATGGATAAAAAAGAAGCTATGCATGGGGCGTTGGAGCGGCATTGACGCATTTCGTTTAAGGAAAAAGGTCTCCAGCGCTTATCCGACGGACGCAGGCAGCTATCAAATCAGGAGTAACCCAGATCTCACCGAGCTCAGCCGGATGCGCTCAGATTTCCAGGTTATCAATCAGCCGCGTGGTGCCCAGCCTGGCCGCGCCCAGCACCACCAACGGCGTTGCCGCATCACCGCTGTCTGGCGGCAGCAGGTCAGCGCGGCGGCGTACGGTCAGGTAGTCGGGTGCCCAGCCGCGTGCGCTCAAGGTCTGCATGGCCTGGGCTTCCAGGGCATCGAGCCCGTCCAGACCCTGCGCCCTCGCGGCTTCGCCCAGCGCCTTCAATGCCATGGACAGGTGCACGGCTTCAGCGCGCTCCTGGACATTGAGGTAGCCGTTGCGCGAGGACAGCGCCAGGCCGTCGGCGGCGCGCAAGGTCTCGCCGGGGACGATCGCCAGCGGCAGGGCGAACTGCTGCACCATGCGCCGCACGATCATCAGCTGCTGATAGTCCTTCTTTCCGAACAGCGCGTTGCCACCGGGCTTGCCGGCGAACACGCACGCAAGCAGCTTCATCACCACGGTGCTGACACCGACAAAAAAGCCGGGGCGGAAATGCCCTTCGAGGATGTCGGCCAGTCCGGCCGGCGGATGCACCTTGTAGGTCTGCGGCTCGGGGTAGAGGTCGGTTTCCCGCGGCGCAAACAGCACATCGCAGCCGGCGGCCTGCAGTTTCTCGCAGTCGGCCTCCCAGGTGCGGGGATAGGTGTCGAAATCTTCGTGCGGCGCAAACTGCAGGCGGTTCACAAAAATGCTGGCCACCGTCACGTCGCCCAGCGGCTTGGCCTGGTTGACCAGGGCGATATGGCCGTTGTGCAGGTTGCCCATGGTGGCCACGAAGGCGGGGCGCTTGAAGGGGCCGAGGGCTCCACGCAGTTCGGCAATGGTGTGGACGATTTTCATGGGTCTTTCCAGCGTTGAATTTTTGATCACCGGTGTCTTGCACACTGTTTGTCGCAATACTGTTCAGTTAACGTTTTGGCTGTCATACCGGACTCGAGGAGCCTGCCCCAGACTCCGATCCGGGGGCATCCGTGCCTTTTGCGCAGTGCCTGTTTGCCGTCGCAGCATGGGTTGCGGATCAGGTCCGCAATGACAGTGTTGGTACGCCTTCATCGCCTAACTGAACAGCATTGCCGTTAGCCGGCTACCACGCGTGGAGGGCATCCACGGGAAAGAGGCCTTCCTTGACGGCACGCACATAGGCTTGCATCGCACCCTGCACGCTGTTCGCCTCGCTCATGAAGTTGCGCACAAACTTCGGCATCCGGCCCAGGTTCATGCCCAGCATGTCGTGCAGCACCAGGACCTGGCCGGCCGTACCCACACCCGCACCTATGCCTATGGTCGGGCAGTGCATGAGCTCGGCTGTCAGCGTGGCCGACAGCGCAGCCGGGACCATCTCTAGCACCAGCATGGACGCACCGGCGTCCTGCAGTGCGTGCGCCTGGCTTGTCAAGGTGGCGGCGGCTTCCTCGCCCCGGCCTTGCACGCGGTAGCCACCCAGCGCGTGCACGGTTTGCGGTGTCAGGCCCAGGTGGGCGCAGACCGGGATGCCGCGTTCGACCAGAAAACGCACGGTCTCGCTGGTCCAGCCGCCGCCTTCGAGCTTGACCATGTGCGCGCCGGCCTGCATCAGCACCGCGGCGCTGCGCAGCGCCTGCTCTTTGGACTCGTGGTAACTGCCAAAAGGAAGGTCACCGATCAGCCAGGCGGTGGCCTGGGCTCGGCGCAGGCCGCGGGCCACACATTCGGTGTGGTGCCGCATGGCCTCCAGGGTCACGCCCACGGTGCTGGACAAGCCCTGGCAGACCATGCCCAACGAGTCGCCGACCAGGATGCACTCGACACCTGCGGCGTCGGCCACAGCCGCAAAGGTCGCGTCGTAAGCGGTGAGCATGGTGATTTTTTCGCCGTGGGCGTGCATCTCGCGCAGGCGCGGCAGGCTGATCGGTTTGCGCGAGGCCGCTGGCGGCGCGGCCGGCAGGGTGCCGTAGGGGCTGGCGCTCGCATTCGCGGATGAGGGTGCGGACGGGGCAGTCATTGCCGGACTCCCGGGGCCGAACGCGTCATGCCCAGCCGTTCCAGCAGGGCCACATCGGCGGCCGTGTCGGGGTTGCCGGTGGTCAGCAGCTTGTCGCCATAAAAGATCGAGCTGGCGCCGGCCAGAAAACCCAGAGCCTGCACCGCGTCGCCCATTTGCTGGCGGCCGGCCGACAGGCGCACACGCGCCTTCGGCATGGTGATGCGGGCGACGGCAATGGTGCGCACAAATTCAAACGGGTCCAAATCCTTCTGGTTGGCCAGCGGCGTGCCTTCCACTTTGACCAGGTTGTTGATCGGTACCGACTCTGGATAAGGCGTCAGATTGGCCAGCTCGGCCACCAGGCCAGCGCGCTGGCGCCGCGTTTCGCCCATGCCGACAATGCCGCCGCAGCAGACCTTGACGCCCGCGCTGCGTACGCGCGCCAAGGTGTCGAGCCGGTCCTGGTAGCCGCGCGTGGTGATGATGTCGCCGTAGAAGTCCGGCGCACTGTCGAGGTTGTGGTTGTAGTAGTCCAGCCCGGCGCTTTGCAGGGTTTGCGCATGGCCGTCTCCGAGCATGCCCAGGGTGGCGCAGGTTTCCATCCCGAGCGCCTTGACCGTGCGCACCAGCTCGGCAACTTTTTCGATGTCGCGGTCTTTGGGCGCGCGCCAGGCGGCACCCATGCAAAAACGCGTGGCGCCGGCGTCCTTGGCGCGCTGCGCGGCCAGCCGTACTTCTTCGGGCTCCATCAGCTTGGTGGCTTCGACACCGGTGTCAAAGCGCGCTGCCTGCGGGCAGTAGTTGCAGTCTTCCGGACAGCCGCCGGTTTTGACCGACAGCAGCGTCGCAAATTCAATCCGAGCCGGGTCGAAATTTTCGCGATGCACGGTTTGTGCCTGGTGCATCAGTTCAGGGAAAGGCAGCTCAAACAGCGCTTCGATGGCCTCGACGCTCCAACGAGCGGTGGGGTTGATGGGCGCGGCCTGACGCGGGCGGTGCAGGGTGACGGCTTTTTGAGACAGCTGGGACATGGTTTTTTCAATCCTCAAACAGCGGGTAAAAGAGTTGGCTTCGGCAGCATGGGCGCCTCGACCCGAGCCTGGTTTTTTCCGCGCTGCACAGCTTGCTGCAGTTGCGCGATGGCTGCCTCCGGCGAAGCGGCTGCGGTGATAGCGCTGATAACGGCTACACCGGCGGCACCGCAAGCCGCGGCCTGTTCGGTCCGCGCCACGTCCATACCGGCAATGCCCACCACTGGGGTTGGCAGCAGCTTGCACCAGTACGCGAGGTTGTCGTTGCCTTGCGGGACCCAGGGCATGGCTTTGGCCTGCGTGGGGTGAATCGGCCCGCAGGCGATGTAGCTGGGCTTGAGCGCCCAGGCACGGCAGACCTCCCAGTAGGCATGGGTGCTGACGCCCAGTCGCAGGCCGGCCTGGCGGATGGCTGCCAGGTCTGCGATGTGCAGGTCTTCCTGGCCCAGGTGCACGCCGTAAGCGCCTTCTTCGATGGCGAGTTGCCAGTGGTCGTTGATGAACAGCTGAGCGCCGGACGCGGTCGCCGCAGCGATGCTCTGGCGCACCTGCTGCCTGACAAAGTCTTGGTGTTCTGGTGCTTCAGCATCCTTGATCCGGAGTTGCACGGTGCGCACGCCGGCGGCGACCACACGCTCCACCCAGGCCGCGCTGTCCACCACCGCGTACAGCCCCAGGTCAGCGTCGCTGAGGGCCGCAAAGCCGCTGACGCTTGTCGCCTGCGGCAGGCTGAAAGAGGGCAGGTTGGCGATGTGCTGTGCAAAATCGGGACGCGCTTGCAATGCGCCGCCGGCCGCGTGCTGGCTCAGTGCGTCGGCTCGCGCCATGTAGGCCAGGACGGTGGCTTCCATAGTCACAAAACCGCGCGCCAGAGCCTGCTCCGCATGGGCGACGAACACCGTGCCTGTGCCTTCAGGCGCGGCAGGCGAGCGCGAACTGTCGGGCCAGCCCAGCCAGCCGCTGGCTTGCGGGGTGTCAGCGTAGGCGGTGTCTTCGCCAACAATCACGACCGCGTCGTAAACCGGGTCGCGCAAGCGACGGGCTGCCTGTTCGACGGCCTGATGGCTGACCAGGAGCGGCAGGTCCAGCAAGGTCGCTGCCTCGCTGCGGCTCAGGCAGAGCAGGGCTGGGCGCGGGGCAGGTGTGCGCACCTTCTCTTGCAGCAGCAGCGCCAATTCCTTTGCGTTGTCGGCAAAGGTCCAGACCTGGGGTGTGTGGGCGGCGCTCACAGGATGAAGGGCCGGCCAGTCACCGGGGTGGAGGCAACCGCCATGTCCTGCTGCGCCATGATGCCGGCCGCCCAGGCCAGTCGGCCGGCTTCGATGCCGAGTTTGAAGGCGTGCGCCATTTGCACCGGGTCGCGCGCATGGGCCACGGCGGAGTTGAGCAGTACGGCGTCATAACCCAGCTCCATGGCCTGTACCGCGTCGGCCGGCGATCCAATGCCGGCATCGACAATCAGCGGCACACCGGGCAGGCGCGCGCGCAGTGTGCGCAGCGCATAGGGGTTGATCAGCCCCTGGCCCGATCCGATGGGCGCGCCCCAGGGCATCAAAATGCGGCAACCGGCGTCGAGCAGTCGCTGGCAGCTGACCAGGTCGTCGGTGCAGTAGGGGAAGACCTCGAAGCCGTCCCTCACCAGCTCGGTCGCCGCCGCGACGAGTTCAAACGGGTCGGGCTGCAGTGTGTGTTCGTCGCCCACCACTTCGAGCTTGATCCAGTTCGTGCCGAACAGCTCACGCGCCATGTTCGACAGCGTGATGGCCTCGCGCGCACTGCGGCAGCCCGCGGTATTGGGCAGCAGGCGGGCGCCGCTGTCACGAATCATTTTGTAAAAGTCGTTTTGTGTGCTGGCGCCACCCGCCGCCATCTGGCGCTTGAGCCCGACGGTGACGACTTGCGCGCCCGAGGCCGCGATGGCCTGCTGCAGGACTTGCGGCGACGGGTAGCTGGCCGTGCCGAGGAAAAATCGGCTGGCCAGTTCGATGCCAGCGATGTGAAAAGTCATGATTTATTCCAGAGATGAAAGGGTTTCGCCGCCGGGCCGCCCCAAGGCGAAATGCGCCCCCTCGGGGGGCAGCGAAGACACGAAGTGCTGAGCGTGGGGGTCATATTTCGCCACCGGGCCGCCCCAAGGCGAAATGCGCCCCCTCGGGGGGCAGCGAAGACACGAAGTGCTGAGCGTGGGGGTCATATTTCGCCGCCGGGCCGCCCCAAGGCGAAATGCGCCCCCTCGGGGGGCAGCGAAGACACGAAGTGCT
>NZ_JBDNGU010000195.1:0-57017 GCF_041689105.1 Polaromonas sp. | reverse complement strand
CGTGGGGGCAACGGCCGCCGCGCAGGGCCGCCCCAAGCAAGGCCAGCCCCCTCGGGGGGCAGAGAGCTACACGCAGTGAGCGAACGTGGGGGCAACGGCCGCCGCGCAGGGCCGCCCCAAGCAAGGCCAGCCCCCTCGGGGGGCAGAGAGCTACACGCAGTGAGCGAACGTGGGGGCAATTTAACGCCCAGCGCGCTTGCGTTCGCTTTCCGTCAGGTGACGCTTGCGCAGGCGGACCGACTTGGGCGTGATCTCGACCAGTTCGTCTTCCTCGATGAACTCGACACCGTATTCGAGCGTCAACTCGATGGGCGGCGTGATCTTGATCGCGTCTTCCTTGCCGGACACGCGGAAGTTGGTCAGCTGCTTGGTGCGCGTGGCATTGACCACCAGGTCGTTGTCGCGGCTGTGAATGCCGACGATCATGCCTTCATACACCGGATCATTGGCCTTCACGAACATGCGGCCGCGGTCGTCGAGCTTGCCCAGGGCATAGGTGAAAATTTCACCGGCATCCATGGAAATCAGTACGCCGTTCTTGCGGCCACCAATCTCGCCCCGGTGCGGCTCGTAGCAGTCGAAAATGTTGGCGATCAGGCCGGATCCACGTGTCAGATTCAGGAATTCGTTGGTGAAACCAATCAGGCCACGCGCCGGGATGCGGTACTCAAGGCGGACACGGCCACGGCCGTCCGACTCCATGTTGACCAAGTCGCCCTTGCGCTCACCCAAGGCCTGCATCACGCCGCCCTGATGGGTTTCCTCGATGTCGGCGGTGACCAGCTCGATAGGCTCGTGCTTTTCACCGTTCACCTCTTTCATCACCACGCGTGGCTTGGACACCGCCAGCTCGAAGCCCTCGCGGCGCATGTTTTCCAGCAGGATGGTCAGGTGCAACTCGCCCCGGCCCATGACTTCAAAAATGCCTTCTTCGCCGGTTTCCTTCACGCGCAGGGCCACGTTGTGCTGCAGCTCTTTCTGCAGTCGGTCCCAGATCTGGCGGCTGGTGACGAACTTGCCTTCGCGGCCGGCCAGCGGGCTGGTGTTGACGCAGAAGTTCATGGTCAAGGTCGGCTCATCGACCTTGAGCATGGGCAGCGGTGCTGGTGTGACCGGGTCGGTGATGGTCACGCCAATGCCGATGTCGGTGAGGCCGTTGATCAGCACGATCTCGCCGGGGCCGGCTTCGTCCGTCTGCACGCGCTCGAGGCCCTGGAAAGTCAGCACCTGATTGATGCGGCCTTTGACAGCCTTGCCGTCCGGGCCTTCCATGACCACCACATCCATCATGGGCCGGACGGTGCCCTGGCTGATGCGGCCCACGCCGATGCGGCCCACGAAGGTTGAAAAGTCGAGCGCGGAAATCTGCAGTTGCAGCGGTGCTGCCGGATCACCTTCCTGGTGAGGCACATGCTTGAGAATGGTGTTGAACAGGGCCGACATGTCGGGACCCCACTGCTCGTTCGGTGGGCCCTCTTCCAGCGAGGACCAACCGTTGATGCCCGAAGCGTAAACCACCGGGAAGTCGAGCTGTTCGTCGGTCGCGCCGAGTTTGTCAAACAGATCGAAGGCTGCATTGACCACGTAATCAGGGCGCGCACCGGGCTTGTCCACCTTGTTGACCACCAGAATGGGTTTGAGACCCAGGGCCAGCGCCTTCTTGGTCACAAAACGCGTCTGCGGCATCGGGCCTTCCTGCGCGTCGATCAGCAGCACCACGCCGTCGACCATGGACAGGGCGCGCTCCACCTCGCCGCCGGAGTCGGCGTGGCCGGGGGTGTCGACGATGTTGATGTGTGTGCCTTCCCAGGTCACGGCGCAGTTCTTGGCCAGGATGGTGATGCCACGCTCTTTTTCAATGGCGTTGTTGTCCATCACGGTGTCGACGACTTTTTCGTGTTCGGCAAAGGTGCCCGACTGGCGCAGCAACTGGTCGACCATGGTGGTCTTGCCATGATCAACGTGGGCGATGATGGCGATGTTGCGGATTTGCTTGTGACTCATGGTTGGCTTTCTAAAAACTTCAAATCGGTGGGTATCGGGTCAAGCCATCGCGGCGATGGCCGCAGGGCTGGAGGAAAGAGGTGAAACGGATGAACGGGCAGCCAGCATGTCCTGGACTTCAATCGGGCTGAGCAGGCGCCCGGGGATCAATTCGTCGGCCGTGACGTGGGCCGAGCCGAGAAAGGCTGCGGGGTCGGACCCATACACCTGCACCAGCGCGGCATCGGGGCCCCACTGGCCCGGCGAGCCGCGGCGGCGCAAGCCACTCAGGAATCGTCCTGCATCATCGGCGCCCAATGTGACAGCCGGATAGGCAGCCACCAAAGACTGCACCGGCAGCAGGCAAGCTTCGCGTCCCGCTTCGCTCATGGCTTCGAGCGCCGGCAGGCTCACGCACTGGCTGTCGGTGTAGCCGCCGGTTTCCAGCCTGCGCAGCGCGCCGAGGTGGGCACCGCAACCGATGGCCTCGCCGATGTCTTCACCGAGCGTGCGGATGTAGGTTCCCTTGCTGCAGGACACTATGATATTGATAGCTGTTGGCGCCCGTGGATCATGGGCTAGCGCCATATCCAGCTTATAAATCGTGACGTGGCGGGCTTCACGCTCGACTGCTTCGCCCTTGCGTGCGTATTCGTACAGCGCCTTGCCATCCTTCTTGAGTGCCGAGTACATGGGCGGCACCTGGGTCTGCGGGCCGGTGAAGCGGCGCGTCAGCTCGTGCAGCAGTTCTTGCGTGATGACCGGCACGGGGCGGGTTTCAATCACGTCGCCTTCAGCATCGGCGGTACTGGTTTTCTGGCCCAGCAGCAGCACGGCCTCATAAGTCTTGTCGGCGTCGAGCTGGAGCTGGCTGAATTTTGTGGCGGCGCCAAAACACAGGGGTAACACGCCGGTGGCCAGCGGGTCCAGCGTGCCGGTGTGGCCGGCCTTGTCCGCGCGCAGCAACCACTTCGCCTTTTGCAGCGCCTGGTTGCTCGACAGGCCCAGCGGCTTGTCGAGCAGCAGCACGCCGTGGACGGGACGTCGCTGGATCTTTGTGCGGTTGGGAGAAGTTTGCGTCATAAATTCCGACAGGCTCAGCGCACGGGCTGGCCCGAACGCTCCGTTGGCGCCGTTGTCCCTGAACCTGTCATCAAGGGGAACGGCGCGAACTCAGTCGTCTTGGGCGCGGGAAGAAACCGCCTTGGCAATCAAGGCGTTCATGTCGGCCGCACGTTCGGTCGTGCGGTCGAACTGGAAATGCAGCGTGGGAACCGTGTGGATCATCAACTTCTTGAACAGGCCATTGCGCAGGAAACCTGCCGCCTGGTTCAGCGCTGTCTCGCATTCGGTCGGATCGCCGACCAACACGCTGAAAAAAACCTTGGCATGCGCGTAATCAGCTGTCACCTCGACGGCCTGGATGGTCACCATGCCGACCCGCGGGTCTTTGAGCTCGCGCGCGATCAGCTCCGTCAGATCACGCTGGATCTGATCGGCGACGCGAAAACCGCGGTTCGGGGTAGAAGATTTTTTACGCATAACTCAGTGAGCCTGTCGGTCGGCTGGCCACCACGAAGGGCGGCCGGCCTTGCGACGATCAGGCCTCCAGCGTCCTGGCCACTTCCCTGATTTCGAAGAACTCAAGAATGTCGCCAACCTGGATGTCGTTGTAGCCCTTGACGTTCAAGCCGCACTCGAAGCCTTCCTTGACTTCCTTGGCATCGTCCTTGAAACGCTTGAGCGAGTCGAGTTCACCCGTGAAGATGACCACGTTTTCGCGCAGCAGGCGCAGTCGCGCGCCGCGGCGAACCACACCGGCGGTAACCATGCAGCCCGCAATCGAGCCGATCTTGCTGACCTTGAACACCTGGCGTATCTCGGCATTGCCGATGACTTCTTCTTTTTTGTCCGGTGTCAGCATGCCCGACATCGCGGAGCGCAGCTCGTCCACAGCGTCATAAATGATGTTGTAGTAGCGAAGATCCACGCCGTTGTTCTCGGCTTGCTTGCGGGCTTGAGCGTCGGCGCGGGTATTGAAGCCGATCACCACCGCCTTGGAAGCGATCGCCAGATTGACGTCGGACTCGGAAATACCACCCACGCCAGAGTACACCAGCTGCACCTTGACCTCGTCGGTCGAGAGCTTGAGCAGCGATTGCGCCAGCGCTTCCTGCGAACCCTGCACGTCGGCCTTGATGATGATGGGAAGCATCTTGACCTCGCCGGCACTGATGTCGGAGAACATGTTCTCCAGCTTGGACGCCTGCTGCTT
This sequence comes from Polaromonas sp., assembly GCF_041689105.1. Classification (GTDB taxonomy): domain Bacteria; phylum Pseudomonadota; class Gammaproteobacteria; order Burkholderiales; family Burkholderiaceae_C; genus Polaromonas. The sequence goes on along the minus strand of NZ_JBDNGU010000195.1, from coordinate 52,759 downwards.
GGCCAGCTTGGTGTTGCGGAACTTGCCCGCACGGTAAGTCGCGATTTCGCGGGCACGGCGCTCGTCGAGCATGACCATGAACTCGTCACCGGCCTGCGGGACTTCCGTCAGGCCCTGGATTTCCACCGGGATGGACGGGCCCGCCGTCTTGATTGACTTGCCGTTTTCGTCCAGCATGGCGCGCACGCGGCCAAAGGTCGAACCCGCCAGCACCACGTCGCCAGCCTTGAGCGTGCCGGACTGAATCAGCACCGTGGCCACCGGGCCGCGGCCCTTGTCCAGCCGGGCTTCAATCACCAGGCCTTTGGCCAGGGCGTCAACCGGCGCGCGCAGCTCCAGCACTTCGGCTTGCAGCAATACCTGCTCCAGCAAGGCGTCAATGCCTGCACCGGTATGCGCCGAGACGCCGACAAATGGCACGTCGCCGCCAAACTCTTCGGGAATCACTTCTTCGGTGACCAGCTCGCCCTTGACGCGTTCCATGTTGATGCCGGGCTTGTCGATCTTGTTGATCGCAACCACGATGGGGACGCCGGCCGCTTTCGCATGCTTGATGGCTTCCCGGGTCTGCGGCATGACGCCGTCGTCTGCGGCCACCACCAGGATCACGATGTCGGTTGCCTGGGCGCCGCGGGCGCGCATGGCGGTGAACGCCTCGTGACCCGGCGTGTCCAGGAAGGACACCATGCCGCGCGGGGTTTCCACGTGGTAGGCGCCGATGTGCTGGGTGATGCCGCCAGCCTCGCCAGAGGCCACTTTCGCCGTGCGGATGTAGTCGAGCAGCGAGGTTTTGCCGTGGTCAACGTGGCCCATGACGGTCACGACCGGCGCGCGTGGCAACAACTCGGCCTGCTGGCCCTGCACGTCCTCGTCGGCGAATGCCTCCGGATCGTCCAGGGAAGCGGTGACTGCCTTGTGGCCCATCTCTTCCACGACGATCATCGCGGTGTCCTGGTCCAATGGCTGGTTGATGGTGACCATCTGACCCAGCTTCATCAGGTGCTTGATGACCTCGGACGACTTGACGCTCATCTTGTGGGCGAGTTCGGCCACGGTGATGGTCTCGGGCACATGCACCTCAATGACCTTGAATTCGGTCGGCGCCAAAAAGCTGGACTCGGAACGCGAATCGCGGTCGGGCGTGCGGCGCCCGCGCGGGCCGCCGCGGAAGTTGCCACGGCCGGGCACGACAGGTGCGCCACGGGTCTTGATTTCGCCTTTTTTCTTGGCAGCGTCGTCTTTCCAGGTCGAAGACAGGTTCTCCGACTTGATTTCTTTTTTGCCAGCGACGCCAGCAGCACCGGCTGCGGCCGGCTTGGCAGCTCCGGGCACCACGGCGGGTTTGTGCAAAGTGCCCTTGATGGGGGCTTTGGGGTCGACGTGAGGAACCAGCACCCGCTTGGGCGCATTCATCATGGCGCGAATGCCGGCGGCTTCTGCCTCGGCCTTTTTGCGGCGATCCTGCAGATCCTGCGCCTTGACGGCGTCGGCCTGGAATTCAGCGGTCGCCTTGGCTTTGGCAGCGACCTGTGCCGCGCTGGTTTCTGCAGCTTTGGCTGCGGCTTTTTCAGTGGAGGCGGCATCGTCGGCCGTGGGCGTCTGTGCAGGGGCTGCTTTGGCTGCAGCTGCCTTGCCTGCAGGTTTGGCCGACTTGCTGGCAGCCTCAGGCGCTTTGGCTGCGGCTTGCGTCTGCTCCGCGGCTTCACGCTCCTGCTTCTCGCGCACCTGGTCCTTGGCCTCCTGCTCTTCGCGCAGGCGGCGTTTTTCTGTCAGCTCTTCTTCCTGGCGGCGCAGCAATTCGGCATGGCGGCTGGCTTCTTCCTCGCGGCGTACCAGCTCGGCATCGTCGATCACCGGTGCCTGGGGGGCAACCTCGGCTGGACGTGCATCCTCTGCAGGCTGGTCGGAGCCTTCATCACGCTTGACGAAAGTGCGTTTTTTGCGAACCTCGACCTGGATGGTGCGGGCACGGCCCGTGGCATCGGCCTGCTTGATTTCGCTGGTGGATTTTTTCACCAGCGTGATTTTCTTGCGCTCGGCACTGGCCGTGCCGTGGCTGGCCTGCAAATAGCTCAGCAGTTTCTGTTTGTCGGCCTCTGACAGGCGGTCATCGGCTTGCGCCTTGGCAACGCCGGCACTGGTCAATTGCTCGATCAGGGTGGCGGTGGGTTTATTCAATTCAGCTGCGAATTCAGCGACGGTGGTGGTACTGGACATATATGTTTTTCCTGCTGGCCTCCATGATCATTGCTCTTTGGCCGCTGCGGGTGCAGGGGCTGGGGCGGGGGCCGCGTCATCGGTAAACCAATGCGCGCGCGCCGTCATGATCAGGGCCTTGGCTTCGTCCTCGGACTGGCCGGTGATATCGGTGAGTTCGTCCACGGCCAGGTCGGCCAGGTCGTCGCGGGTGCTGACACCCGCCGCTGTCAATTTGGCGATCAGCTCAGGCGTAAGGCCTTCGACATCCCGCAGGTTCTGCGAGACGCCTTCGGCGTTTTCTTCCTTTGCGATTTCCATGGTAAGCAGGGCATCCTTGGCGCGCGTGCGCAGCTCATTGACGGTGTCTTCGTCGAAGGAGTCGATCTCCAGCATTTCCTGCAGCGGCACATAGGCCACTTCTTCCAGGCTGGTAAAGCCTTCGGAGATCAGGATGTCGGCGATTTCCTCGTCCACGTCGAGCTTTTCCATGAACAGCTTGCGGCTGGTGTCGGTTTCAAGCGACTGCTTTTCAGCGGACTCGTCAGCCGTCATGATGTTGATCTTCCAGCCGGTCAGCTCGGCGGCAAGGCGCACGTTCTGGCCGCCGCGGCCGATGGAGATCGCGAGGTTTTCCTCGTCCACCACCACGTCCATGGCATGGCGCTCTTCATCGACCACGATGGACGAGACGTTGGCCGGCGCAAGCGCGCCAATCACGAACTGGGCAGGGTCTTCGCTCCACAGCACGATGTCCACGCGCTCACCGGCGAGTTCGTTGGTCACGCCGTTGACGCGGGTGCCACGCACGCCGACACAGGTGCCGATCGGATCGACACGTTTGTCGTGCGACAACACGGCAATCTTGGCGCGCGAACCAGGGTCACGGGCGCAGGATTTGATCTCCAGCAGGCCTTGTTCGATCTCGGGGACTTCCTGGCGGAACAGCTCGATCATGTACTCGGGCGAGGTGCGCGACAGGATGATGGGGGCGCCACGCAAGGTGGTGTCGACTTCCATGATCATGGCCCGGATGCGGTCGCCAGAGCGCAGGTTTTCTTTCGGAATCATGTCGCTGCGGCGCAGGCGCCCTTCGACCCGGCCGGACTCGACAATGATGTCGCCCTTGTCCATGCGCTTGACGGTGCCGACAAAAATCTTGTCGCCGCGCGACATGAAGTCGTTGAGCAGCATCTCGCGCTCGGCGTCGCGGATCTTCTGCAGGATGACCTGCTTGGCCGCTTGCGCGCCAATGCGGCCAATCGGCAGGCTCTCGACCGGCTTTTCAATGAAGTCGCCCTCTTCGATGTCGGCGATTTCATCGCGCGCATCGGTGACCAGCTCTTCGGCTTCAGGATTTTGCAGGCCGGCTTCGTCAGCCACCACCAGCCAGCGGCGGAAGGTTTCGTAGTTGCCACTGTCACGGTCCACGACGACACGGATATCCGTGCCTTCGGCGTACACCTTTTTGGTCGCGGACGCGAGCGCAAGCTCGACCGCGCCAAAGACGACGTCCCGTTCAACATTTTTCTCACGCGAGATGGCATCAACCAACATCAACAGTTCGCGATTCATTTCACAAGCCTGCCTTTCTTTATATCTCTGTTGCGGGCGGGCTTTTCGGCCGGCGCCCCTTGAAGTCAACCACAGGCGCAAGCCGCGCTTGTGCAATCTCATTGAGTGTGAAACCCAGCGCCTGCAGCGGCGCCGGAATCTTGTTTTTGCTGACCTTGGCACCGGGCTTGGCCTCGGGCTCGTCGCGCCACACAATCTGCCACCCGGTAGCAGCACGCTCCAGCGTGCCGCGAAATTTCTTGCGGCTGGCAGCCACACCCGATCCGGCCGCAGCGGCCGAGCCGATGGCGGCTTTCAGAGTGATGTCCACCAGCTCGCCGGCAAAACGCTCAAAATCCTTCTCGCTGCGCAGCGGGCGGTCAATGCCCGGCGAGCTCACCTCGAGCCGGGAATACGCCGCGCCTTCGACTTCCAGCACAAACTGCAGCTGGCGCGTGACCTTTTCGCAGTCTTCCGCATTGATGAACTGCTCGGGCGAGCCTTCGACCTGGGGTTGATCGATCGTCACACGCAGTAAACCACCCGTGGTACGTTCAATGTCCACCAGTTCGTACCCCAGTCCCGTGACGGTCTGCTCAATCGTGTCGTGTAAAGCCATTCAGTGCTAAATATCGCTTCGCCAGCTTCTCAAAAATCAGTTTGCAAAAAACAAACGCCCAAAAAAAATGGGCGGTGAAAACCCGCCCAGGTGGTCGTGAAGCGCATATTCTACCCCGATGCGCCTGTATATGCAAGCAGTTTGCGTGCCCGCCATCGCTGATCAGTGGGGGCGACCGCCACTGGCGAAAACCCGGCGCAAAAACTGATTAATTTGTTTTTTGCCGTTCAAATCAAAAAATCCAACAAAACTGATTTTTATCTCAGCCTTGCGCTGCGACCAGGATGCGGGTGTAGGGATGCTCAGGCTGGTCCAGCACCTGCGCCACCGGGCCGGTTTCCAGCACCTCGCCGTCCTTCATCACCATCACCTGGTGCGCCATGGCACGGATCACGTCCACGTCGTGGGTGATCAGCAGGTAACTCAGCCCACGCTCGCGCTGCAGCTTTTGCAGCAACTGCAATACCTGCTTCTGGATGGTCACATCGAGCGCGCTGGTCGGCTCGTCCAGCACCAGCAGTTGGGGCTGAACAATCAGCGCCCTGGCAATCGCAAGACGCTGGCGTTGCCCACCTGAAAACTCATGCGGATAACGCTGCAGCAAGCCGGGGAAATACTGCCCCCGCGCACCCTCACTGCGTGTAGCTTGCTGCCCCCCAGGGGGGTGCATTTTGTCTTGGGGCGGCCCGGCGACGAAATCTTGTTCCTCGACCATGCCAACATCGGCCAGCGCGGCAATGACCTGCTCCCGGCGCTCGGCGGCGGACAGGCCAGGTTCGTGCACACGCAGGCCTTCGCCAACGATTTCCTCCACCGTCATGCGCGGCGACAGCGAGGAAAACGGGTCCTGGAACACCACCTGCACCGCCCGGCGAATGCGCTTGTTGGCGGCCGCGTCGCCACTCCATTGCTGGCCCGCCGCCCATAGCTCTCCCCGGTGCGGATGCAGGCCCAGCGCGGCCAGCGCCAGGGTGGATTTGCCGGAACCGGACTCGCCCACCACCCCCAGGGTCTGACCTGCGGGAATCCGGAAGCTGGCGCCCTTGACCGCCACAAACTCGTCCGACTTGAACCAGCCTGCCACACCGGGAAGCCGCACCGGGTATGACACCCGCATGGCGCTGGCCTGCATCACCGGCACTGCAGCCGGATCGGGCAGGCTCTCGGCGACGTCACGCGCCGGCCGGCTGTCGATCAGCTTGCGGGTGTAGGCATGTTGCGGGCTGGCAAAAACGTCCGCCACCGCGCCCTCCTCCACCAGCAAGCCGTTTTCCATCACCGCAACCCGGTCGGCGAATTTGCGCACCAGGTTCAGGTCGTGCGTGATCAGCAGCACCGCCATGCCAGTCTGACGCTGCAAGTCGGACAGCAAATCGAGTATCTGGCCGCGCAAGGTCACGTCCAGCGCGGTGGTCGGTTCGTCCGCCAGCAGCAGTCGCGGCCGGCAAGCCAGCGCCATGGCGATCATGGCGCGCTGGCGCTGCCCGCCCGACAACTGGTGCGGAAAGGACCGCGCCCGGCGCGCCGGCTCGGGGATGCCAGTGACAGCCAGCGCCTCAATGGCGGCGTCCCAGGCCTGACGTTTGCTCAGGGCCTGTTTGAGCTGCAGCACCTCGGCGATCTGGTCACCCACGGTGAACAGCGGATTGAGCGCAGTCATCGGCTCCTGGAAAATCATGGCGATCTCGCTGCCCCGGATACCGAGCAGCTCACGCTCCTGAATTAATAGCATCTCACGCACAGTGGACGTGGGCTGGGGGCCAAAAAGTCTTGCAGATCCGGACAGTTCGGCGTTTTGCACGAGACGCAGCAAGGCCAGCGCCGTCACAGTCTTGCCCGAACCCGACTCGCCGACCAGCGCCAGCTTTTCACCGGCCGCGATGGAAAAACTCACGCCATGCACCACCTCTTTGCCGCCAAAAGAGACGCGCAGGCCTTTGACATCGAGCAGCGGCGCAGGTCCCGCCGCCGGGCCGTCCCAAGGCGGGGCAACCCCCTCGGGGGGCAGCGAAGCACGCGCAGCGGGGATTGTGGGGCCGTGATTTTCCGCCGGACCGCTCCTAGGAAAATCAGCCCCCTCGGGGGGCAGCGAGGACACGTCAGTGCCGAGCGTGGGGGCCATCACTTGTCCACCTTTCGCGGATCGAGCGCATCACGCAGCGCGTCGCCCATGAAGGTCAGCAGCAGCAAGGTCAGCACCAGCACGGCAAAGGTGGACAGCGAGATCCACCAGGCGTCGATGTTGGCCTTGCCCTGGGACAGCAACTCGCCCAGCGAAGGTGTGCCGGGCGGCACGCCCAGCCCGAGAAAGTCCAGCGAGGTCAGCGCCAGGATGGCCGCGCTCATGCGGAAAGGCAGAAAGGTCACGACTGGCGTCATGCTGTTGGGCAGGATATGGCGCGACATGATCTGCAGGTTGCCGACGCCCAGCGCCCGTGCGGCGCGCACGTAATCCATTTGCCGGTTGCGCAAAAATTCGGCACGCACGTAGTCCGACAAGCCCATCCAGCCGAACAGGCTCAGCAAAATCAGCAGCAGCGCCACGCTGGGCGAGAAAATCGCACTGAAGATGATCAGCAGGTAGAGCTCAGGCATGGACCCCCAGATTTCGATGAAACGCTGAAAGGCCAGATCGGTCTTGCCGCCGAAAAAGCCCTGGATCGCCCCGGTTGTTATGCCCAGTACCACGCCCAGCGCGGTCAGCGCCAGTGCAAACAGAACGCTGACGCGGAAACCGTAAATCAGCTGCGCGAGCAGATCACGCCCGCGGTCATCGGTGCCAAAAAAGTTGTCGCGCGAGGGCGCGGAAGGGTTGGGCAGTTTCGCGAAGTAGTTGAGCGTCTTCGGGCCATAGGGATTGGGGGCGTAGACCGCCCAATTGCCGTTCTGGGTGATGCGCTCGCGAATGAAGGGGTCAAGGTAGTCGGCCGGTGTCTCGAAGTCGCCGCCAAAGGTCTTCTCCGCGTAGTCGCGCAGCACCGGGAAGTAGGTCTGGCCCTCGTAACGCACCACCAGCGGCTTGTCGGTGGACAGCACTTCGGCAAACAGGCTCAGCACCACCAGCACGGTGAAGATCACGAAACTCCAGAAGCCCAGCGGGTTGCGCCGGAACCGCCGCCACGCTCGCCGCGATGGAGAAGCCGACACGGGGCCTTCCTTTTCAGGACCGCCGTGGATAGCGCTTTGCCCGGCCACAGGCAGCGCCCCCTCGCGGGGAGAGCGGCCAACAGCCGCTTCGGGGAGGGGCGATAAATCAGTCAAACTTGACCCTTGGATCAACCCATACATAGCAGAGGTCGCTGACCAGCTTGGTCGCCAGTCCGATCAGCGTGAACAGATACAGCGTGCCCAGCACCACCGGGTAGTCGCGGCGGATCACGCTTTCGTAACTGAGCAGGCCGAGGCCGTCGAGAGAAAACAGGGTTTCGATCAGCAGCGAGCCGGTGAAAAAGGCACCGATAAAGGCGGCAGGAAAGCCAGTGATGATGGGAATCAGCGCATTGCGGAACACATGTTTCCAGAGCACCTGGCGCTCGCTCAGGCCCTTGGCGCGCGCCGTCAAAACGTACTGCTTGCGGATTTCCTCCAGAAAGGAGTTTTTTGTCAGCATGGCGGTCACGGCAAAACTGCCGAGCACCATCGCGGTCACCGGCAGCGCGATATGCCAGAGGTAGTCGGTGACCTTGGCGCCCCAACTCAGCGTCTCCCAGTTGGACGACGTCAGGCCGCGCAGCGGAAACCACTGCAACTGTCCGCCAAAAATCACCAGCAGCGCTACGCCCAGCACAAAGCCGGGAATCGCATAACCGACCAGCACAAACAGCGTGGTGATGAAGTCAAAACGGGAGCCCGCCCGCACCGCCTTGGCCACACCCAGAGGCACCGCGATCAGGTAGCTGATGAAAAAGGTCCACAGGCCCAGGCTGATGGAGACAGGCAGCTTTTCCTTGACCAGTTCCCACACTGCCTTTCGCTGGTAAAAGCTCTGACCGAGATCAAGCTTGGCAAACGATTTGAGCATCATCCAGAAGCGCTCGTGCGCCGGCTTGTCAAAGCCGTAGAGCACCTTGATTTCCTCGATGCGCTGCGGGTCCAGCCCCTGACGGCCGCGGTAGCCTGCGCCGCTGACGGCAGCGCCCTCACCGCCGGAGTCACGGCCCTGCAGCTGCGACACCATCTGTTCGACCGGTCCGCCCGGAACGAACTGGATCACCACAAACGTCAGCAGCAGCACGCCAAACAGCGTCGGCAGCATCAGCAGCAGGCGTTTGAAAATGTATGCAGCCATCGGGTGTGCCTCTACTTGTTGGTGGGGGATGCCCACCAGGTGCTCATGGCCCAGGTGTCGGCCTGGTAATACGGTGGAATGGTGTCAGGCAGCACAAACGGGCCAGGCCGGTAGCCGATCAGGAAAGCGTTGCCGTAATACTGCGGGATCGAATAATGGCCGTGCGACAACACCCGGTCCAACGCGCGCATGGCGGTGGCCAACTCAGGGCGCGTTTTGGCGCTGACCACTTTGCCAACCAGCGCATCCACCGCCGGGTCGGCGATGCCCCAGATGTTGGCTGAACCCGATGTCTCCGCCGCCATTGAACCGAACAGGTCGAACAGTTCGCCGCCTGGCGCCGTGCTGCCCGGCAGGCGCCGCGTGGTCATCTCGAAATCAAAATTATCCATGCGCTGCTGCGACAGCGAAAAATCAACCGTGCGAAAACGCATTTCTATACCCAGCTTCTGCAGAGCGCCCTGGAAAGGCGTGGCCACCCGGATCAGCGAGGGCTGGTCGTTGAGAAACTCGATGGTGAAGGCCTCGTTGGCGGCGTTGCGCAGGGCGCCGTCGCGGTAGGTCCAGCCAGCGTCGGCGAGCAGATCTCTGGCCTTGCGCAGGTTCTCGCGCAGGCTGGACGGCGGCGCGGTGCTTGGCGAGATCAGCGCCGGGCCAAACACCTCAGGGCGCAGCTTCGCGCGCAGCGGCTCCAGCAGTGCCAGCTCGTCGGGTCGGGGCAGGCCTTCGGCATGGAACTCGCTATTCGGAAAGTAGCCCTGGACGCGGGTGTAAATCCCATAAAACAGCTGCCGGTTCAGCCACTCGAAATCCATGGCCAGACCTATCGCCTGGCGCACCCGCACATCCTTGAACTTGTCCTTGCGGGTGTTGAACACATAGCCCTGAAAGTCACCAGGGTTGCGGTTCGCGAAGGCGCGTTTTTTCAGATCGCCGCTGTCGAACTGCTTTCCCGTGTACTGGCGCGCCCAGTTGCGCGAACTGAACTCGCGCATGAAGTCGTACTCACCGGCCTTGAGCCCTTCGAAACGGGAGGTCTCGTCGAGGTAGATCTTGAAGGTGACCCGGTCGAAGTTGAATTGCCCCTTGCGCACCGGCAGCTCCGCGCCCCAGTAAGCCGGGTCGCGCACATAGGTGATGTCGCGGCCCAACCGCTGGCTGGCCGGCTTGTAAGGGCCAGAGGCGATCGGCACTTCGCTGATAACCTGGTCGAAGGCCTTGCCCGCACCCCAGGTGCGGCTGAAAATCGCCATGCCGCCGACGACCAGCGGAAGCTCGGCGTTCGGGTTGGCAAAGTCGAAGCGCACCGTGCGTTCGCCGAGGGCACGCACACCCTTGACCTCGGCGTAAATCGTGCGGAACTGCGGCGCAGCCAGCTTGCTGATCAGCGTGTTGAAGGAATGCAGCACATCGACAGCCAGCACCGGCGAGCCGTCGTTGAAGCGCGCCTTGGGATGCAGCCGGAAGGTGGCGGACAGCTTGTCGGGCGCGACCTCGACATCCTCAGCGAGCAGGCCGTACGCGGTGGTCGGCTCCTCGGAGTTGCCGGTCAGCAGGCTTTCGAACATCAGGCTGCTCAGGCCATAGGGCGCCGTGCCCTTGAGGGTGAAGGGGTTGAACTTGTCGAAATTGGTGGGCCGCGTCGGCGGCACCATGCGGATCTCGCCACCCTTGGGCGCGGCCGGATTCACGTAGCTGAAGTGGGTGAAGCCGGGCGGGTACTTGACGTCGCCGAACTGCGCATAGGCATGGGCGCCCCAGGACGGCGTGGCCCCGAGGGCAAGCCCCAGCAGACACCACGACCACGCGAAAAGCCTCATGCGACAATTCTGCCCTACTTAACCCGGCATCACGCGCATCCCCTGGGGGCATGGCGGGGTTTGCCGGTTCACTCGCACAGACTGGAGCAGAAAATGGGTTTTCTCGACGGCAAAAAACTGTTGATCACGGGCGTGTTGTCCAACCGCTCGATTGCCTACGGCATCGCCAAAGCCTGCCACGCACAGGGCGCGGAGCTGGCTTTCAGCTATGTGGGCGAGCGTTTCAGGGAGCGTATCACCGAGTTCGCGGCCGACTTTGACTCCAAACTCATTTTTGACTGCGACGTGGGCAGCGACGAGCAGATCGACAAGATGTTCGCCGACCTCTCGCGGACCTGGCCGACCTTCGACGGCTTTGTGCACAGCATCGGTTTTGCCCCGCGCGAAGCCATTGCCGGCGACTTTCTCGACGGTCTGAGCCGCGAGAGCTTTCGCATCGCGCACGACATCAGCGCCTACAGCTTCCCGGCCATGGCCAAGGCCGCCCTGCCCTACCTGAACCCCAAGTCGGCGCTGCTGACCCTGAGCTACCTGGGCGCGCTGCGCGTGCTGCCCAACTACAACACCATGGGTCTGGCCAAGGCTTCACTGGAAGCCAGCGTGCGTTACCTGGCCGAGTCGCTCGGTAGCAAGGGATCAGGCATGCGCGTCAACGGGATCAGTGCCGGGCCGATCAAGACGCTGGCCGCCAGCGGCATCAAGGACTTCGGCAAGATGCTCAAGGCCACGGCCGCCGCCCCGATCCGCCGCAATGTGACGATCGAGGATGTCGGCAACGTCGCCGCCTTCCTGCTGAGCGACCTGGCATCGGGTGTTAGCGCCGAAATCACCTATGTGGACGGCGGCTTCAGCCAGGTGGTAGGCGGTATCGGCGAGCCGGCCGACGCGGGCTGAGGGTTCCGACCAGGACCTGCAAACTTACCACCAGGGCTTCACTTGCTATCGAATAAATAGCTGCTGTCGTCCGACTGGCGGGGGCTGGAGACCGAAAAGGCTTGAAAAAAGCAGCCAGGAATGGTGAGACACGTCCCTGTTGGCCCCAAACCAGCATCAAATCGGCCTCCAGCCCTTGTCCCTTGGGCGCGAATAGCTATCAATAACATAGCGCTAAGCGCCTGTCGGGCGACTGACCTCAGGCCCTGCGCCAGTACGCGTACGACCAGATGGTTTCAAACCCTGCACGCCGGTACAGCGATTGCGCGGCGCTGTTGCCTGCTTCCACCTGCAAAAAGCAACGCGCCAGGCCGCGCGCCGTGGCCGCGTCGGCCAGCGCAGCGAGGATGCGCCCGGCCATGCCGCGGCCGCGCCAGGCCGGCGCGGTACGCATGCCGTGCACGCTGGCCCAGCCATGGGCAAAGACCCCCGCGCCGGCCGCGACGGTGTGACCGTCCTCGCGCACGCTGGCGTACAGCGCCCCCGGCGCAAGGCTGAGCGCCGCGACACGGCTCGCGCCATCAACGGTGTCCATCTCGTCGCCAAGGAACAGCGCGGCCCAGGCCGGATCCGGAGCAGTAGCGAGTCCAGCCGGTGGCGACGCGGACACGGCGCGCATGGCAGGCACACCCGCGATCTGGACCAGCGTCGGCCGCTCCGCGCGGTAGCCGCGCCGCGTGAGCTCCTGCCGCACGTCGTCAAAACAGCTCGCGTTCGCCAGCCGGAACAGCGGCGGCAGGCCGTGCGCCGCATAACGCGCTTCGATCCGGCCGACAAGGGCGGCATCGCCTGCGGCATGCCGCAGCGGTGCCGCGCTTTTGGCGCGGTTCACCGTGCCGCTGTCGAAGGCGAGCAACCAGTCATCAAGCCCTCGAGGGCCTGCGGAGATACCGCGGCGACTGTGGCGCGTTCGACGGCGGTGACCTCAAAAGCGATCGGACCGCACCGTTGGCTGCCGCTGGATGTCATCGGTTTTCCTTCCAAACCCGCGTGTGCGGTGTGTCGATGTGCGGTGTGTCGGTGTTTCGCGGCCAGGCATTGCTTGCGTGCCGCCGCAGACCATCATAAACTGTACATATTCACAGTTGCGCATCAAACCGCATCGTCCCTTTTGGCCTTTCGCATGCCCACACACCTGAGTTCAATCCGTCCACGCAATGCGCGCCGCCTGAATTGCAGCGTTGCCTTGTGCCTGCTGTTGAGCCTGGGCAGCCTGTTGGCTACCGGTAGCGGGGTCGCGGCGGCAACAAGCAGCGCACCGCCGCTGATGCTGGCCAACGTCTACCGTCCCAGCGTAGCGCTGCAGGACTACTGGGTCAGTGAAAAACTCGACGGCGTGCGTGGTTACTGGGATGGCGAGAAGCTGCTGACACGCGGCGGCGAGCGCATTGCCACGCCCGCCTGGTTCACGGCAGGCTGGCCCGCAACGCCGCTGGACGGTGAACTGTGGGCCGGCCGTGGCCAGTTCTCCAGGGCGGTTTCCACGGTGCGCCAGCAAAACCCGGATGACGCCGCCTGGCGCGGCTTGCGTTTCATGGTCTTCGACCTGCCCACGCACGCCGGTACCTTCAGCGAAAGGATCCCGGTCCTCAACGGCGTTGTCAGCCGCATTGACCAGCCCTGGGTACAGGCAGTGGCGCAGTCCAGGGTGGGCAGCCACACAGAGCTACAGCGCCTGCTGGCCCAAACCGTCAGACTCGGCGGCGAAGGCCTGATGCTGCATCGCGGCGCCTCGCTCTACAAGGGGCAGCGCAACGATGACCTGCTCAAGGTCAAGACCCACGAGGACGCGGAAGCCAAGGTCGTGGCCCACATCGCCGGAAAAGGCAAATACGAAGGCATGCTGGGCGCACTGCTGGTGGAAATGCCGGGTGACGGCGGCAAGCCCGGTCAGCGGTTCAAACTCGGTACCGGTCTGAATGACCCGCAACGCCGCAATCCGCCGCCTGTTGGCGCCACCGTAACCTACCGCTTCCGGGGCCTGAACAACAGCGGCATCCCGCGCTTTGCCAGTTTCATGCGTGTCCGTGAGGACCTGCCAGCCACACGGCCCTGAACCGCTGACCTTTTCCCGGGACGCTTATTCCTTGACGCAGTCGGCGTAGTAGTGGCGTTTGCCCTCGGCGTCCTGCTCTTCGACCAGCCCGTGGATGTCGGTCTCGAAGCCCGGACATTGGGCATTGAATTCGCGCGAGAACTTCAAGTAGTCGACGATTTTCTTGTTGAAGACCTCGCCGGGAATCAGCAGCGGAATACCAGGCGGGTAAGGCGTCACCAGACCGACCGTGATACGGCCTTCGAGCTTGTCGATCTCTACCCGCTCGGTCTTGTGCAGCGCGATGTGCGCATAGGCGTCGCTGGGCTTCATGGCCGGCGTCAGGTCGCTCAGGTACATGTCGGTGGTCAGGCGCGCAATGTCGTATTTGGCGTAGAGGTTGTGGATGTGCTGGCACAAGTCGGCCAGCCCCATTTTTTCGTAACGCGGAAACTTCTGGCAGAACTCGGGCAGGATGCGCCACATGGGCTGGTTCTTGGCGTAGTCGTCCTTGAACTGCTGCAGCGCGGTCAGCATGCTGTTCCAGCGGCCCTTGGTGATGCCGATGGTGAACATGATAAAAAAGCTGTAGAGCCCGGTTTTCTCCACCACCACGCCGTGCTCGGACAGGAACTTGGTCACGATGCTGGCCGGGATGCCGGTCTTGGAAAATTTGCCGTTGAGGTCCATGCCGGGCGTGACGATGGTGGACTTGATCGGGTCCAGCATGTTGAAGCCGGTCGCCATCTTGCCGAAACCATGCCAGTTGACGCCGGCTTTCGCTTTTTTGCTTTCGCCCTTGATGATCCAGTCTTCCGAACGGCCAATGCCTTCGTCCACCAGCTTGTCCGGGCCCCAGACCTTGAACCACCAGTCGTCGCCATACTCCTCGGCGACCTTGCGCATGGCGCGGCGGAAGTCCAGCGCCTCCAGAATGCTTTCTTCCACCAGTGCGGTGCCGCCTGGCGGCTCCATCATCGCGGCGGCCACATCACAGCTCGCGATGATGCTGTACTGCGGCGAGGTTGAGGTGTGCATCAGGTAGGCCTCGTTGAAGAGGTGCCTGTCGAGCTTGACGGTTTGCGAGTCCTGCACCAGCACCTGGCTGGCCTGGCTGATGCCTGCCAGCAGCTTGTGGATGGACTGTGTCGAGTACACCATGGCCTGCTTGGGCCGCACGCGTTTTTTCCCCATCGCATGGTAGCTGCCATAAAACGGGTGAAAGGCCGCGTGCGGCAGCCAGGCCTCGTCGAAATGCAGGTTCTCGACATACCCGTCGAGCATGCCCTTGATGGTTTCGGTGTTGTAAAGCACGCCGTCGTAGGTGGACTGGGTGATGGTCAACACGCGCGGCTTGACCTTTTTGGCATCCACGCCCTTGAGCAGTGGGTTGGCCTTGATCTTGGCCTGGATGGAAGCCTGCTCGAACTCTTCCTTCGGAATCGGACCAATGATGCCGAAGTGGTTGCGTGTCGGCTTCAAAAAGACCGGTATCGCCCCGGTCATGATGATGGCGTGCAGGATGGACTTGTGGCAGTTGCGGTCTACCACGACCACATCGCCGGGCGCCACCGTGTGGTGCCAGACCATCTTGTTGGAGGTTGATGTGCCGTTGGTCACGAAAAAGCAGTGGTCGGCATTGAAGATGCGCGCCGCGTTGCGCTCAGAGGCGCCGACCGGGCCATCATGGTCCAGCAGCTGGCCCAGCTCTTCAACCGCGTTGCAGACGTCGGCGCGCAGCATGTTCTCGCCAAAAAACTGGTGAAACATCTGCCCCACCGGGCTCTTCAAAAAGGCCACGCCGCCCGAGTGCCCCGGGCAGTGCCAGGAGTAGGAGCCGTCTTCGGCGTAATCCAGCAGCGCCTTGAAAAACGGCGGCTGCACGCCTTCGAGGTAACTCTTGGCTTCGCGGATGATGTGGCGCGCCACAAATTCTGGCGTGTCCTCGAACATGTGAATGAAACCGTGCAACTCGCGCAGGATATCGTTGGGAATGTGGCGCGAGGTCTTGGTCTCGCCATAGACGTAAATCGGCACGTCCAGGTTCTTGCGCCGCACTTCCTCGATGAAATGCCGCAGGTTCAGCACTGCCGGGTCAAGGTCCGGTCCGGGGGTAAATTCTTCGTCGTCGATGGACAGGATGAAAGCGCTGGCGCGGCTTTGTTGCTGCGCGAACTGGGACAGGTCGCCATAACTGGTCACGCCCAGCACTTCAAAGCCTTCGGTTTCAATTGCCTGGGCCAGCGCACGGATGCCCAGGCCCGAGGTGTTTTCGGAGCGGAAGTCTTCGTCGATGATGACGATGGGGAAGCGGAATTTCATGGAATTTTCAGCAGTTCATGGGCGCCCAGAACCTGTCGGAGGGCATGGAAACACGCGATGGGCATAGACAGGTTGAGCCCGAACGGTTGGAAGCAATAAGGCAAAGTGTAAGGACATATGACTGCCCGCGTTATGTCAAAAAGACTATTTGCAGCAAAATGTAGTCCATCACCGACACAAGGAGATCACATGACCGAATCAACCATCTGGTGGTTGCTTGCAGGTGGGGCAGTTATTGCAGAGTTGCTCACCGGTACTTTTTTCCTGCTGATGATCAGCCTGGGAATGGCGGCAGCGGCACTCGCCGCGCATTCCGGTGCCGGCTCGACAACGCAGATGCTGGCCGCTGCAATCATAGGAGGCGGTGCAGTGGTCGTGTGCTACTTCGTCAAGAAAAAACGTCCGCATGATCCATCTGCACGCGCCGATCGCAGTGTCAATCTTGACATTGGCGAAAAGGTGCTGATCGAGGAATGGAGTGCGGATGGAACGGCTGCGGTGAAATACCGTGGCGCGATCTGGACGGCGATTCATCGAACGGGCAGCACACCCTCCGCCGGACTTCACCAGATAGCCGAACTGGTCGGCAGCAGATTGCTGGTCGACAAACTCTAACCTTCTCAAAAAGAAAGATCCCCCATGGAAATTGCCATCATCATTGTCGTCATTGCAGTGATTTTCATCACTCGGTCCATCAAGGTGGTACCGCAGCAAAACTCATGGGTCGTCGAGCGCCTGGGGAAATACCATGCCAGCCTGACGCCAGGACTGAATTTTCTGGTTCCCTTCATTGACAGCGTAGCCTACAAACACTCCCTCAAGGAGATCCCGCTGGACATCCCGAGCCAAGTCTGTATCACGCGCGACAACACGCAATTGCAGGTCGATGGCATTTTGTACTTCCAGGTCACGGATCCGATGCGCGCCAGCTACGGGTCGTCCAATTATATTGTGGCGATCTCTCAGCTGGCACAAACCTCGCTGCGCAGCGTGATCGGCAAGCTTGAACTCGACAAGACTTTTGAAGAGCGCGCCATCATCAATGCCCAGGTGGTCGCCGCCATTGACGAGGCCGCGATGAACTGGGGCGTGAAAGTCCTGCGTTATGAAATCAAGGACTTGACGCCACCCAAAGAAATCCTGCTTGCCATGCAGTCGCAGATCACCGCTGAACGGGAAAAACGCGCATTGATTGCAGCATCCGAAGGCCGCAAGCAAGAGCAGATCAACATTGCCAACGGTGAACGCGAAGCTTTTATTGCACGCTCCGAGGGTGAAAAACAGGCCGCCATCAACAATGCACAAGGTGAAGCATCTGCCATCCTGGCAGTCGCTGAAGCCAACGCAAGAGCCATCGAGGTCGTTGCATTGGCGATTCGTCAGCCCGGCGGTGAACAGGCCGTGCAGCTCAAGGTGGCGGAAAAAGCGGTCGAAGCCTATGCCAGCGTTGCCGCAGATGCCAAGACCACACTGATTGTGCCCAGCAACATGACTGAAGTTTCCGCCTTGATTTCCTCGGCGATGAAAATGGTGCAATCCAGCCAGGCCAGTTGACCCGATCTGGCAAAAGCATAAAAAAAATGACCCTCATGAACGTGCTCGGCACCGAGCTGGTCCCCTGCTCCTACGACCCGCTGACCGGGTATTTTCGTGACGGTTGCTGCAACACCGATGAGTCTGACCTGGGCTCTCACCTGGTATGCGTCAGGGTAACGGCGGACTTTCTGGCCTTTACAGCAGAGCGCGGCAACGACCTGTCCACGCCCCGGCCAGAATACCGCTTTGCCGGCCTGAGACCAGGTGACCGCTGGTGCCTCTGTGCCAACCGCTGGCGCGAGGCGCTGGAAGCCGGCTTCGCGCCGCCGGTCGTGCTGGAGTCCACACACATCCGGGCCCTGGAGTTTGTGACCCGGACCCAGCTGGAAAAACACCGCTTCCACAGCGCCTTGCATTGAATGCAGACCAAGAGGTGGCTTGAGGTAGCACCCGGCCTGCTACAATCTGAGGCTTCGCGGAAGGGTGGATGAGCGGTTTAAGTCACACGCCTGGAAAGCGTGCGTGGGGTTATACCCACCGCGGGTTCGAATCCCGCCTCTTCCGCCAGTTAGTACAGTTGCCGTGAGTTCCGACACGGTGGTGAAACTCCTGAAAGCCCAGCCTGTCTGGGTTTTTTTGTGCCTGCAACTCGCCGGGCCACGCACCGCAACCCGTCTGTGCCTCCTGCGCATAACGATCGGAATCGGAATCCCCAGATCACTGTGAGGACTCGATGAAAATTCACAAGCCTTGCAGGCTGGCGGCACGGCATACGAGCTCCTGGGTGTCGCGTTGAAGCAAAAAAAAGCCACCTTGCGGTGGCTTTTTTGCTGAGGACCGAAAACTTATTCCAGAGCCGTTTTCTTGCCGTCCTTGTAGGTGTACAAGGTGATGGACGGATTCTTCAGTTCACCGTTAGGCAAGAACTCGATGGTAGTGGTCACGCCTTTGTAGCTGGTCTTGATCAGCTCGGGGATGTAGACAGCCGGATCGATCGAATTGGCACGTTTCATTGCATCAACCAGAACGAAGGTGGCGTCGTAGGTGTACGGGCTGTAGACCTGGAACTGGTTCGGATACTTCTCGTCGTAGCGTTTTTTCCACTCGGTTCCGCCTGGCATTTTGGCCAGCGATGCGCCACCTTCGGCGCAGATCACGTTGTCGAGGGTTTTGGCGCCGCCAGCGAGCTTGGCAATCTCGGAGGTGCAGATGCCGTCACCGCCGAAATACTTGACCTTGCTCATGCCGAGCTGCTCCATCTGGCGCAGCATGGGGCCGGCTTGGGGGTCCATGCCGCCGTAGAACACGGCATCAGGGGCTTTGGCCTTGATGGCGGTCAGGATGGCCATAAAGTCGGTGGCCTTGTCGGTGGTGAACTGCTCATCCACCACGGTCATGCCTTTTTCCTTGGCGGTCTTCTTGAAGATGTCGGCAACGCCCTGGCCGTAGGCAGAACGGTCGTCGATGACAGCCACTTTTTTGAGCTTCAGGGTGTCGGCGGCATAAAACGCCAGGCCGGAGCCCAATGCCAGGTCATTGGCAATGATGCGGTAGGTGGTCTTGTAGCCAGGCTTGGTCAGGTCCGGATTGGTCGCGGCGCCGGTCACGTGCGGAATGCCGCAGTCGTTGTAGACCTTGGAGGCTGGAATGGTCGTGCCTGAATTGAGGTGACCGACCACGCCGGCAACTTTGGAGTCGCACAGTTTTTGTGCAGCAGCGGTGCCCTGTTTTGGATCAGCGGCATCGTCTTCGGCGACGATTTCAAAAGTGGCCTTTTTGCCACCGATCATGACGCCTTGTTTATTCAGGTCTTCAATGGCCATACGCACGCCATTTTCATTGTCCTTGCCGTAGTGGGCTTGAGCGCCTGAAATGGGGGCAACGTGACCAATCTTGACAACAATCGTATCGCCGGCGGGGGCAGGAGCCGCAGCGACCGGAGCAGCAGGTGCAGTGGCAGCAGGTGCGGCTTCTTCTTTTTTCCCGCAGGCGACTACCAATGTGGCGGCCAAAGCGACCGCAGTCCATTTCATTTGCATAAATACACTCCAATTAGGAAATTACCGTTAAAGGTTGAGAACAGTTTTTTTGCTCAACGGCACAGAACATACCGCAATTTTCGCGCCCACACCATAGCAAGGAGCCCTAGGGTGTTGCTGCCGCCACGACGAAAGAACGGAAAGTGTTCAGGTATTAGCGGTTCTAATAAGGCTTGGAGCCGGACACTGCGTATTGTCAGGGCCGGTCCTGCCACTGGCTGGCCAGTTCCTGCTCAAACGCCTGATTGACCGACTGGCGCACGACAATTTCGATTTCATCGCGGAGGCTGGGCGCCAGCGCCTGGGTGTGCTCCAGCACCAGCCGGCCCACCGTCTCACGGAGTAGCCGGTCCAGCGTCAGGTCCACGCGCTGCATCACGCGATGCACCATCTGTTCCTGAAGGTGCCCCTTGCCGGGCGCATCGGCACCCTCGGTACTGGCAGCCGGGGTGTTGGCAGCGGCAGGCTCAGGGGCGACCGGCTGGACAACTTCCGTCAAGGTGGGCACAAAACGCGGTGGCGGGGTCGTGCGACTCATTGGACAAGTCTCGCCGGGCAGGATGTGGTGCCAAGACCCTCCGCAATGGCCGCCCAGCTCATGCCCCGCCCCCCTGCGCAAGGTCATGCCGCCTCATGGCATAACCGCGATCGGTGTAATGCTTCCATCGGCTGCGCGCTGCAGCCCGGTCCTCATCGGCAAGGGTCACCAGCTCGATAAAACGCTCGAAGCGCTCAAAGCCATCCGGTACCTGCTGACCAAGGTTCACCAACACGTCATGGTGCGGGCAGGCTTCGAGCGAGCGCGCCAGCAGCACCGGCGTGGCGGCCACGGTGGCCGCTGAGGCGTCCAACTGGCAATGCGGCACAAACTCCAGCGGCGAAAACGTCCACAACATCTGGTCCAGCCGGCCCAGCGCGTCAGGCTCACCCGTTACCACCACGCGCGCGCCGTTGCCCCAGGCTTTGCGCAGCAGGCGGCAGCTGTACGCCAGCTTGTCCGGCACATTAAAATGGAACGCGACTTCGGTCATGCGCGGGACACGCTCCGCTTTTTAGAGGAGGGCCTGGCAGCTTTGGCAGCTTTGGCAACTTTGGAGGTCTGGACCTGGCTGAGCAGAAAATCGACCAGCAGCGGCACCGGCCGCCCGGTCGATCCTTTGGCTGCCCCGCTTTTCCAGGCCGTACCCGCGATATCCAGATGGGCCCAGGGAAATTTTCCAGCGAACCGCTGCAGAAACTTGGCCGCCGTGATGGCGCCGCCGGCACGCCCGGCCACATTGGCCACATCGGCAAAATGGGTCTTGAGGCCATCCGCATACTCATCGTCCAGCGGCATGCGCCAGCACAGGTCCATCGAGCTGTCGCCGGCTTGGGCCAGCGCGTGGGCCAGCGCATCGTCGCTGGAAAACATGCCGCTTCGCACGCCGCCCAGCGCAATCACGCAGGCGCCCGTGAGGGTGGCTATGTCCACTACAGCGCGCGGCTTGAAACGCTCTGCGTAGGTCAGGGCGTCGCACAGCACCAGCCGGCCTTCCGCGTCAGTGTTGAGAATTTCGATGGTCTGCCCGCTCATGCTGGTAACCACATCGCCGGGTTTGACAGCGCGGCCGTCCGGCATGTTCTCGCAGGCGGGGATCAGACCCACCACATTGAGCGCCGGCTGAAGCTCGGCCAGCGCCCGGAAGGTCCCGAGCACGCTGGCGGCACCGCCCATGTCGTACTTCATTTCGTCCATTTCAGCGGCGGGCTTGATGGAGATGCCGCCAGTGTCAAAGGTGATGCCCTTGCCGATCAGCAGCACTGGTGCTTCGGTTTTGGAGCCCCCCTCATAACGCAGCACAATAAAACGCAGCGGCTCGTCGGAGCCTCGGGCGACCGCCATGAACGAGCCCATGCCGAGTTTCGCCACTTCCTTCGGACCGAGAACCTCGACCTTGATGCGGGGCAGCTTGCCGAGCTCTTTGGCGGCCTGAGCCAGCAGCGTTGGGGTGGCATGGTTGGCCGGGCGGTTGGCCCACTCCCGTGTCAGCGCCAGGCCCATGGACAGGCCGACGCCCTTGTCAAATCCGGCCTGGTTGGCCGCCAGTGAGGACACGGCAAGCACCACACGCTGCAGCTTTTGCCCAGGCGGCTTTGATTTTGTGGTGGCGTAGGCATAACTGGCGTCTGCACAGGCCAGCACCGCCGCGCGGGCGGCGTCATGACCCGCCTTGGGCAAGCCCACCAGGCTCAGCACCACGCGCTGGACATTGGTGGTTTTCAGGCCCACCATCGCCGCGCTTACGGCGGTCCTGATGTTTTTTGCGCTGCCATCGCCAGCGCCTGCGAACAGCACCCGCGTTGCGCTGATGCCCTGGGGCCGGTAGGCACTGAGCAGTTTGCCGGGCTTACTCTCAAAATCTCCTGACTTGATGGCCAGCGCCGCCATTTTGGAGACGGCGTCGGAACCGGACGCGGCATCGCCACCGACCAGCACAATCAAGGCATCACATTTCTCGGCGCAAAGGCGGGCAGCGGTCAGGGTTTTGAGTTCAAAGTCCATAATTGGGAGTTGGGTGCCGTAACCGTTGGGTCCGGCGTTGGTAGTTAAGCAGGGAAGGCACAGTTTCAGGCAATGTTATTCCAATCTTCGATCCGCAAGGAGTTGGCGCGCAGTTTCGGGGCGACGCTTGTGGTTTTGTTGACCATTGTGATCACCATCATCCTGATCCGTACGCTGGGCCAGGCCTCTCGCGGCAGCGTCAACCCGCAGGACGTGATGATGGTCATGGGCTACTCGGCGCTCGGACGCCTGCCCATCATCCTGACGCTGTCCCTGTTTGTCGCCATGGTCAGCACCCTGTCGCGCATGTACCGCGACAGCGAGATGGTGGTGTGGTTTGTCAGCGGCCGTGGCCTGGCCATTTTTCTGGTCCCGCTGTTCCGCTTTGCCTGGCCCGTGTTGCTGGTGATCACGCTGATGTCGGTGTTTGTCTGGCCCTGGTCGAACCAGCAGGCGCAAGACATGAAAGACCGCTACGAGCAGCGCGGCGACCTGGAGCGCGTCTCGCCCGGTCAGTTCCAGGAGTCGTCCAACGGCAACCGGGTGTTTTTTATAGACCGCGACACCAGCCAGGGCAAGGTCAGCAACAACGTGTTTATTTCATCGACGGAAAAGGGGAAAAACGCAGTGACCACGGCCAGCTCGGGCCGGATTGCCACTGTCGGCAACTCGCAACTGCTGCTGCTCAACAACGGCCAGCGGCTTGAGAATGAGATCGGCAAGTCGGCCCTGAAAATCACCGAGTTCGAGGAATACGGCAGCAAGGCCGGCGACAGCCCCCTGATCAATGGCAACACGCCCGAGAAATCCAAGTCCACCCGGGACCTGTTGCGCACGCCCACCCGCCCCAACCAGGGTGAGCTGGCCTGGCGCCTTGGCATGGCGCTGGCCGCCATCAACTTTGTTGTCATCGCGCTGGCGCTGGCCAGCGTCAATCCGCGAGCGGGACGTAGCGGCAACCTCATCTTTGTGCTGTTTACCTTTGTGGTCTATCACAACCTGCTGAACCTGGGCCAGAGCTGGATCACGGTCGGCGTTGCCAGTTTCGGCCCGTTTTTGCTGGCCCTGCACGGCGGCGCGCTGTTGCTGGCCCTGACCTGGCTGTCCAAGCGCCACCTGAACTGGACCTTCAAAGGCGCCGCCAGCCGGCAGCGCAAGCGGCAGGCCGTGAAGGAGGCTGCATGAAAACCATACGCCGCCTGATTTATGGCGAGGTGCTGGGCTCCATCGCTTTTGTGGCGGCCGGCTTTCTCGCGCTATTTTTCTTTTTTGATCTGGTGGACGAGCTGCAGTACCTGGGTAAAAACGCCGCCGGTGCACTCAGCTCCGACGAGAACACCTACCAGATCCGGCACGCACTGCTGTATGTCGCGCTGCTTATTCCCAGCCACCTGTATGAGCTGGTGCCGATCTCGGTGCTCATCGGCGCCATCTTCGTGATGGCACGGCTGGCCCAGAGCTCGGAGTACACCATTTTGCGCACCAGCGGCCTGGAGCCCTGGCGGGCCCTGCGTTTGCTGCTGGCGCTTGGTGCGTTTTTTACCCTTCTGTGTTTTGCGATTGGCGATTACCTCGCCCCGGCCGCTGACCGCAGTGCCCAGTTGCTCAAGGCCCGGTATCAGGGCCGCATCACCATCGGCCAGACCGGCACCTGGCTCAAGGAAAAACAGGCCTACAACAGCTATGTTGTGAATGTGGGAGCGCTCTCGTCCACCAACGAAATGCAGGGTGTGCGCGTGTTCGAGTTCAACAACCGGGGCCTGCTGGTGTCCATCACGCAGTCTCCGCTCGCCAGGTTTGCGGCCGACGACTCGTGGCAACTCGAAGGCGGAACCCGGACCGATTTCACCGTCAAAGCCGGGCAGGTCACCGCCACAGAAGCCGGCCGCGACTCCGCCAAAATCACCATCAACAAGATTGAACGGTTTCGCTGGCCCACCGAAATCAGCGCAGAGATGGTGTCGGTGGCAGTGCTCAAGCCCGAGCGCATGAGCACCATCGACCTGTTTGCCTATATCCGCCACCTGAACGCCAACGGCCAGACCGCCCAGCGCTACGAGATCGAGTTCTGGAAAAAAGTTTTCTACCCGCTGAGCTGCCTGGTCATGGTGGTGCTGGCCCTTCCCTTTGCCTACTTGCACTTTCGCAGCGGCGGCATCGCGGGGTATGTGTTCGGCGGCGTCATGATTGGCATCAGCTTCTTTTTGCTCAACAACGTGTTCGGCTATATCGGCAACCTGCAGAGCTGGCGGCCCTGGCTGGCGGCGGCGGCCCCGGGCCTGCTCTACATGGCGATTTCGCTGGGCGCCTTCGGCTGGCTGGTGCTGAGGCGCTGATGGACAAGCGCGGCATCATCCTGTTTGCGCACGGCTCGCGCGACCCCTTGTGGCGCCTGCCCATAGAAGCCGTGGCCGAGGCCATACGCGCACGCGATCCTCATGCGCTGGTTTGCTGCGCCTACCTGGAGCTGTCCGAACCGGACCTGGCGCAAGCCGCCATGGATCTGATCGCTGCCGGCGCCCGGCAGCTCAGGGTCTTTCCGCTGTTTCTAGGAGTGGGCAAACACGCCCGGGAAGACCTTCCCAGCCTGATCGCACAACTCAAGGCCCGGCACCCGGGTGTGCCGGTGGAATTAATGCCGACGGCCGGCGAGTACCCGCAACTGACGGCGCTGATGGCGGACATCGCCCTGTCCTGAACGCGCTGGCCTGGTTTTTTTTGGCCTGCGCCTGATTTACTTAGGTTCAAACGGCATAATAAAATAAACAATTAGCCGAAATAGCATATGAACCTCCATCAATTCCGGTTTGTCCAGGAAGCCGTCCGGCGCAACCTCAACCTCACGGAAACCGCTCGCTCCCTGCACACCTCCCAGCCCGGCGTGTCCAAGGCCATCATTGAGCTGGAAGAAGAGCTGGGTGTGGAAATTTTCGCGCGCCACGGCAAACGCCTCAAACGCGTCACCGAACCCGGTGACCACGTCCTCAAAAGCATAGACATCATCATGCGCGAGGTCGGCAACCTGCGGCGCATCGGCGAGCAGTATTCGGCGCAGGACAGCGGCACCCTCTCGATTGCCACCACCCACACCCAGGCGCGGTACGTGTTGCCGGTGCCGGTGGCGAAACTGCGCGAAGCCTTTCCCAAAGTCAATGTCAGCCTGCACCAGGGCTCGCCCGACCAGGTGGCCCGCATGCTGATCGATGAAGTTGCCGAAATCGGCATCGCCACCGAGTCGCTGGCGCAGTACGACGAACTCGTCACCCTGCCCTGCTACGAATGGCAGCACATGCTGGTGATGCCGCTGGACCATCCGCTGGCGAAACAGGAAGAGATCACGCTGGAAGACCTGGCCGGGCAGCCGCTGATCACCTACCACCCGTCCTTCACCGGCCGCACCAAGGTGGACCAGGCCTTTGCCGCCAAACACCTGCACCCGCGCATTGCGCTGGAAGCCATTGACTCCGATGTGATCAAGACCTATGTGCGCCTGGGCCTGGGCATCGGCATCGTGGCCGAGATGGCGCTCAAGGACGACGGCACCAACAGCGACTTGCTGGCACGGCCGGCCGGCCCCCTGTTTGGCGCGAATGTGGCGCGCGTCGCTTTCAAGCGCAGCGCTTACCTCCGCAACTTCGTCTACAAGTTTGCCGAGCTGATCAATGACCGACTCGACCGAACCCAGATCACCCGGGCCATGGGCAGCCGCCATGGCGATTTCGAACTCTGAACCACCCGCAACCGCCGACAACCATGACGCCTGTTCAAGAATACACGCCGACCCTGCAGACCAAACTGCCTGCCGTGGGCACCACCATCTTCACGGTGATGTCGACCCTGGCCTCGGAAAAAGGCGCGGTCAACCTCGGCCAGGGTTTCCCGGATTTTGAATGTGACCCGCAGCTCGTCGGGGCCGTCACCGACGCCATGACACGCGGCCTGAACCAGTACCCGCCCATGACCGGCGTGCCGGTGCTGCGCGAGGCTATTGCCGCCAAGCTGCAGCAGCTGCATGGCCGGGCCTACAACCCGAACACCGAAATCACCGTGACGGCCGGCGCCACGCAGGCCATCATCACCGTCGTCCTGGCCGTGGTTCATCCCGGCGATGAAGTCATCGTGCTGGAACCCTGTTATGACAGCTACGTGCCCAACATCGAGCTGGCCGGCGGCGTGGCCGTGCGCGTGCCGCTGGTCCCCGGCAGCTTCCGGCCCGACTTCGACAAAATTTCCAACGCACTCAGCGCCAG
Source organism: Polaromonas sp. (assembly GCF_041689105.1). GTDB lineage: Bacteria > Pseudomonadota > Gammaproteobacteria > Burkholderiales > Burkholderiaceae_C > Polaromonas. The sequence goes on along the minus strand of NZ_JBDNGU010000195.1, from coordinate 26,625 downwards.
GACCCGCGCCATCATCATCAACTCGCCGCACAACCCCAGCGCCACGGTCTGGACGCGCGAGGACATGCTGCGCCTGCAGGAGATCCTGGCACCCACCGACGTACTGCTGATCAGCGACGAGGTGTATGAACACATGGTCTTCGACGCGGCGCAGGGCCGCGTTCACCAGAGCGCCGCGCGTTTTCCCGGTCTGGCCGCGCGCGCGTTCATTGTCAGCAGCTTCGGCAAGACCTACCATGTGACTGGCTGGAAGGTCGGTTATGTGGCGGCGCCGGCGGCGCTGACGGAGGAGTTCCGCAAGGTGCACCAGTTCAACGTCTTCACCGTCAACACGCCGGTGCAGCACGGCCTGGCTGCGTACATGCTTGATGCCCGGCCTTACCTGGACCTGCCGGCGTTCTACCAGCGCAAGCGCGACCTGTTCCGTGCCGGGCTGGCTGGCACCCGCTTCAAACTGCTGCCCAGCGAAGGCAGCTACTTCCAGTGCGTGGACATCTCGGCGGTGAGCGACTTGGGCGAAGCGGACTTCTGCAAGTGGCTCACGACCGAGATCGGCGTCGCCGCCATTCCGCTGTCCGCGTTTTACGGCGACGGCTTCGACCAACGCGTGGTGCGCTTTTGTTTTGCAAAGAAGGATGAAACGCTGAACATGGCTCTGGGACGCCTGGCCAAACTTTAGTAGCTATCGATTTGATAGCTACCTACGACAGATGCATAAGGGCGCAAGGCTGATTTCTTCATAAAATTCTGCAGCGAAACTCTGGGCGAAATGCTGGCGAGAGCCCGTTGCTGTCGCGAACTGTAGGAACTCCCTGACGGTCTCGCAGCGTGCCTTCCTGCCGGTTTCAGCCCGACGGCAGACAACAATCGACACACACAAAACAAGGAGTTCTCCATGTCGATTTCACTCATTCTGCTCATCGTCCTTATCCTGATCCTGGTAGGTGCGCTGCCGACCTGGGGCCACAGCCGCAGTTGGGGTTACGGTCCCAGCGGTGGCCTGGGGCTCGTCGTGGTTGTTCTCCTCGTCCTGCTGCTGATGGGCAAGATTTAAAAATTACGCGTCCACAAAGAAGGGGCTCGACTTCCAAGGTCGAGCCCCTTCTTTTTTCCGAATGGCTGGAAAGTTTTCATGAGTTCGGCGCGGAGCGTGCCGGCGAATGTCCAAGCAGAGTCTATAAGTCCGCAGCGGTGCTGCCATGGTTGCATGTCAGTTGACCAGTTGGAGCCAGGCTTTGTCCAGCCGCTTGATGCTGACAGGTTGCGGTGTGCGCAGCTCCTGCGCAAAAAAGCTCACGCGCAGTTCTTCGATCAGCCAGCGCAACTCCTGCAGCCGCGCATCGGTCGCGCCCTTGCGCTCTGCCACCAGCCGCCAGTAGCGCTGCTCCTGAGGCCGAAGCTCAGCCAGGCGTGCTGCATCGCGCGCCGGGTCGGAGCGCCATTTTTCCAGCCGCAAGGTGATGGCCTTGAGGTAGCGCGGAAAATGCTGCAATTGGGCATAAGGCGTGCTGGTTAAAAACCGTTTGGGCACCAGGCGCTGCAACTGTTGGGCCGCATCGGCAGACGCTTCAGCAGCGTTTTTTGTGTCCTTGATCTTGCGCTGCGCAGCCGCAAACTCGGCAAGGATGGCAGCCGCCAGGCGCGCTACCTCATTGGCGATCAGGGTCAGCCGCCCTCGCCCGTCGTCGATGCGTTTTCTGAAGTCGACCTCGTTGGTCGGCAGCGCTTCCAGCAGAAACGCACGGTCCAACGCGACTTCGATGATCTGCTCGCGCAATTCCTCCAGCGTGCCGCCGCCCGAGTTGTCGGCGGCGCGGCCGACCAGCATGTAGGCCGTGGCCATTTTCTGCAGGTCGGGCAGATTCTTCTCCAGGTATTTCAGCGCATCCTTGATCTGCAGTGAAAACAGGCGCCGCAGCCCGGCTCGGTGTTTGGTCGCCGCCACATCGGGCTCGTCAAACACTTCGATGGTCACGGCGTCGCCGAGGTCAATCAGCGCCGGGAACCCGATCAGCGTCTGTTTGCCCTTGCTGATCTCCATCAGCTCGGGCAGCTCGCCAAAACTCCAGCCGGTGTAGCGCTCGGGGGTGCGAGCTGTCGTCTTCTGGATTGCTATGTTTTCAGGAGCAGCTTGCGACCGTCCAGAAAGGGCTGGAGGCCTATTTGAATCCAAACCATCAGCTGCTCCGGCGTTTTCGGCTGCCGGCCGGGTTTTCAGGCCGGCCAGTGCCTGGAAGGCCCCGCGGGCCTGCGAGCCGAGTTCGCCCTTGAGCGCACCGATGTTACGCCCCGTGCCCAGTTGACGGCCATGTTCATCCACTACGCGAAAGTTCATGAACAGGTGCGGCGGCAGAATCTCCAGCTTCATGTCGTTGCGCTTGATGTCCAGCGAGGTTGCGTCGCGCACCAGCTTGAGAACCGCATCCGTCAGCGACCCGGCGCCGAACTTCTCCGGCAACAGCAACTCTGTCGCCATGCGCGTCGCGGTCTCGGGCAGCGGCACCAGGCGCGATCGCGGTCGCTGGTGCAGGGTCTTGATCAGCGCCTGGATCTTGTCTTTCAGCATGCCGGGCACCAGCCACTCGCAGCGCTCTTCATTCACCTGGTTCAACGCAAACAGCGGCACGTCCACCGTGACGCCATCCTTGGCGTCGCCCGGTTCGTGCAGATAGGTTGCCAGGCAGTCCACGCCCCCCAGCCGCAATGTTTTGGGAAAGGACTGCGTGGTGATACCGGCTGCTTCGTGGCGCATCAGCTCTTCGCGGCTTAGCAGCAATAGCTTGGGCTGCTTTTTGACCTCGTCTTTGTACCAGTGCTCGCAGCCGGCCCCGGTGCAGATGTCAGCTGGCAACTGCTGGTCATAAAAAGCGTAAATCAGCTCTTCATCGACCAGCACGTCCTGGCGCCGCGCCTTGTGCTCCAGGTCCTGCACCTGCTCAATCAGTTTCAGGTTGGCCGCGAGGAACGGCAGCTTGGTGTCCCAGTTGCCAGCGACCAGCGCCTCACGAATGAAAATCTCCCGCGCCGTGACCGGATCAACGCGGCCAAAATTGACGCGCCGGCCGTTGTAGATGACCAGGCCATAGAGCGTTGCGCGCTCCAGCGCGGTCACCTGCGCGGCCTTTTTCTCCCAATGCGGGTCCAGCAGCTGTTTTTTCAGCAAATGGCCGGCCACCTGCTCGACCCACTGCGGTTCGATGTTGGCGATGCCGCGCCCGAACAGCCGTGTGGTTTCAACCAGTTCGGCCGCCACGATCCAGCGTCCCGGTTTTTTGCTGAGTTTGGCGCCCGGATGCCGGTAAAACTTGATGCCGCGCGCGCCCAGGTACCAGTCCTCCTCCTCATTTTTGATGCCGAGGTTGCCAAGCAAACCGCAGAGCATCGACAGGTGCAGTTGCTCGTAACTGGCGGGCTTGTTGTTGAGCACCCATTTCTGCTCGCCCACCACGCTGTGCAGCTGCGAGTGGATATCGCGCCATTCGCGCACGCGGCGGATGTTGACGTAACTTTCACGCAGCAGGTTCTCGTATTGGCGATTGCTGAGTTTGTGATCCGTCCCATGGCCGCCGCGCACATCGCCCAGCCATTTCCACAGCTTCAGGTAGCCGCTGAACTCGCTTTTTTCGTCGTCAAACTTCGCATGCGCCTGGTCGGCCTGCGCCTGCTTGTCCATGGGCCGGTCGCGCACGTCCTGCACACTGAGTGCACTGGCAATCACCAGCACTTCATCCAGCGCCTGCCTGTCGCGTGCCTCCAGGATCATGCGGCCTACGCGCGGGTCCAGAGGCAACCTGGCCAGGTTGCGGCCCACCAGCGTCAATTCGTTGTCATCGTCCACCGCGCCCAGTTCGGCCAACAACTGGTAGCCATCGGCAATGGCCCGGCCCTGCGGCGGCTCAATGAAGGCAAAACTCTCGATGGTGCCCAGGTGCAGCGCCTTCATGCGCAAAATGACCGCGGCAAGAGAGCTGCGCAAAATTTCAGGATCGGTAAAACGTTGCCGGCCCAAGAAGTCCTGCTCGTCGTACAGGCGGATGCAAATGCCGTCCGCGACACGGCCACAGCGCCCGGCGCGCTGGTTGGCGGCCGCCTGCGACACCGGCTCGACCATGAGTTGTTCGACCTTGTTGCGAAAGCTGTAACGCTTGACGCGGGCCGTGCCGGCATCAATCACGTAACGGATGCCCGGCACCGTCAGCGAGGTCTCGGCCACGTTGGTGGCCAGCACGATGCGCCTGCCGGTGTGGCCGTCAAAAATGCGGTCTTGCTCGGCTTGGCTCAGACGTGCAAACAGCGGCAACACCTCGGCGTTGCGAAACAGCGGCTGGTGCGCCAGGTGTTTGCGCAGGTGGTCCGCAGCTTCGCGGATTTCGCGCTCGCCCGGCAAAAACACCAGGATATCGCCAGCGCTGTGCGGATTGCGCCAGAGCTCGTCCACACCGTCGGCAATCGCGTCATTGAGGTCGTAGTCGCGCGACTCCTCAAACGGCCGGTAGCGTTGCTCCACCGGAAACATGCGGCCCGACACCAGAATCACCGGAGCCGGCCCCTTGCTGGAGGAAAAGTAATCCGCAAAACGCTGCGCGTCAATCGTTGCTGAGGTAATCACGACTTTCAGGTCAGGCCGGCGCGGCAGCAGTTGGCGCAGGTAGCCGAGCAGAAAATCAATGTTCAGGCTGCGCTCGTGCGCCTCGTCAATGATGATGGTGTCGTAGGCCAGCAGTTGCGGATCGGTCTGCGTCTCGGCCAGCAGGATGCCGTCGGTCATCAGCTTGACGGACGCATCACGGCTCAGCCGGTCCTGGAAACGCACCTTGTAGCCCACCACCTCGCCCAAGGGTGTTTTCAGCTCCTCGGCAATGCGTTTGGCGACGCTGGACGCAGCGATGCGTCGCGGCTGGGTATGGCCGATGAGTTTTCCGCGCTCACCGGCGGGGTAGTTGAGCTTGCCGCGCCCCATGGCCAGCGCGATTTTGGGCAGTTGCGTGGTTTTGCCCGAGCCGGTTTCGCCGCAGACGATAAGCACCTGGTGCGCCTGCATGGCGGCCATGATGTCCTCGCGTTTGCCTGAAACGGGCAACGACTCTGGAAACTCGATGTGCAAGGAGGCGTGCAAGACGGAAGATGGCAAAGGGTGGTTCAAACCTTGAATTATCGGTGTTGGCGAGCCCGCCAGAAAAGCCGCGCTGCTTTAGGGCTTGTTCACACCACTGACGCAAGTGCAAACACGCCCTACCCGAGTTCAGGCGCCGGAAGTTCAACGGCTTCCCCACTGGCCCGGTCAAACCAGGCCACCCTGCTGGCAAAGCTCATCGCAGCGCGGGACATGGCGCGCGCCGTGGCCAGCGTGCCGGACACCGTCACCACCGGATCAGCCACCATCAGCACACCGATGCCGATGCCGGCTCGCCACCGTGTTTGCTGGCTTTCGCGGCGGCTGGGCTCCATGATGGTGTTGAGCACCACGGATTTGCCGACACGCGCAGCCACACGGTGTGCCAGTTTGATCAGATAGCCGCTGTCCCGGCATTCGGGGACCAGCAACAGGAAACCATCCTCGCCGAAACGCCCCAACTCGGCTTTTCCGGGTGTGACCTGCCGCAAGCGGCCGGCGCAGACAAACAGGGCATGGTTGACTGCGGCCTTGCCATGCAGTTTTTCCAGTGCGTACAGATTGCCGATGCTCAGCACCAGGATGCCCGGCCTTGACGCCGGGTCGCGCTGCTGTTGAAAAGCATGGCCAAGCATCTGGCCAGTTTCAGTGTGGGAGCGCATGCGTGTCACCGGGTCATAACTCGGGCCATGCGCCATGATCTGGTTCAGCTCAACCAGGTAGGAGTAGCGTACCCACAAGGCCGATGCCATCATGGTCAGGTAGGCCGTGCCTGCGAGGGCGCTTGCGGCATGCACCTGCCAGGGTACCTGCCCGCGCGTCAGTGCAATCCAGCTTAGACCGGCAATGGCAATCAGCATGAAGCAAACTCCCAGAACCGCCCGCCAGGCCAGCCGGTCGCCGCGCAAGGCGCTGCGCAGCGCAACGCCCAGGGCCACTACCCCCAGAAAAGCGGCTACACCGACGCCAAGCTGTAACGCTTGCTGCGCCGGCAATAGCCAGCCCGGCGCCGCGCCGCCCAGCGCCAGAACCGCCAGGGACCACTGCGTGCGACGCCGCACCTTACCGTTGGCCAGTACGCCCACAATCGAAAACAGCAGGTAAGCCAGGACACTGGCCACTACCAGCGCCACATGCGCCAGAAAACGCGACAAGGTGTCAGGGTCCGAAATCGGCAAGCCGCCAAGAAAAGCGATCACAAAAAAACTGGACGCGGTCGCCGACAAGGCGGCGTTGAGCGATATGCGGTGCAGCGAGCGTGTAAACCCCATGGCTGCGCCGACCAGCATCAGGGCCGTCGTGCCGAAATAACACCCCCAAAAACCGTAGGCCAGTTTATCCATAGCCCGGTCATTATCAGGCGAAGCCGGTCCTGGCGCGCATGGCCGCGCGCCTATGAAAACCCGCATCCTCCCTTACACTCACCGCCATCTCCCCTGCAACCGGAAAGCGCGCCCATGTCCGCCGTCTTCAATTTCACCTTCGTCCCCTGGTTTCGTTCGGTGGCGCCCTACATCCACCTGCACCGCGGCAAAACCTTTGTGGTCGGCATCGCTGGCGAGGCCATCGCGGCCGGCAAGCTGCAGCACCTCGCGCAGGACCTGGCCTTGATCCAGAGCATGGGCGTGAAAATCGTGCTGGTGCACGGCTTCCGTCCACAGGTCAACGAACAGCTGGCCGCCAAGGGCCACGAGGCAAAGTACTCCCATGGCATGCGCATCACCGACTCGGTCGCGCTCGATTGCGCGCAGGAAGCGGCAGGCCAGCTGCGTTACGAGATCGAAGCCGCCTTCAGCCAGGGCCTGCCCAACACCCCCATGGCCGGCTCCACGGTGCGCGTCATCTCGGGCAACTTCATCACCGCCAGACCGGTGGGCATTGTGGACGGCGTGGACTTCAAACACTCGGGGCTGGTGCGCAAGGTCGACACCAAAGGCATCATGCGCACGCTGGAATTCGGCGCCATGGTGCTGCTCTCGCCTTTTGGGTTTTCACCGACCGGCGAGGCCTTCAACCTGACCATGGAGGAAGTTGCCACCAGTGTGGCGATCGAATTACAGGCCGACAAGCTGATCTTCCTGACAGAAATTCCAGGCGTGCGCATCCACCCCGGTGAACCCGACAGTGAGGACAACCCGATTGATACGGAACTGCCGCTGGCCGCAGCCGAGAAACTGCTGGCCCAGCTGCCCAACCCGTCGCAGCCGACCGACACCGCGTTTTACCTTCAGCACTGTGTCAAGGCCTGCAAGTCGGGCGTTGAACGCAGCCACATCCTGCCGTTTGCGGTAGACGGCGCGCTGCTGCTGGAGATTTATGTGCATGACGGGATAGGCACCATGGTGATCGACGAAAAGCTCGAAAGCCTGCGCGAGGCCACGGCCGATGACGTGGGCGGCATCCTGCAATTGATCGAGCCGTTTGAACAGGACGGCACCCTGGTCAAGCGCGACCGGACCGAGATCGAGCGTGATGCCGACCATTACACCGTGATCGAACACGACGGCGTGATCTTCGGCTGCGCCGCGCTCTACCCCTACCCGGAGGCCAAAACCGCAGAGATGGCGGCGTTGACCGTTTCGCCGCACAGCCAGAGCCAGGGCGACGGCGAACGCATCCTCAAACGCATCGAGCAGCGCGCCAGAGCCATGGGTGTGAAAAGCATTTTTGTGTTGACCACACGCACCATGCACTGGTTCATCAAGCGCGGGTTTGTGCCGGTGGACCCGGAATGGCTGCCCGAGGCCCGCAAACGCAAGTACAACATCAACCGCAAGAGCCAGGTGCTGGTGAAAAACCTGTAAGGGCGGCTGTAGGAAAACACCAGCGCGTGCTGGCGGTGATGTCTCACGCAGCCCCGGCCCGATTGAAACGACATTGGAGAGATAGTCAGGCACGCCGTGCTGGCCTGCTCTTCACCGTTTCAACAAGGACACACCATGACCGAAAAAACCGCCAGCGTTCACTGGGAAGGCCAGGGCAAAAAAGGCCAGGGCCAGATCAGCACCGAGACCCCGGCACTCAAGGCCTATCCGTATGGCTTCGGCAGCCGCTTTGAAGATGACCGCAAAGGCACCAACCCTGAAGAGCTGCTGGGTGCGGCGCATGCGGCCTGTTTCACCATGGCTTTTTCGTTTGCCTGCGACAAGGCGGGTTTTGCCACCGAGCAGGTGGACACGACGGCCAAGGTCAGCCTGGTAGCTGACGGCGAGGGCTTCCTGATCGACCGCATCGCGCTGACCCTGGAAGCCAAGGTGCCGGGTATCAACGCGGGCCAGTTCCAGCAGATTGCCGAAGAGGCCAAGCGCGGCTGCCCGCTGTCCAAGGCGCTGGCAAGCGTGGGCGTGATTACGCTGACGGCAACGCTGAAGACCTGATCGGCGTTTAGCCGGCCGCAGCGATCTGCCGCAAGGCCTGCTCGAACACTTCGGCGGGCTGGCCGCCCGAGATCAGGTGTTTGTCGTTGATGATGATGGCCGGCACCGAGTGGATGCCCTGTTGCAGGTAAAACTGCTCGCGCTCGCGCACCGCGTCGGCATACTCGTCCGAGGCAAGAATGGCTTTTGCGCGAGCCACGTCCAGCCCAACCTCCCCGGCTACACGCGCCAGTACATCGTGGGAACCGGGGCTGTCGCCATCGGTGAAGTACGCCTTGAACAAAGCATCTTTCAACGCGAGCTGGCGCCCTTCCCCCGCCTCTTCGGCCCAATGCAGCAGCCGGTGTGCATCAAAGGTGTTGTAGATGCGGCCGCGCTTGTCCATGCTGAAGGTAAAACCCACATCCTGCCCGCGCGCGCGGATCATCTCGCGGTTGCGCTGCGACTGCTCGGGCGTGGAGCCGTATTTTTCGGCCAGGTGCTCGGCAATGTCCTGCCCTTCGTCGGGCATGTTCGGGTTCAGCTCAAAGGGCTGGAAATGTATGTCGGCCTGCACCTCGCCGCCGACCCGGCCTAAGGCATCTTCCAGCGCCTTGAGCCCGATCACGCACCAGGGGCAGGATACGTCCGAGACAAAATCGATTTTCATTTTTTGGGGAACAGATGTCGTCATGGTTAACGCCTTGCAGTTTTTGGGTCAGGGCCATGCCAGCACGGCCAGTAACCAGTAACCAGTAACCAGTAATATGGTGAATGCTAGGGGATATTCAAGAACCGTGTGTCGCGCGGCCATGGATCAGCAGCGTCGCAGACGGTCACCTTGGCTTCATCCGTTTGTTTGTTTGTTTGCAACCAGGACATCACATGCTCCAACTGCGCCCCAACTGTGAATGCTGCAACCGGGATTTGCCCAACGAGTCCCCGGACGCGCGCATCTGTACCTTTGAATGCACCTTTTGCAGCGACTGCGCCACGCAGCGACTTCAGGGCAATTGCCCGAACTGCGGCGGTGAGTTGCTGGCGCGACCACGCCGCCCCGCGAACAAGCTGGCCGCCTACCCCGCCTCCACCGAACGCATCTTCAAGCCTGCCGGCTGTGGTGCCCTCGCATAAACACCACCAGCACCTGAGCACCTGAGCACCTGAGCACCTGAGCACGGGCGCAAACCAGGTCTTAATGGCAATCGCGGCTGGACGTGCCTAACCGTCCCAGCAGCGGGGTCAAGTCTTCGAGCCGCTGCGCCACCAGGTTACGCACTGCGCCATAACCGGGTGCCGTGCCGCTTTCCTCGCTGCGCTGCCACACGCCGTACACCGCCAACAGGCGGGCGTGCAGCACTTCAGCGCGCTGGGTTTCGCGCAATGACTTCCAGACAATCACGTTGACCGGGCCGGTCTCGTCTTCCAGCGTAACAAAAATGGTGCCTTTGGCGGTTTGCGGCTGCTGGCGCACCGTGACGATGCCGCAGGCCGCCACGTCCCGGCCGTCTGGCAGGGCATTCAGCTCGTTGGCGCTGAGAAGCCCACGCCGCGCCAGCCGCGGCCGCAGCAAGGCCAGCGGGTGGCGGCGCAGCGTGAGGCCCGTCGCCTGGTAGTCGAACAGGATGTTTTCACCTTCAGGCGTGTCGGGCAGCTTCAGTGCAGGCTCCATCGTGGGAACAGACTTGAGCAGCAGGGGCGCCGGTTTGATGGCCGAAGCTTCCCAGACCTGCTGGCGTCGGTGCCCGGCCAGGGCAAGCAAGGCATCAGCGGCTGCCAGCGCGTTGGCCTCCAGCATGCCCAAACGGGCGCGCGACACCAGGTCTTCGGTGGAGGTAAAAGGGGCTTGGGCGCGGGCCTGCACCAGCCGGTCCACGGCATCTGCCCGCAGGCCGGACACCAGGCGTAAACCCAGGCGCACGGCGGGCTGGTTGTCATGGATCCCGGGATAACGCGTGCGCATGGCGTCCTGGCCTGCCGGCTCCAGCGTGCAATCCCACTGGCTGTGCATGACATCGATGGCGCGCACTTCGACGCCGTGCCTGCGCGCGTCCTGCACCAGTTGCGAGGGCGCATAAAAACCCATGGGTTGTGAATTGATCATGGCCGCCAGGAAACAGGCCGGTTCGTGGCACTTGAGCCAGCAGCTCACATACACCAGCTTGGCAAAGCTGGCGGCGTGGCTTTCGGGGAAGCCGTAGTCGCCAAAGCCCAGAATCTGCTTGAAGATACGTTCTGAAAATTCGGCGCTGTAGCCATTTTTGACCATGGCGTTAACCAGCCGGCCATGAAAGCGCTCCACCCCGCCCTTGCGCTTCCAGGCCGCCATGGAGCGGCGCAAGTCGTCGGCCTCGCCCGGCGTGAAGTCGGCGGCGATGATGGCGATCTGCATCACCTGCTCCTGAAAAATGGGAATACCCAGCGTGCGCTCCAGCGCCGGATTGAGTGCCGGGTATTCGGGTTTGATCTCTCCGCCCTGCCGGATGATTTCGCGGTTTTTCAGATACGGGTGCACCATGCCGCCCTGAATCGGCCCGGGCCGCACGATGGCGACTTGTACCACCAGGTCGTAGTAATTGCGCGGCTGCAGCCGCGGCAGCATGGACATTTGCGCCCGGCTCTCGATCTGGAACACACCCACGGTGTCGGCCTCGCAGATCATGTCGTAGGTCTGCGTATCGGCCAGGGGCAGCGTGTGCATCTCCAGGCGGCTGCCCCGGGTCTCGTTCACCAGGTCCAGGCAGCGCTTGATGGCGGACAACATGCCCAGCGCCAGCACGTCCACCTTGAGCAGGCCCATGGCTTGCAGGTCGTCCTTTTCCCACTGGATGATGCGGCGCGCTTCCATGGAGGCGGGCTGCACCGGCACCAGCCGCGTCAGCTTGCCCTGCGTCAGCACAAAGCCGCCCACGTGCTGGCTCAGGTGACGCGGAAAACCGATCAGTTGCACGGCCAGGTCCAGCCACTGAACGATGGCGTCTGCCTCGCCTTGCAGGCCGGCCTCTTCCAGTTTTTGTTTCAGGGCCTGGCTTCCGTCGAACCAGAAATGTTCTTTGGCAAACCGTTCGATCAGTTCTGGCGCGATGTCCAGCGCCTTGCCAACATCACGAATCGCGCTGCGCGGCCGGTAGCTGATCACGGTGGCAGCGATGGCCGCCCGGTCATGGCCGTATTTTTTGTAGATGTGCTGGATGACCTCTTCACGCCGCTGGTGCTCGAAGTCCACATCAATGTCTGGCGGCTCGCAGCGCTCGCGGCTGATAAAGCGCTCAAACAGCAAATTGCTTTCCGCCGGATTGACGGCGGTGATTGCCAGACAAAAGCAGACCGCCGAATTGGCGGCCGAGCCACGCCCCTGACAAAGGATTTTCTGCTCTCTGGCAAACCGGACAATGTCATGCACGGTGATAAAAAACATCTCGTACTGAAGCTCTTCGATCAGGGCCAGTTCAAAGGCCAGTTGGGTCCTGATTTTCTCAGGAACACCCGCCGGGTAACGCTCTTTGGCCCCCTCGCTGGTCAAGCGACCAAGACACTGAGTTGGCGTCTCGGCGCTGGGCACGATGTCTTCCATGGGATAGCGGTACAGATCGCGGATCTCGTCCAGGCTGAAGTTGCAGCGCGCCGCCACCTCCAGCGTGGCGCGCAGCAGCCCGGCCGGGTAAATGTCGGCCAGACGCATACGCGGCCGCAAGTGGGCCTCGGCATTGGCTTGCAGCGCAAAGCCGCAATCATGCACGGCTTTGCCCAGCTTGATGGCCGTCATCACGTCGTGCAGCGGTTTGCGTGAGCGTTTGTGCATCAGCACGTTGCCGGCGGCCACCAGGCGCAGGCCGGTGCGCTGCGCCACCTCTTGCAGTTGCTGCAGGCGCAGCGCGTCGTCCAGGCCTTGCAGCAATTCCACGGCCAGCCAGGCATTCAAGCCAAACAGGCCTCTGGCCCATACGGCATGGGTGCAGAGCGCTTCTGTATCGATAGCATCCGGCAAGGACGACAGCAAAATCTCACAATGGGCCAGCAGCGCAAAGTCACTCTCGCCCACGGCGACCCGGTAGCTGCCTTTGTCGATCACGTCCCCGGCTTGTTTGGCAACGGTGATGAACTCGCACAAGTTTCCCCAGCCTGCGGCGTTATGCGGCAGCACCACCAGACGAATGGGACAAGCCGCCTGCACCAGAAACTCGGCGCCCGGCAGCAGCTTGAGCCCAGACTCTTTGGCGGCCAGATGCGCCCGCACCACGCCGGCGACCGAACATTCGTCGGTGATGGCCAGGGCGGTGTAGCCCCGTTCGGCCGCGGTCTCGACCAGCTCCTGCGCGTGCGAGGCGCCGCGCTGGAAACTGAAGTTGCTGAGTGCATGCAGCTCGGCGTAATCGGGAAGTGGATGGGCTGGCATGGGCTCAGCACTCAGGCAAAAAAGCCATGCAAATACCAGGCGCGTTGCTGCAAGGCTTCAGGTGCGGGCACCAGGCGTTCGCTGTAAATCCACAGCAGGCTGCCCAGCTGGCTGCGGTAAACAAAGTAGTCACGCAGCGCAAGCGGCTTGCCCTGCCCCACCGCACCATGGGCCGCGTCGCTGCCGGCCAGCAGCCAGCCTGCGGCTTCCAGCCGCTGTGGCCCGGCCAGTCGAAACAGCTTGCCCTGGTACACCGGGCTGTTGCCAACAGTGGCCAGCTTGAGCGGTTCAGGCAGCAGCCAGGCGGGGTAAAGCGCTTCGGTTCGGGTCTCGCTTCTGGCCTCACTTTCAGGTGAATTTTTGATATCTTTTCGGCCTCTGGCCCTTATGGATCGGGCGCTACCAGCTATGGATTTGATAGTAGTCTGCGCCGGCACCCAACGCTGCATCAGCTCCGGCCGGTGGTCGGCCTGCGCCTGCCAGACCTGCACCTGTGCCGGCCCCAGGCGCGCGCTCAGGCGCTCGATCAGCTCGACCGCGCTGTCACCCTGCTTGCGCTCTGTCATCAGCAGGCTGCCAGTGGCGGCGCCCGCATCGGCCAGCGGCTCGGTCACCAGCGACTGCAGGCTCAGCGAATGCACGGGCGCCGGCAACTTGTGCTGCGCCAGGTGTTCGGCCACCAGACGCGCCACATGACGCAGGTCTTGGGCGGGCTGGGCGGTGCGCACGTCCAGCTCGCCGGTGGGCGGAACGTCGCGGCGCTTGTCGAGGTGCCAGGTGAGCCGGAGCGCGCTGAGTCCGCTTTGCCGGCCTAGCAGCCAGGCCTGCAGACTGGCCAACAGGCGTTCTGCCCCGGCCATCAGCGCCGGTGCGTGTATGACCAGCGCATTGAGCTCGATTTTTTCGTCAAAGTGTTCGGGCAGCACCTGCCAGTCGTATTCATCGGCCACTGTGCCGCAGGCCCGGTCCAGCGCCTGCAGCAGCTCCGCGCCAAAACGCCGGGCCACGCCGTCGCGCGGCAGGCGCAGCAGGTCGTCCCAGGTGCGGCAACCAATGCGCGCCAGCACGCCCAGGTGCGGGCGTGCCGCGCTCAGGGTGTGCATGGGCAGTTCGGCCACGCGCTTTTTCACTGCCCCTGTTCCGGCGGTTTGTTGGGCCTGCCAGCGCAGCCGCCCAATCGCTATCAAAGAAGTAGCACCCTGCGCCCGTTCTACATGGGCCAGCAGCTGATTTGACTCAAAAAATGCAAGTAAACGCGCTTGCAGCAACTGCATCAGGCACGCCAGCCCGCCGAACAGGCGCAAGCTGGCCGTCGCGTCTACCAGCACAGCCTCGTCGAGCAGCGCCACGCGCGGCGAAAAGCCCAGCGCAATGCTGGCCACAGCGCGCTGCACCCCGGCCTCGTCCAGCAGCCCGGCACCCGGTTCAGTGGTGATCGAGGTGTGCAATGCGATCCAGCAACGCATGGAGGGGACTGTGCGGTGAAGTGACAGGAAGCGCGACCTGAGAAGGCAGCCGCGCGGGCGCACCTTCTTCGCGCTGGCGGCGCAAGCGCTCGCGGCTGGCAGCCAGCAGAGCCGCAAGCCGTGGCGGCCAGGTGTTCAGCAACAAGGGCGCGCCCAGCGGCGGGCCGCGGCGCTTGAGCACATGCACAAGCAGGTTGCCTTCGTCGCGCACCACACCTTCGAGCAGCAGGCGCAGCGGCGCCGGCGAGGACTCCGCCTGCGCCCGCAGGGGGCGAAACACCAGCAGCAGCTTGTTGTGCGCATGGGCGGCAATCTGCAGGCGGCGCAGATGCGCACTGCGTGCATCAGGCAGCCAGGCCAGCACGGCAGCCACGTCGGCGCATTGCAGCGCCTCGCGCGTGGCCCACAGCAGTGCAGGCCCCTTGCTATGCACACACACCATGCGCTGCATGTTGAGCTGACGCGCCCCCAGCGCCGGGCCAAACGGCAGGCAAGGCGCGCCCACCAGCACCATGAGCTGGCGGGGCTGCGCAGATTGCACCGCAGCCAGCGCAGGCGCCAGCAGGCCCCATTCGTACAGGCCCGCCTGCGGCTGCAGCACTTCCACCAGCGCGCCTTGCGGCCAGCCGCCGCCGGGCAGGACCGCATTCAGGGCGGCGTAAGCCGTGTCCACGGTCTGCGCGACGGCGTGGTCCACGGCATCAGCACGCCAGACATGGGCAAAAATGGGGAAAGAGGCAGACATGGGAAAGGCAGCAAAGGAAAGGCAGCAAGGACTGTTAATATATACAGTATTACTGCTTTTGCAAGCCAAGAAAAAAATCAAGGTTTGGGAACCTCGGACATGAACCCTTTCATTCAGCGGACAGTCTGTGTGCTGGCCCTTGTGCTTGCTGCGGCCTGCTCCGAAACATCGGACACCGCAGACAAACTGACTCCGGCAGCGCAGCTGCCTGCCAGCAAGCCGGGTTTTGTCAACAAGGTCTGGGAAGTCGGCCTGTCGAGCGGCGTATCGCCGGGCATGCTGTATGTGTTTTTGTCCGACGGCACTCTGGCGATGACCTCGCCCAACAGCAAGGCAACCTTTGGCGCCTGGACCTTGAAGGACGGGGCGTTCACAATGATCGAAGACTCGCTGGCGTACCGGGTCGACATCCTGAGCCTGAGCGATGACGCGTTCAGGATCCGCAGCCACAACCCGGGCGGCAGCGTCGAGATCTCGATGGTGCCGGCCAAAAGCGCCCCGCTGGCGCCTTGAATTGCGGATTCAGCGCGCTGGCTTGCGTCCGCGGAGCACCAGCAGCGCCAGCATCACCAGGCCAATTGCCACAAAACACAGGAACGACCAGTTGGCAATCGACAGACCCAGAAAAGTCCAGTCAATCTTGGTGCAGTCACCGCTGCCCCTGAAAATCATCGGGATCACGCGTTTGAGCGGAAAGGTCTCGATCATTCCGTAAAAGTCACGTCCGCAAGCGGAAATCTCTGGCGGATACCACTGCAAAAAGCTCTGGCGCGCAGCGACAAAAGCGCCGAAACCGGCCAGCAGCAGTGTCAGCAGCGAGCCCGTCATCAACAGGCCTTTCCTGTCCGTCAAAGCCGTGATGCCCGTGACCAGCGCCACCAGCACCAGCGCATAACGCTGCACGATACACATGGGGCAAGGCTCCAGCCCGGCGACATGCTGCAGATACAGGCCAAACGCCAGCATGGCGACACAGCCCACGGATACCAGTGCCAGCACGCGGCGCGGCGCGGCTTCGAAATACGTCAACAACATCAGGGGCCCTTAATCAATTGAAGTAATTGTCCGGTGGTTCGTGCGTTTAGGCGGTGTTAAGTTCCCTCCATGCAAGGCCCACTCTTGGCCCCTGCCAGTTTTCATGGGTGACCAAGAATCCGTGCAGCATAGGGCACCAGCGTGCAGACGGCGATTCTCCCGCCACGCGTAATTTTGCTAGATCAATGTTTCACCCTGCATATGCTCCCCAAGAAAGTCCAGAAAGCTGCGTAACGCTGGTACCTGGCCGCGCCGTGACGGAAACACGGCATGGGCCACACCCGGTTTGGGGGCCCAGCCCGGCAACACGGGCATCAGCAACTGGGCCTGGCGCTCGGCGACGCTGACGGATTCCGGCAAAAAACTGATGCCGGTGCCGGCCAGCACCGCCAGCTTGAGCGTCTGCAAATCGTCGGCCACATAACGCGGCTGATGATGCAGCACAAACTCCTGACCTTGAGGACCAATCAGCGCCCAGGAAGCGCGCCCGTCTGCCCATGACATGGCCACTGTGTCCAGCTTCTCCAGGTCTTCGGGTTTTTCAGGCCAGCCCTGGCGCGCCAACAACGCCGGGTTGGCCAGCAGATGACCGCCAGACAAACCCAGATTCTTGACCACCAGGCTGCCGCTGTCGTCCAGCGTGGGGCGCACCCGCAGCGCAATGTCGATGCCCTCCTCGACCAGGTCCACCACCCGGTTGGTCACACGCATGTCGACCCTGACCTGCGGGTACAGCGCCATGAACTGCGGCACCAGGTAACCCAGGGTGCTTTGCGCCAGCGTCACCGGGCAGGTGATGCGCAGCGTGCCGCGCGGCTCGACCTGCAGTTGCGCCACGGCTTCATCGGCGGCCAGCGCCTCGTCGCGCATGGCGCTGCAGTGACGCAGGTAAATCTCGCCGACTGCGGTCAATGACAGCTTGCGGGTGGTGCGCTGCAGCAGCCGTGCGCCCAGCCGGGCCTCCAGCTCGGCCACGCGGCGCGACAGCCGGGATTTGGGCAGTCCCAGCGCGCGGCCGGCAGCCGAAAAACTGCCCCGCTCCACCACTTCCGCGAAATAAAACATGTCATTCAGATCTTGCATGGTGCGCATCTATTGTCCTATTGATGGAACAATGTATCTCTATTTTGCCGACTTATCAATCAATCGACTCGCCTGCACAATCTATCCATGGCTGAGATTCAGGTGCACCGGCCAGTAACCCGAACCCACTTTCAAGGAATCCATTTCATGAGCAAGCTTCTTCACATCGACGCCAGCATCCTGGGCGGCAATTCAGTATCGCGCCAGCTGACCGCCCAAATCGTCGCCTCCTGGCGCGCGGGCCACCCGGCTACCGAGGTCAGCTACCTGGACCTGGCCGCAGACGCCCCCAGCCATCTGTCGGCGGAGTCGCTGGGCTTTCGCCTGCCCGCAGGTAGCGCGCAGAGCGAAGTGCAACAACGCGAAAACGCCGTGTCCGAAGCGCTGGTGTCGCAGTTCATGGCGGCCGATGTGATCGTGGTCGGCGCGCCGCTGTACAACTTCAGCATCCCGACGCAACTCAAGGCCTGGATTGACCGCATTGCCCAGGTCGGCCGCACCTTCAAATACACCGACAAGGGCCCCGTGGGCCTGGCCGGCGGCAAGACCGTGATCGTGGCGTCGTCGCGCGGCGGCGTGTACTCCACCAGCGACGCCGGCAATGCCATGGAGCACCAGGAAAGTTACCTGAAGACCGTATTCGGCTTTTTCGGCATCACCGACGTGCGTTTTGTGCGCGCCGAAGGCCTGGCCATGGGGGACGCAGCCAAGGCGGCAGCCCTGACCGCCGCCGATCTGGAGGTCAAGGCCGTCGCTGCGCCGGCCGCCAACCAGCCGGAAGCCACGCTGGCTGCGTGAGGACTTCGCCCATAAAAAAGCCGGCTCGAAGCCGGCTTTTTTCATTAGCAGTACTCACGCGTTCGTTTTGACGAAGGCCACATACGAATCCACCCAGCCCTGCAGGAATTTTTTGCTGGCCTCGCCGATGTTGCCGGCCTCGTCGTACAGCCCTTCCTTGTTGTGGATAAACGCCTCCGGCTGGCCCAGCGTGGGCATGTTCAGGTAGGCCAGGATGTTGCGCAGGTGATGCTGCGCCAGTGCCGTGCCAATGGGGCCGACGGATGCGCCCAGCACACCGGCAGGCTTGCCGTTCCAGGCGCTTTTGCCGTAGGGCCTGGAGGCGTGGTCAATCGCGTTTTTCAGCACGCCGGGCACAGACCGGTTGTACTCGGGCGTGAAAAACAGCACCCCCTGCGCCGCAGTGATCTCGCCCTTTAGCCGGGTGACCTGCGCAGACGGGCTGCCGTCGTCGTCCTGGTTGTAAAGCGGCAGGTCGTCGATGCGCACCTGCGTGAAGCTGAAGTCCGCCGGAAACAGCTTTTCAAGCGCCTGGGCCAGTTTGCGGTTAAAGGAATCCTTGCGGAGGCTGCCGACGACGACGGCAATGTTGTAGGGGGCCATGAGGTTCTCCTGAAAATAATGAAAATAAAACGGTGGGCAAAGCCATGGCAGAAAGCCCAAAACTCATTATGCAAAGCAGTCACCCCACAAACCGGCAAAAGAGAACTTGTCCTACATGGCAGCCTGTGCCGCGACTCCCCACTCTGCGTGGCCTGGGCAGTGCGACCTGTGTCAGGCTGGCGATGTCCCTTAGTGGTTTCTCCCAGTCTGTACCTGACACAGGCAGTCCGCTGTTCTTGAAATTTTCAGGAGGGATACATGGAACCGTCTACAAACGTCGAGGATCAAGGCGACTGGCTCATCTTCAGGATGCCACACGCCGGCAGAATCGTCCCGGTGAAGATTTCCCGGGCAGCGATGGAAGAACACTTTGACGCCGACCATGGGCCGGGTGCGCTGAAAAACGCCTACGCACTCGACGCTGAAATGATTCACGCCCGCGCTGCTGATCAGATCGTCGCCGGCGTGAGTTACAGCCCGGAGCAACCACTGGTTCTGGGAACCGAACACTTCTAGTCGCCCTTTCTTCAAGCCAGGTCTTGCAGCCACAGGCGGTGTTGGCTGGCATACGCAGGCTTGCTGGCGGCCTATAAGCAAGGTATGCCCCGTTCCCCGCGTCCGCACGCCACACCCAACACCCCGCCTTCTGCCAACCGGCGCCCCCGCTGGGGCCGCTGGTTCTTCGCCCTGCTGTGCGGCGCGCTGCTGGCCGGCGGCTACGCGGTCTACAGCGGCGCAGTCGCCATCCCCGAGCATTTCAACCCCTGGGCGCCGCTGGACGTCGCGGCGCCGCCCAACCTCCTGACGCCGACCAAGCTCGTACGGGCGCGCGGTGAGCCGCAACGCTGCCTGGCGGCGCTGACCCAGACCGGCATGGCGTACAGCGTATTGCCGGACCGTGTCACCGGGTCGGGCTGCGGCTTCGACAACGCGGTGCTGCTGCGTTCGTCGGCTGTGCGGCTGGGCGCGCCAGTGTCCTTGAGTTGCCCGATGGCATTGTCGTTTGCGATGTGGGAGCGCCACGCGCTACAGCCGGCGGCCGAGTTGCATATGGGCCAGCGCGTGACAGCCATCAACCACCTCGGCAGTTATGCCTGCCGCAACGTCAACCGCGGCGAAGTGGCCATGCCAGATACACCGTCCGGCAACCGCAGCCGGCATGCCACCGCCGACGCGCTGGACATTGCCGGCTTCACGCTGTCCAGTGGCAAGCGCGTGACCGTGCTGCGCCAGTGGCAGGCTGACGATGCCGGTACAGTGGCCGGCCCGGACGCGTTGTTTCTGCGGGAGGTCCATCGCGGCGCCTGCCGCTACTTCAAGGGTGTGCTGGGGCCAGACTACAACGCGGCGCACCGTGACCATTTCCACCTGGAGACCGACGGCTATCGAATGTGTCGATGAGACCAAGACCGCTACGTTTTTGATAGCTGCCTGCGCCCGCTGCACAAGGGATGAAGGCCAATTTTTCTTGTAAAAGTCAGCCCACCCGCCGAAACGGCAGCTTGATCCGGCACCGGCGCAACAACTTGTGCTCACGTCGGCAGCATCGCAGAACCGCGCGGGCCTACACTGGCCGCAGCCCACCCTGCCAGCCGTCAAGGACCGCCATGAAAAAGCCTGAAGACATCGCCCGCCACCAGCTGGGCGTACCCTACGAATCGCTGGACGAACCCACCCGCAAAGTGGCGCGCCACGTCGCCGCGCGAAAGTACATTTCCCGAAACACCGCAGCCGACCTGGAAACCCGGGCCAGTGCAGGTCAGCGTGCCGCAGACACGGTGGCTGCCTTTGGCGGTTCCTGGACTTTCATCACCCTCTTCGGCGTCATCCTGGTGACCTGGGTCGCCCTGAACTCGGTGATCCTGGCGGGCCACGGCAAAAGCTTTGACCCCTACCCCTACATCCTGCTGAACCTGTTTCTCTCCATGCTGGCCGCAGCGCAGGCGCCCATCATCCTGATGTCGCAGAACCGTCAGGCAGAAAAGGACCGGCTGGCCGCCGCGCACGACTACGAGGTCAACCTGAAGGCCGAGCTTGAAATCATGCTGCTGCACGAGAAGCTGGACCTGCTTCGCGAAGGCCAGTGGAGCGAGCTGCTGACCATGCAGCGCGAGCAGATCGGCCTGATGACGCAATTGCTCAAGCAGTCACCTGCACCGACTTGAAGGTCCATTGAAGGCTACCCTGTACCAGCGGCAAGCTGTCCACTCACGCGAACAGCGAACCCACCGAGTTCCACCGAGTGTCCAACCTGCAGATCGAGCCCGTGCACGGACGCGATGCGCCGCACGATGGACCACCCCAGGCCGCTGCCGCTCTCGTCGCTGCCGGTAACCCGGAAAAACCGTTCACCGAGCCGCTGGCAGTCGGCTTCGGCCATGCCCGGGCCGCTGTCTTCGACACTGAAGGCCACGCGGCCTGCCTGACACTGCACGGACACCTTCACGCGTGCCGAAGGCGGGCTGTAACGCACCGCGTTGTCCACCAGATTGCGCACCAACACAGCCAGCAGGGTCTCGTTGCCGGCCAGGCTGCAGGGCTGTGTCGCCTCCAACGCCAGCGTCTGGTTTTTACCGATCGCCCTGGGGGCCAGTTCAGCCACCACACGCCGGCTCAGCGCACTGAGGTCGACTGGCGCCGCCGTGGGCATCGCGGCGGCTTCCAGTCGGGACAAGGTCAGCAGTTGCTCGACCAGTCGGGTGGCGCGGTCACAGCCTTCGAGCGTGTTGTGAAGGGCCTGCCGGCGCAACGCATCGTCGGCTTCACCCAGCGCGACCTGGGCCTGTGCGCGGATGGCAGCAATCGGCGTGCGCAACTCATGGGCTGCGTCGGCGGTGAAGCGCCGCTCGGACTCCAGCAATGTTGCGATCCGTTCGAACAGCCCGTTCAGCGCAGCAATCATGGGCGCCATCTCCAAAGGCGCATCGTCAACGGTCACTGTGTGCAGTGCCTGCGGCCGGCGTTCGGCCAGGGCGCGGCCGAGCTTGCGCATGGGCGCCACGCCGCGGTACACCGCCCACCAGAGCGCCGCCGCCAGCAGAGGCAGAGCCAGCGCCATCGGCCATAACGTACTGCGGAGCACAGCCCACAGAATATCGTTACGGGAATTGATCTGCTCACCCACGTACACCTGCACGTCGCGCTCGGCTCCGTGCGTGGCGAAAACGCGCCATGCCGTGCCGCCTATCTGCACGGTCTTGAAACCGGCCCTGAAACGCTTCTGGAGTTCAACCATCGGGGCCGTGGGTGCATTGGCAGAGCGAAGTGTCAGGCGATTCTCATGAAAAACCTGGAACGCCACCTTGGGCGCATAACGGTGCAAAGTGGGCGCGTCAACGCTGCGGTCGTCGTCTTCGATCTCCTGCGTCTGCTGCACCACCAGAAGAGAAGCGGCCTGGGCGAGATGGCTGTCCAGCAGCTCGTCCAGTTCATGGCGCACATCCATCCAAGTCAATACGGCCGTCGCCAGCCACACCACCACCACCACACACAACACCAGGGCCATCAAGCGGCCCTGCAGGGAGCGCGGCGTTTTGATCATGTTTTCTTCGGGGAGTCGCGCAGCAGCATGTAACCCACGCCGCGCACAGTGTGGATCAATGCCGGACCCAGCTTGCGGCGCAGGTTGTGGACATGCACTTCCACGGCGTTGCTCTCCACCTCCTTGCCCCAGCTGTAGAGCTGTTGCTCAAGCTGCTCGCGCGAAAGTACGCGGTCAGCGCCCAGCATGAAGGCCTGCAGCAGGTCAAACTCACGGGTCGAGAGCGTGACGGGCCCGCCCGCCTGACGCACCGTGCGCGCAGCCGGGTCAAGAACCACATCCTGTGCACTCAGGCACTCCTGCGGCTGACCGTGCGCGCGGCGAACCAGTGCCCGCAGGCGTGCCGCCAGTTCGTGCAGGTCCACCGGCTTGACCACATAGTCGTCTGCCCCCACGTTCAGCCCGCGAATGCGGTCCGGGACGGCGTCCCTGGCGGTCAGCACCAGCACCGGTGTGGTGATGCCCGAGCGGCGCAGGGCGGCCAAGACTTCCAGACCGTCCTTGTGCGGCAGCCCGAGGTCAAGCACGGCGGCATCGTAGGGCTGTGCCCGCAGCTCGCGCTCGGCGGCCTCCCCGTCTCGCACCCAGTCGACCAGAAACCCGAGCTGGCAGAGCCCGGCGCGCAGGCCATCACCGAGCAGGGCGTCGTCTTCGGCAAGCAGTATGCGCATCGGCAGGGGCTCTCTCAGTCGTGCTCTTTGTTTCGTTGATTATCAGCCGTTACAGCGTCGCGGGCCACCACGCTTTGCGGCGCCCCTGTCCATTGCCAGGTCCAGAACGCCAAAACACAGGCCAGCAACACCACAGCCAGAAGGCCGTGGTTGCGTTTGGCAAGGTCGGGGCCGGGGCCGCCCGTGCGGCCGGTAAGCATGGGCAGGGCCTGGTTCTTGCGGCGAAGCACACTGAGCAGGGCAATCAGGCCAACGTGGGCCAACACCACGATCAGCAGGGCCGTGCCGAAAAATTCATGCACCTCCTCCAGCCACTCTCCGCCCCACTCATCCCAGACAGCGTAACCGCTGAGCGTCAGCGGAATGACCAACCCCAGGATCAGCACCACAACCAGCGCCATCACCAGGTTTTGGCCTTGACGCCAGACGGGTTGCAGCGTCGCTGTCGAGCGCATGCTGGTCAGCGACTTCAGCCAGGCCGGAAAGCCCTGTACTTTTCGCAGCATCACCGCCGGTCGGGCCTGACGCGGACCAAACAGGCCCCACAGCAGTCGGGCGACAAACAGCCCTGCCAGCGTGTAGCCCAGCGTGACATGCACCAGTCGCCAGCGCTCGCCATCGGCCGTGATATAGGCGGCGGTGAAACTCAGTGCCATGAGCCAGTGCAACATGCGCGTGGTGGCGTCCGTCACCCGGCGGCTTGCGGGCCGGCTCGCCTGGGGAGATGCGGCGGCTGGCGAGCTGGCTGACCCGGATGCGTCGGAAGGAGAAAGTGCAGGGATGTTCATGGTGGCCTCACTTGGGAATGCGAAGATTTCGTTCACTGAAATTGCCCATGTCGGCTGTGGTGTGACAGGCTGCGCAGTTGGAGGCACTCCTGACCGCCGGCAGCTTCCAGGTGACGGCAGAGACTTCATCGTGTTTGCGGACAAACCACGCTGAGCGCGTGATGCGGACTTGCGGCGGATCTTCACGCACCCGCTTGTAAGTGCCTGCGTTGGTGTTCAGCCAGGTGCCGATCTCCTTGACCGTCGCCTCATCGAGCGAGGCATCCGTGCCGTAATGTTTGGGCAGGTTGGCCATCACCCGCTGCCACGACGCCGCTGGCAGCATACCCGGCGGGTAGGCCACATGGCAGGCCGCGCACTCCTGCTGGTATTTGGGCAGCAGGGGCAGCATGCGTTTGTCGCCATCGGCCAGGGCCGCGTGGGCGACACCGAGGGCAAGCAACAGGCCGGACAGAACCCGGATGGCGCTGGAGAAAGATGAATATGACATGGCTTGTGGTCCTGGTTGCAAAAATGACGGGCAATTCATAAGGGTTTGAGCGTCATCAGCCAGCTCAGCACATCGGCCTTTTCGACGGCCGTGCATTCGCGGCCAGCGACATCGTTGCAGTTGCGGCGAAACCATTTCTCGGCCTTGGCCGCGTCGGTGAAGCGCTCGGCGTTGAAGGCTGGGGCCAAAGGGCCTATTGGCTTGCCGGTGGCAGCATGTTTTCCAGTTGTCATGGGAAGCGCGGCGTGACAGGAGGCGCAGCTCCATTCGCGGCCCTGGCGCGTGTTGAACAGCTGCTGGCCACGCGCGGGCACGGCGGACACACCAGCCTGGGCGGTGTAGCCAGCCAGCATGTCAGCCGGCGTGGTCGCCTGGGCAGCTGGCGCAAGCGCGGCAAAGACCAACCCTGCGGCGGCGAGCAGAAGGCGAAGCGGAGTTATCTCATGCGGCGATGAATTCATGGTGACACCTTGTGTTGAGGTGCTTTCATGATGCTGCGGGGTTCTTAGGGTTTTCTTAAGTGGATTCAGGCTGAATCTCGCTCCTGTTTTGATAGCTGCTTGCGCCCGTGGATAAAAGGCCAGAGGCCGATTTTCCTTGTAAAAGTCAGCCCGCGCGGCGAAACGTCAGATTGATGCGGCGCTGGCCCAGCAGGCTGTGCTCGCCGTCGGCCAGCGGCGCCACACCGTGAAACGCCAGCCGCGACGCGCCGCCCCAGACCACCACATCGCCATGCTGCAGGCAATAACGCTGCGGCCGGTCGGTGCGGCGTTCGCTGCCGAACAAGAACACGGCGGGCAGGCCCAGCGACACCGACACGATCGGCGCCGAGAAATCGTGTTCGTCCCGGTCCTGATGCAGCGAGAGTTTGCTGCCGGGCAGGTACTGGTTGATGAGGCAGGCGTCGGGCTCAAAGCCCTCAAAACCCGCCTGCGCGGCAGCGCGCGCGGCCAGCGCCTTCCAGCGCTCCGGCATCGCCGGCCAGGGCTGGCCCGAGAGCGGGTCCAGCGCGTCATAACGGTAGCCGCGGCGGTCCGACACCCAGCCCAGCGGGCCGCAGTTGCTCATGGCCACCGACATGGTGTAGCCGCCCGGTGTGACCAGATGGCGCAGCGGCGCTTGGGCCAGCACGCCGTTAACTGCTTCAAGAATTTCGCCTGCCACCTCACACGCAAAGCCACGCAGCAGCACGGCGCCGGGCGCCAGCGGCTCCCGCGCCGGCTCTGGCGCGTCGATGTCTTCAAAAAGATTGGCAGTCACACGCGTATTTTCCCCGGCCCGCGTTTTTACTGCGCGTCATGAAAAATAATGCCCAGGGTGTGGCGGTGGCCGGACCTGACGGTGCTCACGCCGTGGCGCATGTTGACGCGGTAAAACCCCCGGCTGCCCGCCACCGGCCGGTGGTGCAAGGCAAACACCACCGCATCACCCTGCTGCAGCGGCACCACGGCAGCGCGTGACTGCATGCGCGGCCTCTGCTCCGTCAGCACAAACTCACCGCCGCTAAAGTCCGCCCCCGGTTGCGACAGCAACACCGCCACCTGCAACGGAAACACATGTTCACCGTACAAGTCCTGGTGCAGGCAGTTGTAGTCGCCCTCGCCATACTGCAGCAGCAAAGGCGTCGGTCGCAGCTGTCCGGCGGCATGACAGCGCGCCAGAAATTCCGCGTGGTCCACCGGGTCACGCACATCGATGCCCATGGCCTCGTTCCAGCGATTCGCCACGCTCACCAGTTGCGGGTAGCGCCGGCTGCGCAGGCTTTGCACAAGGTCGGGCAGCGGGTAACTGAAGTACTGGTACTCACCCCGGCCAAAGCCGTAGCGCGCCATCACGACACGGCTGCGAAAGCGGGTTGAATCCGGATAAAGACCAACGACTGCGGCGCATTCGGCGGGGCTGAGTAGTTGCGGTGCCACCGTATGGCTGCGGCTATACCAGTCGTCTTCTAAAGCTGTGGCGTGGTCTCGTGCGCCTGATGTGGGAGCGGGCATGGCTTGTTGGTGCTGCGTGAAGCGGAGACTTCGAGCATGAGGCCCTGTTCGCATCAAGGCTGGCGCAAACGGACACGCGGTCATTTTGCGCAAGGCACCTGGCGTTCGAGATGAGCGACGGTTGGCGACGGGCGGAGCACGCAGTAAGGCATCCGCTTGATGGATGGTTTAGGCATTGGGGTCGCCGGAATGGCGAAGCTGACGAAGTGCCGATTCACGAGTGCAGCCTGCGGGAGACGGTCCCGGATGCTGCGACACGGGAGCTCACCACAGAGCACGCACTCAAATTCGCACGAAGTATGGAACGGCAACGAGACAAACGCCGGCGAGGACAAGGAGTGGTGTGTTCGAGATGAAGTACGGGACGACCATGAGCGCCAGACCGCAGACGAAGGGCACAACGGCTCCCCCCCGTGCCAGAATGACTTGCATCACCTCCCTCTCACAATTTAGTGAGGAAAGAGGTCATCATGCAAAAGCGTCAACCATCTTCCAAAGCCACAGTGCAAGCCCTTCATTGTCTTGATCAGACCCTGGACACAACGG
>NZ_JBDNGU010000194.1:0-10448 GCF_041689105.1 Polaromonas sp. | reverse complement strand
TGGGCGCCGGTGGCTGAGGCCAGCAAAAATGCCGGACCGCCAGCCTGGGAGGTGGTCGAGACCTACCTGCAGGCCAAAAAAGTTATCAAACCGCCCAAGCTCAATGTGCCCCGTCTGGTCGGCGTGGCGGGAAACCCCGGCTTGGCCTGAGGCGTTCCTCAGCCACATCCGCGCAGTAGAGATCGCGCGTTAATGACAAAACCCGGGCACCCCAGGTGTGAAGAGTCAAGAGGTTCTTTCGTGATCGTGAGATTCGGGACATAGGAGATTGGCATCCGATGCCGTGATGCGGACGGTGCCAGTTATAAAAGTGGGTCCAGACGGGTAAGGCTGCACGGCGCTGCTCGGAATTGGCGTAAGCACGACCGTAGGCATTTGTTACAACTGGCTGCCGTGCTGGATAAAGGCCCGCTAACCGCCGCAGCACTTCAGCTGGGCGTGACGCAGTCCACGCTGACCCGCAACATGACGACCTTAGAAATGCGCGCCGGCGAGACGGTGGACTGTGCGGTGTTGGTGGCCATCGGCGTGAGCGCAACCTGGCACCGCCGGGTGCTGGGTGTCTCAGTGGCGCTGTCCGAGGCTGAGGTGCATTGGCGGGCCTTTCTGGACAGCCTGATTGAACGTGGCCTGCGTGGGGTCAAATTCATCGCCAGTGACGACCATGCAGGTTTGAAGGCCGCACGCAAAGCGCTGTTCCCGGGCGTGCCCTGGCAGCGCTGCCAGTTCCACCTGCAGCACAACGCGCAGGGCTATGTCAGCCGACTGGACCAGCGCACACCGGTGGCCCGACAAATACGCGGCATCTTCAACGCCAGCGATGCCATTGAGGCGCAGCGCCTGCTCAACGCCGCACTCAAGGACTGGCAGGTCAGCCACCCGCAGCTGGCGGCTTGGGCGGAGAAAAATCTGCCTGAAGGGTTTGCCGTCTTCGACCTGCCCGAGGGCCACCGGGTGCGTATGCGCACCACCAACGGTTTGGAGCGCCTGAACAAGGAGCTCAAACGCCGAACCCGCGTGGCCACTTTGTTCCCCAACACCAACAGTTGTCTGCGCTTGGTGAGCGCCTTGCTGGCCGAACAAGATGAGGAGTGGATGACCGCAAAAATCTACCTGACCATGAAGCCCTGAGCACCCCCAAAAATAAACACCCAAAACCAAATTCCGAAAAATTACAGAAAAGAAGTTGCTTTATCCAAGTTTGATAGTGTTCGACATGCACTGAAGAACGTTGTATATTTCAGTTGCGCCGGATTTTCTTGCCCGGCCCGCTGATGCAAAACGTCAGCACATCGGATCGCACAACGCCGATGCCCGCTCTGAGCCAAAAGCCACCGGGGATTTCCAACATGGAGTCCCCTATGAGCAAAACACTTAATAATTCTCGCCAAGCAGCCTACAGAGCTCAAGCTGGTTTGTGCTTCTACTGCCGTTGTGCAATGTGGACACGTTCAAGCATTGAGCTGACACGTTCCTACGATATAACGAAACAACAGGCCAAGCGGCTCCAGTGCACAGCCGAGCATCTGAGGCCACGAAGTGAGGGCGGCAGCGATCTACCCGACAACATAGTGGCTGCATGTAGGCACTGCAATTGCACGCGCCACAAACGAAAAATTCCACGAAGCGCCGACGAACACCTTCGTCGGGTGAGGTCCAGAATAAGCGGAGGAAGGTGGCATCCGAGAGAAGTCCTCAGAGTGATGGGACTCCAGGCGCCCGAGGTGCCACAGCGTGACAATCCTGGCGAAATTTAGCGAAAAGTAACGAGCGAAGGCGAGCATAAGTCGTTGATAAATAAGGGGTTTATCCCCCTTTTGATCCGTTTGTCGTGGGTTCGACCCCCGCAGGCCCCACCAAAACTCAAAGCGCCTGACTCGAAAGTAAGGCGCTTTTTCTTTGGCTGATGTCCGCAGAATGCTCAGCCAGAATGGCCCAGCAGAGGCACCTCCAGCTGTGCCTGTTGTGCCACACGAATGCAGTCTTTCATGTGTTCCTCACCAAGGTAGCGGATGGCTGCGTAACCGACCGTGGCCGCGACGATCTGACCGGCGAAGGGCACGTATTTGGCGAGTTGCTTGGTGGTCAGGCGCATGCCGATTTTTGTCGCGGCTTTGATGACCAGCTCGCGGCTGATGAGTTTGCCGATCAGCACCGAGCCGACGATGGTGACGGCCTTCTGGACCTGGTCGCGTTTGTCGGGGTCGAGCTGGTCGAGCTGCTGCGGCGTGAGGCCAAACTCCCTGTTGATCTCGGGGATCAGTCTGGAAAGCATCGCCGCATCGACCGCCCAGTCGAGTCCGGGCACAGGCACGGCGCTGGCCGCAGCGGCGACCACAGCACGTTTGTGCAGCATTTTGCGGCTTCGGGTGACGGCGGCTGAAAGTGCCGCGTCATTGGCGGCCATCTGGAGGGCGGTAGGCATACACCCACTTTAGCTCGATTCACCTCTGAAGGTTAGAGGCGGCGACCTTGCCGGCCTGTCAGACCGCGGCGGTTTCGATCTGCTCGGTGAGTTCCAGCCAGCGCTCCTCCAGCGTGTCCAGTTCAGCGTCTATCGCCTTGAGCCGTTTGCCGGACTGCGCCAGCTCCGCAGGGACGGTGGTGCTTGCCAGCACGCCCTGCAGGCTGTCACGTTCGGCTGTCAGCGCAGCCATGCGGACGTCGATTTTTTCAAGTTCCTTGCGCAGCGGTTTGGTGTTGTCGCTTTGCTGCTGACGGCGCGGGCCATCATCGCGCTTGCCAACCGACTTTTTTGCATCAGATGTGCCTGTAGCGCCCGCCGGCTGAGCGCTGGCAGCTACTGTTTTAGTAGCAACTGCGGCTGGTGCCGGCGCGCTGGCGGCCTTCTTGGCCTCTTCGCGCTGGCGTTTGGCGTAGTCCAGCAGGTACTTCTGGTAGTCGTCCAGGTCGCCGTCAAACGGCGCGACGCCGCCCTGGGACACCATCCAGAACTCGTCACACACGGCGCGCAGCAAGGCGCGGTCATGGCTGACCAGCATCACGGTGCCCTCGAACTCGTTGAGCGCCATGGACAGCGCCTCGCGGGTGGCCAGGTCCAGGTGGTTGGTTGGCTCGTCAAGCAGCAGCAGGTTGGGGCGCTGCCAGACGATCATGCACAGCACCAGCCGGGCCTTTTCGCCACCGCTCATGCTGCCGACGGACTGCTTGACCATGTCGCCGCTGAAATTGAAGTTGCCCAGGAAGCTGCGCAGGTCCTGCTCGCGGGTAGGCTGGTTGCCCATTTTTCCGGCGGCGGTGACTTCCTTGACCAGGCGGATCATGTGCTCAAGCGGGTTGTCGGCCGGACGCAGCACATCGAGCTCCTGCTGCGCGAAGTAGCCGATGTTCAGGCCCTTGCCTTCGGTCATCTCACCACTGATGGGGGCCAATGCCCGCGCAATGGTTTTGACCACAGTGGATTTGCCCTGGCCATTGGCGCCCAGGATGCCGATGCGCTGGCCAGCCAGCACCGACTTGCTGACGTTTTGCACGATGACGGTGGGCGGTGTGCCTGCCGGCGCATCTTCGGGCGGTGGGTAGCCGAACCAGGCGTTCTGCATCGACAGCATGGGATTGGGCAGGTTGGCCGGTTCCTTGAACTCGAAGGTGAAATCGGCTTCGGCCAGCAGTGGCGCGATTTTCTCCATACGGTCCAGCGCCTTGACGCGGCTTTGCGCCTGTTTGGCCTTGCTGGCCTTGGCCTTGAAACGCGCAATGAACTTCTGCAGGTGGGCGATCTTGTCCTGCTGTTTGGAATAAGCCCCCTGCTGCAGCGCCATCTGTTCGGCGCGCAGGTCTTCAAACTTGCTGTAATTACCGCCGTAACGTGTGAGTTTGGCTCGTTCGATGTGGACGGTGACATCGGTCACGGCGTCCAGGAACTCACGGTCATGGCTGATGACCAGCATGGTGCCCTGGTAACGCTGCAGCCAGGCTTCCAGCCAGACCAAGGCGTCCAGATCCAGGTGATTGGTGGGCTCGTCGAGCAGCAGCAGGTCAGACGGGCACATCAGCGCGCGTGCCAGTTGCAGGCGCATGCGCCAACCGCCGGAAAAGCTGTTGACCGGGTTGTCGAGCTCGCTGACCTTGAAGCCCAGACCCAAAATCAAGGCCTGCGCGCGCGCCGGCGCGTCGTGCGCGCCCGAGTCGTAGAGGTCCATGTAGGCATGGGCCATGCGGTCGCCGTCGCCGCTGGCTTCTGAAGCATCAACCTCGGCCTGCGCGGCCAGCAGCACCACGTCGCCTTCGATCACGTAGCTGGTAGCGCTTTGTTCGGTCTCGGGCATGTCCTGCGCAACCTGCGCCATGCGCCACTGCTGCGGAATGTAGAACTCGCCGCCGTCTTCGTGCAGCGTGCCGTTGAGCATGGCAAACAGCGAAGACTTGCCCGCGCCATTACGACCCACCAGGCCGATTTTTTCACCGGGGTTCATGCTGACAGACGCGCTGTCAAGAATCACTTTGGCGCCGCGACGCAGCACCACGTTTTTAAGGGTAATCATTTAAAACAGACAAACTCAGGAAAATTATCGGCCGTGGTGGCCAGGACGCAGGTTTCGGGCCAATCAGCCCAATTGCTCACGTGTGAGCAGCAACACCTGGTCAGGGCCTGCGCTGGTCTCGAACCACAGAGGTTCAAGCTCGGGAAAGGCGCGTTCAAAGTTCTCGCGCTCGTTGCCGATTTCCAGCACCAAGACTGCATTTTCGCTCATATGAGCGGCGGCGTTTAGAAAAAGGCTTCTGATGAAGTCCATGCCGTCCTCACCTCCCGCCAGCGCCAGCACGGGTTCGGCCCGGAATTCGGCAGGCAGGGTGGCCATGGTGGCTGCATTGACATAGGGCGGGTTGCACAGAATCAGGTCGTAGGGGCCGGGGCAGGCGGCCAGTCCGTCGGATTCGATGAGCGTGATGCGCCGCTGCAGATCATGGACGTCCACATTGATGCGGGCCACGGCCAGCGCGTCGGTGCTGACGTCCGCCGCGTCGACGGCCACGTCTGGATACGCCATGGCCGCCAGCACCGCCAGACTGCCGTTGCCGGTGCACAGGTCCAGAACCCGAAAAGGCTGGGCCCCCACGCTTGCCACCTCGTGTGCTGCGCTGCCCCCCGAGGGGGCGCTCGCTTGCTGGGGGCGGCCCGGCGCGGCGCTCGGCTCGCGGAGCCAGGGGTCGATGCTTTCATCAACCAGCAGCTCGGCAATCAGCGAGCGCGGAATGATCACCCGTTCATCGACATAAAAGGGCACGCCCTGCAGCCAGGCTTCGCGCGTGAGGTAGGCGGCGGGCTTGCGGGTGCTGATGCGTGCTTCCAGAAGAATAGCAACCTTTACAGCATCGGCGGGGGCTACAGGGGTATTTTCTTCCTCATCCAGCTCGTCCAGCGGCAGGCCCAGGCGCCACAGCACCAGCCAGGCGGCTTCGTCAAAGGCGGTGAGGGTGCCTTGGCCAAACCCGTCGGCTTGGGTCAGGCCGGCTGCTTCGAGCCGGTCGGCCCAGTGTTCGACGAGTGCAATGACGGTGGTGGGGGCCGGCGTGGCGCTCACAGGGCGGCCAGGCGTTCCAGAACGCCCTTGTAGATGTTTTTGAGCGGCTCCAGCGAGCTGACCAGCACATGTTCGTCAATCTTGTGGATGGATGCGTTGATCGGGCCAAACTCGATCAGTTGGGGGCAGATGCTGGCGATAAAACGCCCGTCGCTGGTGCCGCCGGTGGTGGAAAGCTCGGTGACCACCCCGGTCTCGGCTTTGATGGACGCACTGACCGCCTGCACCAGCTCGCCCGGTGTGGTCAGGAAAGGCTGGCCGCCCAGCGTCCATTTCAGGCTGTAGTCGAGCTTGTGTTTCTGCAGAACGGCTTCAAGCCGGGTTTTCAGGCTGCCGGCCGTTGATTCGGTCGAAAAGCGGAAGTTGAAGTCCAGCACCAGCTCGCCCGGGATGATGTTGGACGCGCCGGTGCCAGCATGCACATTCGATACCTGCCAGCTGGTCGCCGGGAAAAATTCGTTGCCAGCGTCCCATTCGGTGGCGACCAGCTCGCCAAGGGCCGGGGCGAAGCGGTGGATGGGGTTGTCTGCCAGATGCGGGTAGGCAATGTGGCCTTGAACACCCTTGACGCTGAGTTTGCCGCTCAGGGTGCCGCGCCGGCCGTTCTTGATCATGTCGCCGAGTCTGTCCACCGAGGTCGGCTCGCCGACGATGCAGTAGTCCAGCACCTCGCCGCGCGCTTTGAGCTGCTGGACCACAACGGCCGTACCATCCACCGACGGGCCTTCTTCGTCGCTGGTGATCAAAAAGGCAATGGACAGATTCGGCTGGGGGGTGGCGGCCAGAAACTCCTCAACGGCGACCACCATGGCCGCTATGGACGTTTTCATGTCAGCGGCGCCGCGGCCAAATAGCACGCCGTTGCGGTGGCTGGGCGTGAAGGGCGGGCTGCTCCATTGCTCCAGCGGCCCGGTCGGCACCACGTCGGTATGACCGGCAAAAACCAGTGTTTTGAGCTCTTGGTTTGCTATCGAATCAGTAGCTGCTTGCGCCCGTCCTGAAAGGGCTGAAGAGCTAAAACCCTTAAATTTCGCCCACAGGTTGGTGACGCGGAAGTTGTCCGGTCCGCTGAGGATGGTCTCGCATTCAAAGCCCAAGGCCTGCAGCCGCGCCGCCAAGATGGCCTGGCAGCCTGCATCGTCCGGGGTGACGGACGGTCGTGAAATCAGTTGCTCGGCAAGGCGCAGTGTGGATGACATGAAAACGGGGCTGGGTTGCGCTCAGGGGTTGCCGTAGCCGGTGTTGCCGGTTTTTCCGTCGTGGCGGACGTCGAGCGTGATTTCGGTGAACGAGGCCTCATCGTCCTGGTCTTCTTCCGGCTCTTCGGCCTTCGCAGCTGCCGCAAAATCGTTTTCCAGGCGCCACATCAGGTTGGTGGGCGAGTCGGCGTACAACACGCCTTCCTTGCGCGTGACGGTGCCATTGACGATCAACTTGGCGATGTCCTGCTCGAAGGTCTGCGAGCCTTCGGCCATGGACTTTTCCATGGCTTCCTTG
The DNA here is from genome assembly GCF_041689105.1 of Polaromonas sp. Classification (GTDB taxonomy): domain Bacteria; phylum Pseudomonadota; class Gammaproteobacteria; order Burkholderiales; family Burkholderiaceae_C; genus Polaromonas. The sequence goes on along the minus strand of NZ_JBDNGU010000194.1, from coordinate 3,405 downwards.
ACGCCGGAGAAATCACCTTTTTCGATCAACTCCGAGATCAGCTTGGTGTTGAGCATGACCTCGACCGCCGGCGTGCGGCCGCCGGCCTGGGTGCGCAGCAGGCGCTGCGACACGATGGCCTTCATGGCTGCGCCCAGGTCGCCCAGCATGGTGCTGCGCACTTCCACCGGGTAGAAGCTCAGGATGCGGTTGAGCGCCTGGTAGCTGTTGTTGGCATGCATGGTGGCCAGGCACAGGTGGCCGGACTGCGCATAGGCAATCGCCGCCGACATGGTTTCCCGGTCGCGGATCTCGCCGATCAGAATCACATCGGGTGCCTGGCGCAGCGCGTTTTTCAACGCCACCTGCAGCGACTGCGTGTCGCTGCCAACCTCGCGCTGGTTGACCACCGATTTTTTGTTGGTGAAGAGAAATTCCACCGGGTCCTCGATCGTCAGGATGTGGCCTGGCTGAGTGGCGTTACGGTGGTCCATCATGGCGGCCAGCGTGGTGCTTTTGCCGGCACCGGTCGAGCCGACCATCAACAGCAGACCGCGCTTTTCCATGATGAGCTCAGCCAGGATGGGGGGCACGTTCAGGCTTTCCAGCGCCGGGATTTCGCTGGGGACATAACGGATCACCGCCGCATAGGTGCTGCGTTGCCTGAAGCCGCTGATGCGGAAGTTGCCGACGCCGGCCAGCGGGAACCCCATGTTGAGCTCTCCGAGCTCTTCGAGTTCCTCGATTTTTTCGGGCGGCAACACTTCGGCCAGCAGGTTGCGCGGCGCGTCTGGTGGCAGCACCTGGTTGTTGATCGGGATCGCCTCGCCGTTGATCTTGATCAGGGCTGGCGAATGCGCCGACAGGTAAACGTCGGAGGCCTTTTTATCGGCCATCAAACGCAGGATTCGTTCCATCGTGCTCATGCTCTGCGCGTTCATTGTCGGGTTCCGATCAAGAAATCAGTCAGTCACGGAGGAGGTCATTGAGACTGGTGGTGGCGCGGGTTTTTGCATCCACGCGTTTGACGATCACGGCGCAATACAGCGAGTATTTGCCGCCGGCCTTGGGCAGATTACCCGAGACAACAACGGAGCCCGCCGGGATGCGGCCATAAGTCACGGTGTCGGCTTCACGGTCATAAATCGGTGTGCTCTGGCCGATATACACACCCATGGAAACCACCGAGTTTTCCTCGACGATCACACCTTCGACAATTTCGGAACGCGCGCCGATGAAGCAGTTGTCCTCGATGATGGTCGGGTTGGCCTGCAGGGGTTCGAGCACGCCGCCCAGGCCGACGCCGCCGGACAGGTGCACATTTTTACCGACCTGCGCGCAGCTGCCGACCGTGGCCCAGGCGTCCACCATGGAGCCTTCATCGACATACGCGCCTATGTTCACGTAGCTGGGCATCAGGATCGCGCCCTTGGCGATGTAGCTGCCGCGACGCGCCACGGCGGGCGGCACCACGCGCACGCCGCTTTCCTTCATTTCCTGCTCGCTCAGGTGCGAGAACTTGGTCGGCACCTTGTCATAAAAGCCGAGGTCGCCGGCACGCATCAGCACGTTGTCTTTCAGGCGAAAGCTCAGCAGCACGGCCTTCTTGATCCACTGATGGGTCGTCCACTGGCCTACACCCTGGCGCGTAGCCACGCGCAGGCGACCGGCGTTGAGTTCGGCAATCGTGTGCTCGACCGCGTCCTGCACTTCTTTCGAAGCGGCTTGGGGTGAGAGGTTTGCACGGTCTTCCCAGGCGGCGTTGATGATGCTTTCGAGTTGGTCTTGTTTCATGTTGCTTTGGCGGTGGATTGGATGAACTGAACGATTCTTTCGGCGGCTTCCACACATTCGGCGGTTTCAGCCACCAGGGCCATGCGGATTCTGCCGGCGCCCGGATTCTGGCCGCGGGCTTCGCGGGCCAGGTAGCTGCCCGGTAGCACCACGACATTGTAAAAGCCAAGCAGCTCGCGCGAAAAAGCCGCGTCGTCGCCGGAAAAACGCGCCGGAACCTGCGCCCACAGGTAAAAGCCGGCGTCGGGCAGCGCCACATCCATCACGGCGGCCAGTAGCGGCGTCACCTGGGCGAACTTCTCGCGGTACAAGGCGCGGTTCGCCACCACATGGGCTTCGTCATCCCAGGCCGCGATGCTGGCTGCCTGCACGATGGGGCTCATGGCGCTGCCGTGGTAGGTTCGGTAGAGCAAAAACGGCTTGATCAGCGCGGCGTCGCCGGCGACAATGCCGCTGCGCAGGCCAGGCACGTTGCTGCGTTTGGACAGGCTGGTCATTGCGATCAGGTTTCTGAAGTCGCTGCGGCCCAGCTGCGCTGCGGCCTGCAGGCCCCCCAACGGCGGCTCGTCACGAAAATAGATCTCGCTGTAACACTCGTCGGAGGCGATGACAAAGCCGTGCTGGTCGCTGAGGTCGAACAGCAGCTTCCATTCGTCAAGGCCCATCACCGCGCCGGTGGGGTTGCCCGGCGAACAGACAAACAGCAGTTGTGTCCTGGCCCAGACGTCGTCTGGCACGGCGGCCCAGTCCACCGCAAAGTTACGCGCCGGGTCGCTGGGCGCAAACCAGGTGTCGGCGCCGGCCAGCAAGGCCGCGCCTTCGTAGATTTGATAAAACGGATTGGGGCTGACCACTGTTGCCCCGACGCGTGTCGGGTCAATGACGGTTTGCGCCAGCGCAAACAGGGCCTCGCGCGAGCCGTTGACCGGCAGTATTTGTGTTGCCGGGTCCACGGCCAGGCCGTAGCGGCGCTGCATCCAGCTGGCCATGGCTTGGCGCAGTTTAGGCTCGCCGGCGGTGGCCGGGTAACTTGCCAGTCCGGCCAAGCTGGCGGCCAGAGCGTCCTTGATCAGCGCAGGTGTGGCGTGTTTGGGCTCACCTATGCCCAGGCTGATAGGCCGGTACGCCGGGTTGGGGGTAACACCGGCGTGGAGTTGGCGCAGCCGCTCGAAAGGGTAGGGCTGCAGGCGTTGCAACAATGGATTCATGGCCCGGATTATCCAGTGTGGACGGCCTGCCGGTATCCGACCTTCTGCGGCTGCCCCCGATTTGCTACTGAAATAATAGCTGCTGGGTAAATACTGATAAGGGCTAGAGACCTATTTGGTGCGTCAAGGGCGGGGGCAAACCGGGTGGCACGCCGATATGGCTTGACCGCTGTGTGGCGGCAAGGAATGAGTCACCATTTTTTACAGGCACCAGGCCCGGGGGCTCGGGTAACATTGCGGACTGTGCATTGCTTGAAGCGGGTCAGGCGCCAATCAAAAGCGCCATATAAATCAACAAGTTAGCTTCAAAGCGCGAATAAAAAAACAGGGTCCGCCGTGCGTCTCAATTCGATCAAGTTATCCGGGTTCAAATCGTTTGCTGAACCGACCAATTTTGTCTTGCCAGGCCAGCTGGTCGGCGTGG
>NZ_JBDNGU010000193.1:0-7567 GCF_041689105.1 Polaromonas sp. | reverse complement strand
TGCACGCTGCGCGTGCCGCGCTCCCTGACCTTGATCAGGGCCTGTTCTCTGAATTCAATTGTGTGTAAATTTCTGCTCATAGATGGCGCTCCTATGCGGGCCTTCCGCAATCATGATGGGGCGACAACTAGTCTGACACGGAGTGTCGGAGACAAAGTTTTCGTTGGAGATGCCCTGGAATAATAAGGTCCTCTAATTTGCAAGCACTACACCAGCCCATATCGGACCTCCGCCTGGCTATTCTTCCCCCTCAGTGTCATGGCAAATTGGGTAACTGCCATTGCAGCACAAGGGTCGTTCATGCTGGAGACCGTCCCCGCTGCAGTGAGTCGGCACTTGCTGGGCGATGCTCGCTGGCAGGTGCTCAGCATCACGACTGACCGCAGCAGCGAGTTCACCACGCTAAGCGCGGTGGCCGAGCCTGAGCGTCTGTGTGTGTGCGATGCGCAGCGGCCCAACCAGCGCGGCACCAATGAGAACACGATCGGACGGATGCGCCAGTTCATCCCGGAAGGCGAGGCACTGAGTTTGCTAACACCCCGCTCGATGGCGCGCATTGGGCGTCTGCTCAACAACAGGGCGCGCGCCTGACTGGGCTTCAAAACTCCGGCTTAGGTACCCTCGGGGATACGCAACCAATGTCGCGATTCGAAGTAGAAATCAAGTTCTTGCTTGCAAACTCCCCGGCACACCTGGCGCGCGCGTGGCGGCGCGGGCTCAATGGTGATGCCCGTGCTCACCATGCACATGCCGATGCGCAATTTCCTCTTCACTGGCTTTGCGCACGTCGGTCACGGTCAGGCTGAAGCGCAGCGCCTTGCCAGCCAAGGGGTGGTTGCCGTCGAGGATGACCGTGTCGCCCTTGATCTTCATGACCGTGAACGCAATGGACTTGCCGTCCTCGCTGCGGCCTTCCAGCTGGCCGCCGACCTTTACGCCTGGCGGGAACTGTTTTTTGGAAATGGTCTGCACGAGGTTTTCGTCGCGCAACCCAAAAGCGTCCTGCGGCTGCAGCTCCAGCGTGCTCTGGTAGCCCGGTTCCTGTCCGTCGAGAGCTTCCTCGATTTTGGGGAGCGTGTTGCCGTAACCCCCATGCAGATAAACCATGGGTTCCTTGCTCTCTTCGAGAACTTTTCCCTGGATTTCGACAACCTTGAAGCGCAGGGTGACGGCGGTGTCTTTTTCGATTTTCATGAGTCAGCTTGAATGAAAGGTGGGGTTGGCAAAACCCTATTTTCGCGCAAAGACCGGGCGCTGGGGCAAGGGCCTTGCCCACGCGCTCACGGCAGCAATTTTTGCGCTTCTGACGCCAGGGCCGCAGAAATGGAATCGAGCACCGCCGACTCCAGGTTCCAGCAATGCCAGAACAGCTGCACGGGCAAGTTATGGTCAGGTGCTACGTTGACCAGATGGCCCGCATCAATCAGGTCGCGGACCAGCAGCTCCGGCAGAACGCTGACCCCCCATCCTGCCGATGCGGCGCGCAACTGGCCCTCGGAACTGGGCACAAACAACTGACTCAGGGCGACACGTTTGAGGCCGACCGCTTTGGCCACAAACTCGCTTTGCATGTCGTCCTTGCGGTTGAAGGCGATGTAGGTGAGTTCGCGGAAGTTGGAAGCGTGCAGCCCGCCGGGAAGATGACTTTTTGCATAGACCGGGTCGGCAACGGCCACATAGTTCATGGCGCCCAGCCGCGCCACCTTGCAGCCGCGCAGGGCCTGTTTCAGGGTGGTGACGCAACCCAGCACATGCCCCTGTCGCAGCCAGTCATGGGTGAAATCCTGGTCGTCCACAATGATCTCGATGGGCAGGCCCTGTTTGACAAGACCGCTCAGCGCATCCAGCGCCCAGCTCGCAATGCTGTCCGCATTGACGGCAATCGAAATGCGTTCTTCTTCCCGGACCCCGCCCGACAGGCCGGGCGCCAGCTCCTTGAGATCACGCTCCAGATCGGCGCGTATCAGGCGAAGCTGGCGGGTGTGTTTGAGCAGCAGCTTGCCGGCCGAGGTGGCTTTGAGCGGCCGGCTGCGAACGATCAGGATGGCGCCGACCTCGCCTTCCAGCACCCGCAGGCGTTGCGAGATGGCCGACTGCGTGACATTCAGCCGCTGGGCAGCACGCTCGAAACCGCCTTCTTCAACGATAGCGGCCAGGCATTCGAGAGCAAGAGGGTCATACATGGGCACATTAGCCTTTCTAATGATTTGTCAAAGAGTTTAACGAGGCTGTTAATTCGCGGCGGCCTCCCTCAAACTTGCACTCATGAAAATCATTGTCATGGGCGCCGGCATCATTGGCGTGAGCACAGCCTGGCACCTGGCCCAAAGCGGTCACGATGTCACGGTGGTCGAACGCCAGAGCGGCGCCGCCATGGAGACCAGCTTTGCCAATGCAGCGCAAATATCTGTCAGCTACTGTGAACCCTGGGCCAACCCGGAGGCGCCGGCCAAGTTGCTCAAGTGGATGTTTCGCAATGACGCGCCGCTGCTGTTTCGGCCCCAGCTGGACTGGCGCCAGTGGCGCTGGGGCCTGCAGTTTTTAAGCCAGTGCACGGACGCGGCTTTCCGGCGCAATGTCGAGCAGATCGTGGCGCTGGGCGCCTACAGCCACGAGGCGCTCAAGGACATCGTGCAAAACACGGGCATCGTCTACAACCGTCTGGAGCGCGGCATCGCGCATTACTACACCGACCAGCAATCGCTCGATTCGGCGGCAGAGGCAGCCAAGCTGATGCAGGGCTTTGGCGTCAACCGCCGGGTCATCAGCCCCGGTGAACTGTTTGACATTGAGCCGGCCTACCGCTCGTTTTCCGACCACATCGTGGGCGCTACCTACACCTCCAGCGACGAAAGCGGCGACGCCAAAGTGTTTACGCAGGAACTGGCGCGGCGATGCGAAGCGGCCGGCGTGCAGTTTGTCTACGAGCACGACATCATCCGGCTGGAGAGGGCGGGCAATACTGTTGGTTCAGTCCAGCTCCGCAAGCGCAGCACGGGTGAGCTGCTGTCATGGCAAGCCGACGCCTTTGTGGTGGCCTGCGGCTCCTGGTCGGCCCCTTTGTTGCGCACGGCAGGTGTAGACCTGTCCATTTATCCCGGCAAGGGCTATAGCGCCACCTTCAAGCTGCTCAAGCCAGAACGGGCACCGTGGGTGAGCACCATCGACGATGAAGTCAAATGCGCGATCAGCCGGCTGGGCGACACCTTGCGTGTTGCCGGCACCATAGAGGTAGCGGGCTACAACCTGTCGCTGGACACCCCTTTGGCCCAGGCCCGGTGCCAGATGCTGGCCGACCGCATTGAGCAGGTGCTGCCGGGCGTGTGCGACACCCGCAATGAGGCGCAGGGCGGGCAGCCCAACTTCTGGGCGGGCCTGCGTCCCGCCACGCCGACCAACATTCCCTGTATTGGCAAGACCAGGGTCGGCAAGCTCTGGGTAAACGCCGGCCATGGCACGCTGGGCTGGACCCACGGCGCCGGCTCGGGCAAGGCCATCGCCGAGCTGATCGACGGTCAGCGGCCGGAACTGAGGTTTGGTTTCCTCGGGGTTTGATCCATCCTTTCCTGGGGCCATGCGGGTGAGGCATGCCAGCCGGGCGCACCGACAGGCAAAATCAGCACATCAAACGCGCCCGTCCTGTAATGAAACCTGCCCACTCTCACCTGTCTCCTGTCATGGCCTGCCTGGCGCTGGCCGCGGCTGTCCCGACCAGCGCCCAGACACTGGCGCCCGTGACCGTCACCGCCACCCGCTCCGAACTCTCGCCTTTTGACGTTCCGGCGTCCGTCGATGTGCTCGATGGCAAGCGTGTCCGCAGCGATGGCCGGGCGCAGGTCAATCTTTCAGAAAGTCTGTCGCTGCTGCCGGGGCTGCTGGTGCGTGACAGGCAGAACCAGGCGCAGGACATGCAGCTGTCGGTGCGCGGGTTTGGCGCGCGCTCGACCTTCGGCGTGCGCGGCGTGCGCCTCTACGTGGACGGCATCCCGGCGACCATGCCCGATGGCCAAGGCCAGCTCTCGCACATTGATTTATCTTCGGTCGGGAGGCTGGAGATGCTGCGCGGCCCGTTTTCTGTGCTTTATGGCAATTCCTCGGGCGGCGTCATGCAGGTGCTCACCGAAGAGGGGCAGGGGCCCCCGGTGGTGGGCGGTAGTGTGGCCACCGGCTCTGACGGCCTGAGGCGCGCCAACCTCAAGGCCAGTGGCTCGGCCGGGTCCCTGGGCTATGTGCTGAGCGCGGGGCGCTTGAGCACCAACGGCTTTCGCGCGCACAGTGCGGCCGAGCGTGAGGGTGCCAATGCGCGGCTCGACTGGGCGCTGGGCGACGACAGCAAATTGATGCTGGTGGCCAACACCTTGTCGCTGCAGGCGCAGGACCCGCTGGGCCTGAGCCGCGCGCAGTTTGATACGTCACCGCGCAGCGCCGACCCTGCAGCCACCACCTTCAACACGCGCAAGACGGTCAGCCAACGGCAGATCGGCGCGGTGTACGAGCGGAAAATCGATGCCGACAACCAGCTGCGCCTCATGCTTTACGGCGGTGAGCGCGCCACCACGCAATTCCAGTCCATTCCCGTTTTTGTTCAGAACAGCAGCGCCAATCAACCCGGCGGCGTGATCGGCCTGGACCGCAATTACGGCGGTCTGGACCTGCGCTGGATCATGCGCACAGCGCTGGCAGCCCAACCGCTGGAAATCGTCAGCGGCCTGGCCTATGACGTGATGAGCGAGCAGCGGCGTGGCTGGCAGAACTTTCAGGGCGGCACACTGGGCGTGCAGGGTGCGCTGCGCCGCGACGAAAACAACCGGGTTTCCAGCCTGGACCCCTATGTGCAGGCGGCCTGGAAGCCGGATGCGCGCTGGACCGTGAATGCCGGCGTGCGCCACAGCAGCGTCAGCTTCGATTCGGCCGACAACTACATCACAGGCACCAACGGCAATGACAGCGGCAGCGTGCGTTACAGCGCCACCCTGCCGGCCGCCGGCGTGACTTACGCTCCGGACGCACAGTGGCGCATCTATGCCGCGGCGGGGCGCGGCTTTGAAACGCCGACCTTCAACGAACTGGCTTACAGGCCCGGGGGAACCGGGCTCAATTTTGCGCTGCGGCCGTCGCGCAGCGACAACCTGGAGGCCGGCGTGAAATGGCGCACGGCAACCGGCGCTGCCATGCCTGCGCAATGGACGGCGGCGGTGTTTACCACCGCCACGCAGGACGAGATCGTCACGCAAAGCAATGTGGGCGGGCGCAGCACCTTTCGCAATGCCGGGGAGACGCGGCGGCGCGGGCTGGAACTGGCTGGCAGCGTCGAGCCGGTACGCCACTGGCTCGCCCAGCTGTCGTACGCGCTGCTCGATGCGTCTTACCGGGATGCCCTCGCCTGTGTGGGCTCGGCCACGCTGTGCCCTGCGCCGCAGGTGCCGGCCAGCAAGCGCATCCCCGGCACCGCGCACAACGCGCTGGCGATGGAGGTGGGTTGGCGCCCGCTCACTGGCTGGCGCGCCGGTGTGGATGCGCGTTACCTGGACAGCGTCGCGGTCAACGACTTCAACACCGATGCGGCCGCTTCTTTCGTGACACTGGGCGCGCATGTCGGGTATGTTCTGGCGGTGTACCGCTGGGACATCGCCGCGACGGCGCGGGTGGACAACCTGACAGACCGCAAGTACGCCGGCTCGGTGATCGTCAACGAGGGCAACGGCCGTTACTTTGAACCCGCCGCCGGACGCAACTACGTGCTGACGCTGTCGGCAAGTTACCGTTTCTAGGGGCCTGCGCGCGCGGGGCACAATAAGCGCCTTTCGCCAGCTTTATTTACCCCATGCACACCACTGCCCTCGTCCTGTTTTCGGGCGGCCAGGACTCCACCACCTGCCTGGCCCAGGCGCTGTCAAAGTACGACCTCGTTGAAACCGTGGGGTTTGATTACGGTCAGCGCCACAGCGTCGAGCTGCAGGCGCGGCTGGTGGTGCTGCGCGAGATCAAGTCACAGTTTCCGCAATCGGCTCACAAGCTGGGCGACGACCATCTGCTGGATCTGGCCGTGCTTGGGCAGGTCAGTGAAACATCGCTGACCCGCGACATGGCGTTCAAGATGGAAAGCTCTGGCCTGCCCAACACTTTTGTGCCGGGCCGCAACCTGCTTTTTCTCACTCTGGCGGCAGCACTGGCGTACCGCCGGGGCCTGCAGGTGCTGGTCACCGGCGTCTGCGAGACCGATTTTTCAGGTTACCCCGATTGCCGCGACGACACCATGAAAGCCATGCAACTCGCGTTGTCGCTGGGCATGGACAAGCGTTTTTTGATCGAGACGCCGCTGATGTGGATCGACAAGGCCGCCACCTGGGCGCTCGCCGAGGCGCTGGGCGGCCGCGCGCTGGTGGACTTGATCATCGAGCACACCCACACCTGCTACCTCGGTGATCGCGAGCACCGCCATGCCTGGGGGTATGGCTGCGGCCAGTGCCCGGCCTGCGCGCTGCGTGCGCGGGGTTACGCGGCTTACACCGCGGCCCAGCCCGCGGCTTGATCAGGCGCGGGTGTCCTTGAGGTCGTAAAGGGCGGGTGAGCCCTCGGGCAGCTTGCTCAGCTCCCACTGCCTGTCGTGAAAGGCCGCTACGGCTGGCCGGTGAGCGATGGACACCAGTGCGCCGCCAGCCAGCCTCACCTGTGCCAACAGTCGTTCGTACAGGGTTTTTTCGGCGGCCTCGTCGAGCGCGCTGGTGGCTTCGTCGGCAAACAGCCAAGCCGGCTTTTTCAGCAGGACCCGCGCAATCGCCAGGCGCTGCTGCTCGCCGCCCGACAGCTTCTGGCTCCAGGCGTCTTCGTCATTCAGCCGGTCTGTCAGTTTGGGCAGCAGCGCGTCTTCCAGCGCCTGCTTGAGTTGCTCGTCGCTGTAGCTGCTGGCCGGTTGCGGGTAGGCCAGCGCGTCGCGCAGGCTGCCGTTGGGAAAATAAGGGCGCTGCGGGATGAACATGGTGTTGGCCGGCAGTGTGGTGCGGCCGCAGCTGAAAGGCCAGATGCCCGCAAAAGAACGGAACAGCGTGGACTTGCCACTGCCTGACGGCCCCTTGATCAGCACCCTGTCGCCGGCTTCGGCATGTAATGACACACCGGCCAGCAAGACCGCGCCGCCCGGCAGCGCCACGGTCAGGCCCTGGGCGTCGAGTGCTCCGGTGGGGCTGTCAGTTGCTACTGTATTGATAGCTGCCTGCGACCGCTGTGCGTGGGCTAGAGCCCTGAAACTGTCTTCAAAACCGGTCAGGCGGTCGGTGGTGGCGCGCCAGGCCGCCAGGCTGCTGTAGTTGTCGACAAACCAGCTCAGAGAATCCTGTACCCGGCCAAAAGCCGACGCGATCTGCATCAGTTGACCGAGCTGGATGGCGCCGCTGAAAAAACGCGGTGCCGCGACGATAAAAGGAAACACCACGGCCGCCTGGCCGAAGAAGTTGGTGAACCAGATCAGGTTTTTCTGCTTTTTGATCAGCGTCAGGTAGTTGGCCAGCACGGTGGAAAAGCGGCTGTCCAGCTGCACGCGTTCGACCGCCTCGCCCTTGTCCAGCGC
>NZ_JBDNGU010000192.1:0-22229 GCF_041689105.1 Polaromonas sp. | reverse complement strand
GCGCTCATTCCAGACGGTTTCGATCACCCGGATTTTCGGGTCACCGATGGCCAGCACCCGCGCCAGCGTGTCGTCGTTGCTGCGGCCCACCGCCACCACAAATTCGTCCACCAGCGGCAGCAGGGAACGGATGGACGCCTCGAACGGAAAACCCAGCTCGACGCCGTTGCGGATGAAGGTAAAACCACTGATGGAGACTGTCATGAGAGTTGCATTACGGGTGTGATCTGCGAAAGATCGGCATCGTACAAACCCAGCTTGTACAGGCGGGCGTAGGGGCCGTTGCGTTGTATCAATTCGGCATGGGTGCCGGTCTCGACGATGCGGCCGGCATCCATCACCACAATCCGGCTGGCGTGTTGCACGGTGGACAGGCGGTGTGCGATGACCAGCGTGGTGCGGTTGTGCATCAGGCGCTGCAGCGCTTCCTGCACAGCCCGTTCGGACTCGGTGTCCAGCGCCGAAGTGGCTTCGTCGAGGATCAGTACCGGCGCGTCCTTGTAGAGCGCCCGCGCAATCGCCAGGCGCTGGCGCTGGCCGCCGGAAAGCTGTGTGGCATTGTGGCCAGCCAGGGTGTCCATGCCCTGCGGCAGGTCGGCTACAAAACGCTCGAGGTTGGCAGCCTGAAGGCAGCGCTGTACGCGCTCCCGGTCGAGGTCAGCGCCGAGCGCCACGTTGGCGGCGATGCTGTCGTTGAGCATCACCACGTGCTGGCTGACCAGCGCAAACTGGCTGCGCAGCGCGCCGATCTGCCACTCGCGCAATTCATGGCCGTCAAGCTCGACGCGCCCGGAGGTGGGTTCGACAAAGCGCGGCAGCAGGTTGACCAGGGTGGTCTTTCCGGCGCCCGAGGCGCCCACCAGGGCGACGGTTTCGCCGGGCGCTATCGTGAGGTTGACCGCGTCCACCGCCGTCGCGCCCTCGTTGCCGTACGCTACGCGGGCGCCGATAAAGCGGATGTGTCCATCGGCTCTGGATTTGGAGAAATCGCCGCTGCGCTCGTCCGGGGTCTTTTCCATCAGGTCCAGGCCGCGCTCCAGGGCCGCCAGGCCGCGGGTGATGGGGCTGGCGACTTCGGACAGGTGTTTGATGGGGGCGACCAGCATCAGCATGGCGGTTACGAAAGCAACAAAGGAGCCCACCGACGTGCCATCGGTGGCGCTTTGCATCAGGGCCACCGAAATCACCGCAGACAGCGCCATAGCGGCCAGCATCTGGGTGGTGGGCGTCATGGCCGCCGACGCTGCGGTGGACTTCATCGAAAGCCGCCGCAAGGCGTCACTGAGCTGGGCAAAGCGATGCCCCTGGCCAGCCTGGGCCGCATGAAGCCGGATGTCGCGGTGCGCGAGTACGTTTTCCTCGACCACATAGGCCAGCGAATCGGTGGCGGTCTGGCTTGATCTGGCCAGGCGGTACAGGCGGCTGGACAGCACGCGCATCACCCACGCCACAGCCGGTATCAGCAGCGCAACGATGAGCGTCAGTTTCCAGTTCAGATAGAGCAGGTAGCTCGACAAGGCCAGCAATGTCAGGCTGTCACGTGTCAGGCCCATCACCGAGTTGACCAGCAGGGACGAGCCGTTTTGTACCTCGTACACCACGGTGTTGGCCAGCGCACTGGCCGACTGGTTGGAAAACAGGTCCAGCCGCGCCGTCAGCAGCTTGCCGAACATGGCCTTGCGCAGCTCCAGCAGGCCCTGGTTGGTGACCTTGGCCAGCGCAATCTGCGCTACAAACCCGGCAAAGCCGCGCACGCCGAACAGCAGCAGCAGCGACACCGGAATAACCCAGATTTCGATACTGCCCTTCAAAAAGCCTTTGTCCAGCAGCGGCTTGAGCAGGGCGGGCACCAGCGGTTCGGTCGCGGAGGCCACCACCGTGGCACCAATGGCAATGGCCCAGGCGCCGGGCGACTGGTTGAAATAGGGCCAAATTCGGCGCAGGCGCTGCCCGATGGGGGCAGGCGACAGGCTGGCCGCTGCGCTGTTGCTCGGGGTCCCGGGCGTGCTCAAGCGACAGTCTCACAGTCGGCTGGTGCCGCTTGGGCGTGCCAGCCAGCAGCCAGTCCCACACAGCAACTGCTCCTGGTGGGGGTGACGCACGTTTTGAGCATTCTCAGGTCCTCTGCCATGGTCCAGTCGTTGGTATTCCGCGTTCCAGCTGCCCACACCCGACCCGGCGACGGGGTGCTGCATGATCGACTCGATGGAGCGGCGCCAGTAATTGAGCCGCTCCCGCGACGAGGGATCGCTGTTGCCGATCTTAGTGTACGAATCGAGATCCGGAAAGGCGGTTGCCATCCGGCCGCATACCGTCGCCGAGCCCGGCAATACCACCTTGGAGAGACTGGTGATGGCCATCGGCAGGCCGACTGATGCCGCCACCAGGCACACAACAACAAGGCGCAAAGAGGCCATGGGGCTGGTGGGGACGGCGATTTTTGGCGTGCGTGCCGGGCCTGGGGCTGTGGTGAGGGCAGGGTGGCATTATCGTGGAACAATTGGAGGCCAATTCCTACAAGCCTTCACGTTGGCGGCACCCACAATCACTGTTTGACCGGGCGGGTAACCGTGGTGGCTGCTTCGAGATTTCAACCACACCACCCGCACCATGACACTGTCCGTCATCATCATCACCAAAAACGAAGAGGCCAATTTGCAGGCTTGCCTGGAGTCCGTCCGTTTCGCCGACCAGTGGATCGTTGTTGACAACGCCAGCACGGACAACACGCGTGCCATTGCCACAGCGTTTGGCGCGCAAGTCACGCAGACTTCAGCCTGGCCAGGGTTCGGTCCGCAAAAAAATCTCGCTTTGAGCCTGGCAACCGGGGACTGGGTGCTCTCGATTGACGCCGATGAGCGTGTCACCCCGGAACTTGCTGCCGAGATCCGGCAGGCCATGCAAAACCGCGCGGCCGATGCTTTCGAGATTCCGAGGCTAACGCAGTTTTGCGGCCAATGGATTCAGCACTGCGGCTGGACACCGGACCGCGTGCTTCGCCTGTTTCGGCGTGGCCAGGCCGGGTTCAGCGATGACCTGGTGCACGAGCGGATCATCCTGAAGTCCGGTGCTGTCGTTCGCCTGGACGCCCGCCTCTTGCATTACAGCTACCCCACCCCCGCGCACTACTGGCGCAAGCTGGAGCAATACAGCCTGGCCTGGGCCGAGCAGGCCCATGCGCGCGGCAGGACCAGCTCCATGCCCAGGGCGGTAACATCGGGCCTTGTGGCCTTTATCAAAAGCTATATTTTTCGCCTCGGCATCCTCGATGGCAGCATGGGATTCGCCGTGTGCGCCATGCAGGCCCAGGCCGCTTTTGGCAAGTACTTCACCCTTTATTGTTTGAACCAGAAAAATGCACCTAAAAAATCCTGACATTCTCACGGCGGCGTCCCGGGCGCCAGACCGACGCTCCGTGATCGCCGGGCTGGGCTCTCTGGCGATGCTGCCTGCCGCCTGGGGGCAGTTTCGTGTCGAGGTGTCTGGCGTGGGCTTGACCCAGTTGCCGATTGCCATTGCCGCTTTCCGCGGCGACGCGCAGTCCCCGCAAAAAATCGCCGCCATCGTGCAGGCTGACCTCGAAAGAAGCGGCCAGTTTCGCGCGGTGGATGCCAGCGGCAACCCGCTTGATGAAACGTCCAGACCTGACCTGACCGTGTGGCGCCAGCGTGCCGCCGATTCCCTGCTGACCGGCAGTGTGGCGCGGTTGGCTGACGGACGTTACGATGTGCGGTGCCGCCTGTGGGACGTGGTGCGCGGGCAGGACCTGGGCGGGCAAAGTTATGTGGTCCCGCAGGGGGACCTGCGTCTGTCGGCACACCGGATAGCCGACTTTGTCTACGAGAAACTGACCGGCGAAAAAGGGGTTTTTTCTACCCGCATTGCCTACGTCACCAAGGCCGGCACACGCTACAACCTGTGGGTGGCGGACTCAGACGGCGAGGACGCCCAGTCGGCTCTGGCCAGTCCGGAGCCGATTATTTCTCCGTCCTGGTCGCCCAACGGCTCACAACTGGCTTATGTGTCCTTCGAGTCGCGCAAACCTGTCATTTACGCCCACGACATAGCCTCCGGAAAACGTCGTTTGCTGGCCAATTTCCGCGGTTCCAACAGCGCTCCAGCCTGGGCGCCCGATGGCAACCAGCTGGTTGCCACGCTGAGCCGCGACGGCGGCTCGCAGCTGTATGCAATTGCTGCGTCGGGCGGCGAGCCGCGCCGTCTCACGCAGTCAGCGAGCATCGACACCGAGCCCACATTTTCGCCAGACGGGCGATTCATCTATTTCGTCAGCGACCGGGGCGGCTCGCCGCAGATTTACCGCATGGGTGCGGGCGGCGGCAATGTGGAGCGCATCACCTTTACCGGGAGTTACAACATATCGCCGGCCATCAGCCCGGATGGTCGCTGGCTGGCCTATATTTCACGCGTCGGTGGCGCCTTCAAGCTGCATGTCATGGAGCTGGGCAAGGCGGCAGCCGCAGCGGCCATCACCGACACCAACGGCGACGAAAGTCCGAGTTTTGCGCCCAATAGCCGGCTCCTCGTCTACGCCACGCAGCAGCAAGGCCGTGAAGCGCTGCTGACAACCACGCTGGACGGAAAAATCAAGGCTCGCCTGACCGGGTCTACCGGAGACATACGTGAGCCCGATTGGGGACCTTTCCAGAGGTAAACCACTTCGGCGGCCAGCCTCTTTCTTTTAATTTTTACGCGAAGGTACTTATGAAACGCATTCTCTCCCTCACCGCCATCATCACCCTGACTGCCGCCATCGTGGGCTGCAGTTCTGGCGTCAAACTCAATGATGTCCCGGTCGAAAACCGGGCGTCCACCACGACAGGGCAGAGCGGCAAAGGGGATGCATCGGGTGTCACCGGCCGCGATGTTGCGCCTGTTCAAATTGGCGCCACCGACCCCTCGTTGGCCGGGCCCTCCGGCGCCGCACGGGTGATTTATTTCGACTACGACAGCTTTGTCATCAAGCCGGAGGCTCAGGGTACCGTTGAAGCGCATGCCCGTTTTCTGAGCGCCAACAAAAACCGCAAGCTGGTCATTGAAGGCAGCACCGACGAGCGCGGGGGCCGCGAGTACAACCTGGCGCTGGGGCAAAAGCGGGCCGAAGCCGTTCGCCGCGCGCTGGGCCTGCTGGGCGCCGCTGACGCACAAATCGAGGCGGTCAGTTTTGGCGAGGAAAAACCCACCACCACCGGTACCGACGAAGATGCGTACGCGAAAAACCGCCGTGCTGAATTCAACTACCGCTAAAACGGAGGTTTGACCTTGAAGAACTTCCGCATCGTTCTGGCCGCGCTGGCCTGCGTGTTGGCTTTCAACGCCCATGCGGCCCTCTTTGAAGACGACGAGGCCCGCAGGGCGATTCTCGAAATGCGCCAGCGCCTGGACGTGTCGCAGCAGCGCCAGACGGAAGAGTTGCGCAAGGCTGCCGGGGATAACGCGCAGCTGCGCCGCAGCCTGCTTGACTTGTCAGGACAGATCGAGGCGATGCGTGCCGAGATGGCGCAAATGCGCGGGCAAGGCGAGCAAATGACGCGCGAGCTTTCAGAGGTGCAGCGCCGACAGAAGGATTTGTCGCAAGGTGTGGACGACAGGTTGCGCAAGTTCGAGCCTTCCAAAGTCACGGTGGATGGCAGGGAGTTTGTGGCCGATCCGGCTGAAACGCAGGAGTTCGATGCCGCATTGGTCGTTTTGCGCAAAGGTGATTTTGCGTCGGCGCAGGCTGCCTTTGGAAACTTTCTCAAGCGTTACCCGCAAAGCGGCTACAAGGTGCCTGCGCTGTTCTGGCTTGGCAATGCGCAGTACGCGCTGCGTAACTACCGTGATGCGATCACCAATTTCCGTGCGCTGGTGGCTACCGATACCGAACACCTGCGGGCCCCGGAAGCCGTGCTGGCCGTGGCCAACTGCCAGGTTGAGCTCAAGGACATCAAGGGCGCCCGAAAAACGCTGGAAGACCTGGTCAAGGCTTACCCGCAGTCGGAGGCCGCTTCCGTCGCCAAGGATCGCCTGAGCAAGCTGAAATAGGCCCCCACGCTTGTCGCTTCGTGTACTACGCTGCCCCCCGAGGGGGCGTATTTTTCCTTGGGACGGCCCGGCGGAAAACAGGGCCCCCACATTCGCTCGCTGCGCGTAGCTCTCTGCCCCCCCCCCCCGAGGGCGTGCGTTTTCCTTGGGGCGGCCCGACGGAAAAACATCGCTGCTAAAAAAAATGGGGTTGGGTCTCACCCACGTACAGCGATAAAATCGGGGGATGGACACCTCCCAGCTCAATACCCTCACCACTCAGGTTCTCTGGGCGGCTTTTATCCTTTCAACGCTGTTTGGCGCCATCGCGCAGCGCACGCATTTCTGCACCATGGGCGCGGTCAGCGACATCATCAACATGGGCGACTGGACCCGCATGCGCATGTGGGGCATGGCCATGGGTGTGACCATGATCGGGTTCTACGGCATGGCTGCCGCCGGGCTGATTGACCCGTCCAAAACACTTTATTCATCGAACCGCTTCATCTGGCTGTCCGCTTTGGTCGGCGGCGGCCTGTTCGGCTTTGGCATGGTGTTGGCGTCGGGTTGCGGCAGCAAGACCCTGGTACGCATAGGCGGAGGCAATCTCAAGTCGCTGGTTGTTTTTCTGGTCATGGGCGTGGCGGCTTTTGCCACGCTCAAGGGCATCACAGCTGTGCTTCGTGTGGCCACGGTAGACAGCGTGGCCGTCGACTTCAACACCAATGCGGCCCTGTCCAGCTGGGCGGGCGCTGCCACCGGGGTGTCGCCGGCACTGGCCGGGCTAGCGATTGCCGCCGTGCTGGGCGGCGGGCTGATCATCTGGGCGCTGCTGGGCACCGAATTTCGCCGCTTTGACAACCTGCTGGCTGGCCTGGGCATTGGTGCCGTGGTCGCGGGCATGTGGTGGGTCAGCGGCCATCTCGGTTATGTGGCCGAACATCCCGACACGCTGCAGGAAGCTTTTCTGGCGACCAACTCCGGGCGCATGGAGGCGTTGAGTTTTGTCTCACCGGTGGCCTACACGGTGGACTGGCTCATGTTTTTCAGCGACAAAAGCAAGTTGCTGACCATCGGCATCGTCTCGGTGTTTGGCGTGGTTGTGGGGTCGGCACTGTACGCGCTGCCGTCGCGCAGCTTTCGCTGGGAAGGTTTTCGGGATGCCGAAGACACCGGCAATCACCTGGTGGGGGCGGTCTTGATGGGTGTGGGCGGTGTCACCGCCATGGGTTGCACCATCGGCCAAGGCCTGTCGGGCATCTCGACGCTGAGCGCAACCAGTTTTGTGGCGGTGGCCGCCATTCTGGCGGGATGTGTGGCGGGTGTGCGCTACCAGGTCTGGCGGCTGGAGCGAGGCATTTGATGCTCCGCTGTTTGTGCCCTGCCGGAAATGGCTTTGACGGAAACTCCTGAATCAATGGCGGCCGATCTGGAACGCCGTTTCGGCGGGCTGGCCCGCCTGTATGGCGCCGCCGGCGCAAAAAAAATCCGGGCTGCCCATGTGGTTGTGGTCGGCCTCGGTGGCGTCGGCTCCTGGGCGGCTGAAGCGCTGGCGCGCAGCGGCGTGGCCCGGCTCACGCTGATTGACCTCGACCACATCGCCGAGTCCAACATCAACCGGCAAATTCATGCGCTGGACAACACCTTGGGTCAAGCCAAAGTGCAGGCCATGCGTGAGCGCATCGCGCACATCCACCCTGCCTGCGAGGTGAATTGCATTGAAGAGTTTGTCGAGGCCGCCAACTGGCCGTTGATCGCCGGCCTCAAGGATGGCGAGCTGGTGGCGGTGATTGACGCCTGCGACCAGGTCAGGGCCAAGACCGCCATGGCGGCCTGGGCCATCAAAAACAAAACGACACTGATCAGTGTCGGAGCGGCAGGCGGAAAACGCCACGCGCACAAGGTCGACATCGACGACCTTGCGCTGGTCACGCATGACCCTTTGCTGGCACAGCTGCGCTACCGCCTGCGCAAGGAGCAGGGCGCGGCGCGCAAGGGAAAAATCGGCGTGGCCTGCGTGTTCAGCCGCGAGGCCGTGATGCAGCCATCCACTGCGCTGCAGGCGGACGGCAGCACGCTTTCGGCAGGCGATGAAGCATCGGCCTGCGAGCTGCCTGATAACGCACAAAGTGATGGCAGTCTCAACTGCCACGGTTACGGATCGGTTGTCAGCGTGACCTCGACCTTTGGCCTGTGTGCGGCGGGCTGGGCACTCGATAAAATTGCGGCGTGAGTTTGCAAAGCCCGAAAAAATGACGCTATAATTCAAGGCTTTGCTGCACACGATGCAGTAAAGACTTGGAAGTATTGAAAGATGCTTCGCGGGGCCTTAGCTCAGTTGGTAGAGCAGCGGACTTTTAATCCGTTTGTCGTGGGTTCGACCCCCGCAGGCCCCACCAATAAAATCAAGGGCTTAGCCGTGTGGCTAGGCCCTTTTTCTTTTTGGACGTGACAAAAACGTGACCAAATAGACTACGTTCTCGTCACGGACCCGCTGGATTCGATTCGCAGCGACAGCCAGATGTTTCGTGGCGTACTTCGCGTAGCGGTCCACCATCACCCTGGATTTTCAGCCGTCCAAGTCTTTGAGCTCATCGCAAGACGTTCCCGCCTGACGATGCCACGATGCCACGATGCCCAGGTGTAGCGCAAGTCGTGAAACCTAAAATCCTCGATGCCAGCAGCTTTTATCGTGCTGTACCAGGCAGTGTTGGTAATGGCCCGTTGAATCGGTTCGCCCCGGAAGGTGAAACAAAACTTTGGGTTCTTTCCTTGCTGCTCTTTCAAGACTTCAATCGCATTTTCATTTAACGGTACCCCCGAGGCGTGCCATTCTTGGTTTTATTGAGCCAGGCGGTCCGCCTGTCCAAATCCACCCGACTCCACTCCAGACCCGTTATCCC
This sequence comes from Polaromonas sp., assembly GCF_041689105.1. Lineage (GTDB taxonomy): Bacteria > Pseudomonadota > Gammaproteobacteria > Burkholderiales > Burkholderiaceae_C > Polaromonas. Next base: position 13,305 of record NZ_JBDNGU010000192.1, on the reverse strand, counting down.
GGAAGCACGGCAGCCTGTCGCCAGCGCTTGTCCACCACCATGGCCTTGACGTGGTACATGCTGGCCTGGTACTTATGAATCTCGGTGCCTGCTTTGAGCAGCGGACCCCAGGTTCCGCGCGACGCCGCGCGCACGGTTTCTGTATCGATGATCTCGCCGGGCGTGATGATGCGCAGTTTCACGCCGCGCTTGATGGCTTCAATCAGCGCCTTGCTGGTCAGAGCGTCGGGCACAAAGTAGGCGCTGGACAGGTCTATGCTTTTGTCGGCGGCGGTGATGGACAGCTGGCACATCAACTGCATGCTTTCGCTGCCCCCTGATGGCGATCTTGAAAATACCTGCGCCAGGCTGCTGCCCGCTGGTTGCAGCGTGGGAAAGTAGGTTTCACCGTGCATCACCTGACCGGTGACCTTGAACCAGTTGTCCATGAACACCGCCTGCATCTGGGCGACTGCCGGGCCTTCCAGCCGGAAGTGCGAGTCGCGCCAGTGCTCGGCGTCCTGGCCCGTGCCGGCCCACTGCGGCGCAATGTCCACGCCGCCAGTGAAGCCGGTTTTCTGTCGACCAACAGCAGCTTGCGGTGCGTTCGGTTGTTCATGCGGCCCCAGTTGTACCAGTGCGGCTTGTGAAACTTGCGCGTCTCGACGCCAGCCGCTTCCATTTCCTTCAAAAATGACTCGTCGATCTTCGCGCTGCCCAATCAGTCCAGCAAGACATGCACTTTCACCCCGGCCCGGGCGCGTTCGGCCAGCGCGTCGGCGAATTTCCGACCAATATCGTCAGACCAGTAGATGTAGGTTTCAAAGGTGATGCTGTGCTGTGCACCGCAGATAGCGGCCGGCATGGCCGGGAAAATCTGCTCACCGTTGAGCAGCGCCTGCACGCGGTTGCCGCCAACAATGCCCGGACCCAGCAAGGAGCCCATGGCCCTGCGGAACTGGAGGTCGTTTGTGGTGTACAGGCGCGGCATGTCACGCCTGATATTTTTCTCACCGCTGGTGAAGTTCACTGTCAGTAAAACGGTTGCCAGGGTCAGAATAAAAGTAATGGCAATCGTCGTGGCAAAGCGGGTCTTTTTCATCATTGTTCCAACACTACGTGAATAGGGAGGCGGCCCTGAAAGATCGCAGGCTGTCGCGGAGCAGGCCCCGGCCTTGATCTGCCGGGCGACAATAGGCCCATGGCAAAAAACATGCAGTTGCAGGACATTCTTTTCTCCCAGGGTTTCGGCACGCGGCGGGTCTGCGCCGGGCTGGTTCAACAGGGTTTTGTGGCTGTAACCGGCGTCCCCTGTATGGAGCCAGCTATGGAATTCATAGCGCAGGGGCTCCAGTTCACGGTGCAGGGCGTGGACTGGGCGTACCACGAGAAGGCCTATCTGATGCTGCACAAGCCGGCCGGCTACGAGTGTTCGCAAAAGCCCAGCACCTACCCCAGCATCTACACCTTGCTGCCGCCCCCCATCCGCCAGCGTGGCGGTGGGGCAGCAGCCGGCGTGCAGGCGGTGGGCCGGCTGGACCAGGACACCACCGGCTTGCTGCTGCTGTCGGACGATGGCAAGTTCATCCACCGCATGAGCTCACCCAAACACCATGTGCCCAAGGTGTATGAGGTCACGGCCAAACACCCGGTCACGGCACAGCAGGTCGAAAAACTGCTTGCCGGCGTTGTGCTGGACGACGACCCGAAACCGGTTCGCGCTGCCGCCTGCGCGCAAACCGGCGAGTCGCAGCTGAGCCTGACGCTGACCGAAGGCAAGTACCACCAGGTCAAACGCATGATTGCCGCCGTCGGCAACCGGGTCGAGGACGTGGGTGGCCTGCACCGCTCGCGCATCGGTTCGCTGGACCTGCCGGCCGACCTGCTGCCTGGCCAATGGCGCTGGCTGACAGCCGAGGATCTGGCGCGAATTTCAGCGTGAAGTTTCTGTGATTGGGCATGAAAAAAGCCTCCAGCCCTTTACTGGCGAGCGCAAACAGCTACTGAATCAATAGCATCACGGCAGCGCCTGCAGGAAGGCCGCAACCGCCTCCAGCGTGCGCCCGGGTTGATCGCGCTGGGGCGAGTGGCCGCAATCGTCCAGCCGCAGTTGCACGGTTTGCGGCGCAGCCTTCGCCAGTTCGTCGAGCTGGGCCAGGGTGCCGTATTCGTCGCCCACGCCCTGGACGGCCAGCAGCGGGGTACTGATGCGGCTGCAGTCCGGACGAATGTCGAAGCTTCGAAACCCTTGCGACAGCCAGACGTCGTTCCACTGCCAGAAGGCGCCGTCCACATCGGCGTGGTGGCGTGCCAGCCTGTCACGCAGACTGTGGGCACCCACGCTCCCCACTGCGTGCGCTTTGCTGCCCCCCGGGGGGGCTGAACTTGCTCGGGGCGGCCCTTCGCTGCGTTCGAACGCGGTTTTGGCTTGCCCAATCGCCGTTACAGCAATGTCCTCGACCATCACATGCGGCGCCATCACGATCGTGGCGGTCACCGGGTGGCGGCTGGCATGGAGAAGGGCGATGCTGGCGCCGTCCGAGTGGCCCAGCAGCACGGGCCGGCCCAAGCTCAGCGCCTGCAGCAGCGCCGGCAGCAGGTCCCAGGCTTCGCGGTGCATATAGTCCGGGGTCAGACGGCCGGTTCCGCGCACATCGGGTACGGGGTCCGACCGCCCGTAGCCGCGCCGGGAATAAACCACGCCCGTCCGTCCGGTGGCCTGACAGACCGCTTCCGGCCAGCTGCGGCCGCGCTGGGACCACAGACTGACCGAGCCCAGGCCCTCGTGCAGAAAAACCAGGGGCGCTTTGCCGGCCGGCCCGGCAATCTGCTGCAGCTCGAGCCGGCAGCCTTGAATGTCTACAAAATCCATCACAGCATCGTAAGGGATGTAAGCCGGTCGCTGCCCTGGCGCGTTAGGAAAGACCCGCCCGCTACACTTGCGGCTGCCCGAAGAAAGTCGTTTGTGAACCTGTCCCTCCGTTTGTTTGCCGCGGCCCTGTGCTGCCTGTCAGGCGCCGCTGCCCTGGCCCAGTCCGCGCCGCTGTTTGTGCTCAACTCGCTGGACGCCAGTGTCAGCGTGATCAACCCGGTGACCTGGGTCGAGACCAAACGCATCGCCACTGGCAAGCAACCTCACCATATCTACATGACGCCCGACGAAAAATCGGTCATCGTGGCCAACGCGCTGTCGGACACACTGACCTTCATCGACCCCAAAACGGCGGTGGTCCAGCGCGTGATCCCCGGCATTCTCGACCCCTACCAGCTGCGCTTCTCGCCGGACATGAAGTGGTTTGTCACGGCCGCCAACCGCCTGAACCACATCGACATCTACCGCTGGGACGGCAGCAACGTCACCCTGGTCAAGCGTGTGGCCACCAGCAAGACCCCCAGCCATTTGTGGATAGACAGCAAAAGCACCACGGTGTATTCGACCATGCAGGACAGCGACGAGCTGATTGCGCTGGACCTGGCGACACAGACCATCAAGTGGCGCACCCCCACCGGGGCGATCCCGGCTGACGTGTACGGCAGCGCCGACGACAAATTGCTGCTGGTGGGTCTGACCGGTGACGACACGGTCGAGGTGTTTGACGTGAGCGGCAAGCAGCCGCATCGCAGCCGGGTCATCAAGACCGGCGCCGGCGCCCACGCCTTCCGCGCACTGGGCGACGGGCGCCATGTGCTGGTCAGCAACCGTGTGGGCAACAGCATCAGCAAGATCGACCTGCAGACCCTGACCGTGGTGGACAGCTACCCCGCCCCGGGCGGGCCGGACTGCATTGAAGTCTCGCGCGACGGCAAGTTCATTTACGTGACCTCGCGCTGGGCGCGCAAACTCACGGTGATCGACATGGCGGCCCGCAAGGTGGTGCGTCAGGTCAATGTTGGAAAGAGTCCCCATGGTGTCTGGACACTGGATCACGCGCCTAGATAGGCCCCCACGCTCCCCCACTGCGTGTGGGTCGCTGCCCCCCGAGGGGGCCGCTGCGCCTGCGGGCCGGCGAAGCCGGACCCGCGGCCCCGGCTGGAATGAAGACATCCTGCCGTCGCCAGCTGCTTCTTTCCGTCCTCTCGTCCCCGACTCGTCGAAGGATGCCCCCCGGGGGGCCGCTGCGCCTGCGGGCCGGCGAAGCCGGACCCGCGGCCCTGGCTTGAAGGGGCGCGCACCACGAGGGCTGGTGGTCCTGTTGGCTGCTACTATTTTCATAGCTGCTTGCGCACGTCCAGCATGGGCTGAGGGCTGTTTTGACGCTCAAGGTAAACCTGGCAAGCCGGTTTACCTGACACTGGACACCGGCCACATGGCCGTGGCGCCGCTGATGGCGGACATCCTGGCCAAACACCAGGTCAAGGCCACGTTTTTTGCAGCCAACGAACGCACGCAGACCGGTGACGGCAGCTTGGGCAAGGATTGGGCGCCGTGGTGGAAAGCGCGTGCTGCCGAAGGCCATGATTTCGCTTCCCACACCTTTGACCACACTTACTGGCGTGCCGACGTCGGTTCTGACCAGTTCAGGGTGCGCCCCTCGGCGGGGCCGTCCCAGGGCAGGGAGTCGGTCTGGACCGCCGCCCAGTATTGCGGGGAGCTTGCCAAGGCTGCAACCCGGCTCGAAGAAATCACCGGCAAGAAGCCCCTGCCGCTGTTTCGCGCACCGGGCGGCAAGACCTCGCCCCGGCTGCTGGCTGCCGCCAAAACCTGCGGCTACGACCACGTGGGCTGGTCACCGGCCGGTTTTCTTGGCGACGAGCTCCCCAGTGAGGCTTATTCCAACGACGCGCTGCTCAAAAAAGCGCTGAGGGACATTCAGCCCGGCGACATTTTGCTGGCGCACCTGGGCATCTGGTCGCGCAAAGACCCCTGGGCGCCGGCCGTGCTGGAGCCGCTGATCACAGGCCTGAAAGAGCGCGGTTTCTGTTTTGCGACCTTGCGCGAACACCCCCGCTACAAGGCCTGGATTGAGCGCCAGACTGACCCCGCAGCGGTCAAGCCTGCAAAATAAGCGGCATGGACGGCCTGGAAAGTCTTTTTTCGACCCTGCAGCAGTGGCTGTTTGAGGCCGCCGTGCTGCCCGCGATGTTCGCGCTGGGTCTGGGCAACCTGCTTGAAGACGGCTACGAAGCCACGGCCTGGTTCCTGGTGGGGCTGATTCAGATCGCGGTATTGCTGGCCGTGGTCGGCCCGCTGCAACGCTGGCGGCCGGTAGAACCGGTCACAGACCGCGCCACCATACGTACCGACATCCTCTACACCGTGATTCACCGTCTGGGCCTGTTTCGCATCACGCTGTTTTTCACGCTGGAGCCCTGGTTCGACGAGCTGTTCGGCATGGCGCGCACGGCCGGTTTTGGCACCTTTCACCTGGACCAGCTCTGGCCCGGCGTGACGGACAACGCGCTTTTCAGCCTGCTGATTTACCTGGTGGTGTTTGATTTTGTCGCCTACTGGATGCACCGCGGCCAGCACCAGATCGGCTGGTGGTGGCGACTGCATTCGCTGCACCACGCGCAGCGGCAAATGACCATGTGGAGCGACAACCGCAACCACCTGCTCGACGACGTACTGGTGGACGTGATCGTGGTGCTGGTGGCGCAGTTGATCGGCGTGGCGCCGGGCCAGTTCATCGCCATCGTGGCGCTGACCCAACTCAGCGAAAGCTTCCAGCATGCCAATGTGCGGCTGTGGTTTGGGCATATTGGCGAGCGGCTGTGGGTGAGTCCGCGTTTTCACAGGGTGCATCACAGCATTGGCATCGGACATGAGAGCCTGAAGAACGAACAGACCGTCCTGGGTGGCCACAACTTCGGCGTGCTTCTGCCTTGGTGGGACATGCTGTTTGGTACCGTCAATTTTCAGCAGCGTTACGACCCCACCGGCATCCGCGACCAGGTCGAGCAAGGCCGCAACTACGGCCGGGGATTCTGGTCGCAGCAATGGCTCGGGCTCAAACGGCTGGTTGGCAAGGCATAAAACCACCCCCGTCCAGGCTCTCTGCGTGTAGCCTGTTCCCCCCTCAAGGGGGCGGCGCCTGCGGTCTGGCAAAGCCAGCCCCGCGGCCCCCACTGGTTGTACCCCCTGAACTCTCAAATCCAGCCTGCAAGGCGCAGGGAGCTACACGCAGTGGGCAACCGTGGGGGCCCTATCTTCCGGGGCTACACTTGATCGATGAGCAAACTTCTGGACTCTTTCTGGCGCGCGGTGGCGTACTGCCTGCACCCCCGGGTCATCGCCCTCTCGGTGCTGCCGCTGGTCATCATGGTCGTGTTGTCGCTGGGTCTGGGTTATTTCTTCTGGGACGACGCGCTGACCGCTGTTCGGACCAGCCTGGAAAGCTGGGAGCTGCTCAGCGCCATGGCGCGCTGGCTGGAGAGCCTGGGCCTGGGTAACTTGCGGGTGGTGCTGGCGCCTACGATTTTGCTGTTCTTGAGCATTCCGGTGATCGTGATCACCGCGCTGCTGTTCGTCGCCCTGCTGATGACGCCGGCCATGGTCGCGCTGGTCGCCGACCGGCGCTTTCCGCAGATGGAGCGCAAGAAGGGCGGCTCGCTGCTGGCCAGTCTGGTCTGGTCGCTGAGTTCGACCCTGCTGGCCGCCATCGCATTGATCCTGTCGATCCCGCTGTGGTTGATACCTCCGCTGATATTGATCCTGCCGCCGTTGATCTGGGGCTGGCTGACCTACCGGGTGATGTCTTACGACGCGCTGGTCGATCACGCCAGCGCCGAAGAGCGGCGCGAGATTTTTCGCCGCCATCGCTCCAGCCTGCTGGGCATAGGTGTGCTCAGTGGCTATCTGGGCGCTGCGCCCAGCCTGTTGTGGGCTTCCGGCGCAATGTTCATCGCCATGGCGCCCATCCTGGTGCCGGTGGCGATCTGGCTGTACACGCTGGTGTTCGCCTTTTCATCGCTCTGGTTTGCCCATTACTGCCTGGCCGCGCTGGAGCAGCTTCGCAGGCAAAAAAATGCCCTGCCCCCTGTTCCATTTGCGCCGGTAGCTATCGAATCCATAGCGGTGGGAGTTTTGCCCGGGCCGGCCGCGAGCGCAAGCGACGCGGCATCACCAAACTTCCGCGCCCCCGGCCAACAACCCTGACTCCTTTCTTTTCAGAATTCACCATGAGCATCTCTTTCGGCCTGGTCATCGTCGGTGACGAAATCCTCTCGGGCAAGCGCGCCGACAAACACATGCCCAAGGTCATTGAGCTGCTGGGTGCGCGCGGCCTGCAACTAAGCTATGCGGACTACGTGGGGGACGACCCGGCGCGCATCACGGCCGTGCTGGCGCGCGCTTTTGCCGCCGCGCGCGAATCGGGTGACGTGGTGTTTTCCTGCGGCGGCATCGGCGCAACGCCGGACGACCACACCCGCCAATGCGCAGCCGCCGCGCTGGGCGTGGAGTTGGCGCTGCACCCCGAAGCCGAGCGCCTGATCCGTGAGCGCATGCAGGACATCGCGAAAGAGCAGGGCGTGGCTTACGAGCCCGACCGCGACGACAACATCCACCGCCTCAACATGGGCACGTTTCCCGCCGGCGTCGACATCATCCCCAACCCTTACAACAAGATTCCAGGCTTTAGCTGCTTTGTGGATCCAACCCAGCCGGGGCCGCGGAACGGGCTTCGCCCGGCCGCAGGCGCAGCGGCCCCCTCGGGGGGCAGGGAGCTACTCGAAGTGAGCGACCGTGGGGGCGTACATTTCTTGCCTGGATTCCCGGTCATGGCCTGGCCCATGATGGAGGGGGTGCTGGACACGCACTACGCGCATCTGCACCAAAAATCAGCTTACATCGAGAAATCGGTCATTGTGATGGGCGCCATGGAAGCGGCGCTCACGCCGCTGATGCTCGCCATTGAAGCGGGTCACAGCGGCGTCAAGGTGTTCAGCCTGCCCAGCGTGGATCATGCTGTGTACGGTCGCCATATTGAGTTGGGTGTCAAGGGCACCCCCGGCGCGGTCAACGCCGCTTTTCCGGCCTTGCTGGCCGGGTTGCATGCCTTCGACGTCAAGCTGGGCCCTGAATTGGTGCGTTAGATATTTGCACCAACATAGTGCAAATTGCTTTGCACTGGCTTGGTGCCTTAAAAATCAGGCAATTTTTCGGGCGCGAGGGGCGGTGACGGGTCTATAGCCACCAACTTGACGGCACAATCGCAAGCTTGGCAGAAAAAACAGCCATGGGGTGTGGCACAAAATGTGCATCCACCCGCGTTGAAAGTATTTTTAACAACCATCCAGCAACAGGAGATTCTGATGGCAAAGACCGTCGCAGACGTCATGAAAATGGTCAAGGAAAACGAAGTCAAGTTTGTTGACTTCCGTTTTACCGACACCCGGGGCAAAGAGCAGCACGTCACCGTGCCGGTGTCCCATTTTGACGAAGACAAATTCACCTCGGGCCACGCCTTCGACGGTTCTTCCGTGGCAGGCTGGAAAGGCATTGAAGCGTCCGACATGCTGCTGATGCCTGATCCCAAGACGGCCAACATCGACCCTTTCTTTGAAGAAACCACCATCTTCTTGAGCTGCGATGTGCTCGAACCCGCCGACGGCAAGGCTTACGACCGCGACCCGCGCTCCATCGCGCAGCGCGCCGAGGCTTACCTCAAAGCCTCTGGCCTGGGCGACACGGCGTTTTTCGGCCCCGAGCCTGAATTTTTCATCTTCGACGACGTGCGCTGGAACACCGACATGTCAGGTACCTTCTTCAAAATCGAAGAGTACGAAGCGCCCTGGAACTCGGGCAAAAAACTCGAAGGCGGCAACCGCGGCCACCGTCCCACTGTCAAGGGCGGCTACTTCCCGGTGCCTCCCGTCGACAGCACGCAGGACATGCGCGCAGAGATGTCGCTGATCCTCGAATCGCTGGGCATTCCTGTCGAAGTGTTTCACCACGAAGTCGGCGGTGCTGGCCAAAACGAAATCGGCACCAAGTTCAGCACGCTGGTGCAACGCGCCGACTGGACGCAAGTGCTCAAATACGTGGTGCAAAACGTGGCCAATGCCTACGGCAAAACCGCCACCTTCATGCCCAAGCCCATCGTTGGCGACAACGGCTCCGGCATGCACGTGCACCAGTCGATCTGGAAAGACGGCAAGAACCTGTTCGCCGGTGACGGTTATGCCGGCCTGTCCGATTTTGCGCTGTACTACATCGGCGGCATCATCAAGCATGCCCGTGCGCTGAACGCCATCACCAACCCTGGCACCAACAGCTACAAGCGTCTGGTCCCCGGTTATGAGGCGCCGGTCAAGCTGGCTTATTCCGCCAAAAACCGCTCGGCATCGATCCGCATTCCTTACGTGGCCAACCCCAAAGGCCGCCGTATCGAGGCACGTTTCCCCGATCCGCTGATGAACCCTTACCTGGGTTTCTCGGCCCTGATGATGGCTGGCCTGGACGGCGTCGAAAACAAGATCCATCCCGGCGAAGCCGCCACCAAGGACCTGTACCATCTGCCGCCCGAGGAAGATGCAAAAGTGCCGACCGTGTGCCACAGCCTGGACCAGGCGCTGGACTGCCTCGATGTGGGTCGCAGCTTCCTGACCAAGGGTGGTGTGTTCACCGACAGCATGATCGACGCCTACATCGAGCTGAAAATGGGTGAAGTGACACGCCTGCGCCAGGCCACCCACCCGATCGAGTTCGAGATGTATTACTCACTGTAATTTTTTACAGTCTGTGGTCAAAAAAGGACGGCGAAAGCCGTCCTTTTTTATTGGCCCACAGGGTTATCGTTTGCGGCGTTTTGCGTTTCTTACCCTTTGCAGGATACTGGCAGACCGTCCATGCCTTAACAGGCACTTGGGGTTACGCATGAAACCTACAGTACTTCCTTCGATCCTGGTTGCTCTTGTGGCTGCCGCAGCTTCTTCCGCTTTTTCGCAGGAGCGCATCTACCGCTGCGCCGGCAAAGGCGGTGACACGCCCGAATACATCAACAGCGCCAAGGACGCACAAGCGCGCGGTTGCAAGCAGATTGACGGAGGCAATGTCACTGTGGTGTCCAGCACACCTGCGAGCCGGCCGGCGGTTCGTGTCGCAGGGGCGGTGCAGGCCGCGCCCGCTTCTGGCAGCAACGAGCAACGCGCCCGCGACAGCGACACCCGTACGATTCTGGAGGCTGAACTCAAAAAAGCCGAAACCAGGCTGGCCGAGCAGCAAAAAGAGTACAAGAACGGCGAGCCGGAAAAGCAGGGTATCGAGGGGCGCAACTACCAGCGTTACCTCGACCGCGTGGCAGAGATGAAGGAGAGCATTTCGCGCCACGAAAGCGACATTGCCGGCCTCAAACGCGAACTCGGCCGTTTGCCCTCAAACACGGTGCGGCAGCAGTAGGCCAAAGCAGTCAGTCGCTCCAGGCGCTTCTGCGTCAAAATAGGCGGCTTGAAAAAGCCCGATTTCTCCCTGACCGCCAAGCCCGCGGCATTTCCACGCTTCCAGTCCTTTGACCTGCTGGCCACGCTGGTGGCCGTCGTGCGAACGGACGGCGTGGTGGTGTTTGCCAACGCCGCCCTCGAAGACGCGCTGGGCACCTCGCGCCGCACCATCGAGGGCTCACAGTTGCCAGACTGTTTTACCGAGCCAATGATTTTGCACAATGCGCTTGAAGGCGCGGGCAGCAATGAGTTTGCGGCGCTGCGATACGACGCCTGGCTCAAGCCCCTGAACCGCGAGCCCCTGCCAGTGCATGTGGTGGTGGCGCAAACCGACATGCCGGGCGAAGCGATTGTCGAACTTCTGCCACTGGAGCAGCAGGCCAAGCAGGACCGTGAAGAGCGGCTGATGGACCAGGCGCAGGCCAACAAGGAGCTGATCCGCAACCTCGCCCACGAGATCAAGAACCCGCTGGGCGGCATTCGCGGTGCTGCGCAGCTCTTGCAGATGGAGATCGAGTCCAAAGAGCTGACCGAATACACCCAGGTGATCATCCACGAGGCGGACCGCCTGCAGTCGCTGGTGGACCGTCTTCTGGCGCCGCATCGCCGGCCGCACATGGTGGGCGACGTGAATATTCACGAAGTGTGCGAGCGGGTGCGCTCGCTGATCCTGGCCGAGTTTCCGAAGGGTCTGCGTGTGCTGCGCGACTATGACATCTCGATTCCCGACTTCCGCGGCGACCGCGAGCAGCTGATTCAGGCGGTGCTCAACATCGCCCACAACGCCGCCCAGGCGCTGGCCGAACGAATTGCCGCCGGTGATGCGCAGATCAGTTTCAGGACCCGGATCGCGCGCCAGGTGACTTTCGGCAAGCAGCGTTATCGCTTGGCACTGGAATTGCATGTTATCGACAATGGACCGGGTGTTCCGGACTCCATCAAGGACCGTATCTTCTATCCCCTGATCTCGGGGCGGGAGGGCGGTTCCGGGTTGGGGCTGACCTTGGCGCAAACCTTTGTTCAGCAACACCACGGCTTGATTGAGTGCGACAGCGTCCCCGGCCGCACGGATTTCAAGTTGCTGATACCTCTGCCTTGAAACCGTCACCTTCATTGATGGATAACCGGTAGAAGTACCAAAGGGACAAAAGCATGAAACCGATCTGGATTGTTGACGATGACCAGTCCATCCGGTTTGTTCTGGAAAAGGCCTTGCTGCGGGAGGGCCTGCCGACCCGCAGTTTTGTCAACCCGCGCGAGGTGCTGGCAGCCCTGGACAGCGCCACCGACGAGGATGGCCCGCAGGTGCTGGTCAGCGACATTCGCATGCCCGGCGGCTCCGGCCTTGACCTTCTTGAGAAGGTCAAGGAAAAACTCCCTGGCCTGCCGGTCATCATCATGACCGCGTTTTCTGACTTGGACAGCGCCGTGTCGGCCTTTCAGGGCGGCGCCTTTGAATACCTGCCCAAGCCCTTTGACCTGACCAAAGCGGTCGAGCTGATCCGCCGTGCGGTTGAAGAAAGCCAGCGCGAAGAGGTGGCCGAAGAACGCATGGCCGCCACGCCCGAAATGCTGGGTCAGGCACCCGCCATGCAGGACGTGTTCCGTGCCATCGGCCGCCTCAGCCAGAGCAATGTCACAGTGATGATCACCGGAGAATCCGGCTCCGGCAAGGAGCTGGTGGCGCGCGCGCTGCACAAACATTCACCGCGCGCCAACGGGCCGTTTGTGGCCATCAATACCGCCGCCATTCCCAAGGACCTGCTGGAGTCCGAACTGTTCGGCCATGAGCGCGGCGCCTTCACCGGCGCGCAGACCATGCGCCGCGGCCGCTTCGAGCAGGCCGATGGCGGTACGCTGTTTCTCGATGAGATCGGCGACATGCCTTTTGACCTGCAGACGCGTTTGCTGCGGGTGCTCTCCGACGGCAACTTCTACCGTGTCGGCGGCCACAACGCAGTCAAAACCAATGTGCGTGTGATTGCCGCCACCCACCAGGACCTGGAGCAGCGTGTCAAGGAAGGCGGTTTCCGAGAGGATTTGTTCCACCGCCTGAACGTCATCCGCCTGCGCCTGCCCGCCCTGCGCGAGCGGCGCGAGGACGTGTTCATGCTGACGCGCCACTTCCTGCAGCAAAGCGCCAAGCAGCTCGGTGTGGCCGAGCCCAAGCGAATCTCCGACGCCGCACTGCAAAAGCTCAGCACCTTTGGTTTTCCAGGCAATGTGCGCCAGCTTGAAAATATCTGCCACTGGCTGACGGTCATGGCGCCTGCCCAGGTCATCGAAGCCAAGGATTTGCCACCCGAGGTGCTCGATGCGGCCCCCGAGCCGCTGCGTGCGCCCGCGCCCGTGCTGGTCGAGAGCGGGGCGGTGGTGCGTCACCCGAGCCTGCGGGGGGACACCGGTGTCGCCGCTGCGGTGGAACCCGCGCCAGCGGAGAAAATTTCCTTGGCGCCTGCGGAGATCGGCTTGCCGCCGCAGGGAGCCACCTGGGAAACCGGGCTCGAGGCCGAGGCCATGGCCCTGCTGGCGACCGGCCGCAGCGACGTCTGGGACGTTTTGACGCGGCGCTTTGAATCGAAGCTGATCCAGACCGCGCTGCTCAACACCCGTGGCCGCCGCATCGAAGCGGCGCAAAAGCTGGGCATTGGCCGCAACACCATCACGCGCAAGATTCAGGAGTTACACCTGGAGTGAAAGGAGCGTCCCGCCAGTTCTGGCGGATTCGAAGATAGCGAATTCTGTCAGGCAGCATGTCACGCGGCAACTGAAGTTTTCCTGGCACAGCGTGCCAATCAAAACACCCCTGCCGCATGCGCCTGTTCGTCGGCATGGTAGGAACTGCGCACCAGCGGACCCGATGCAGCGTGCAGGAAGCCCATCTTGTATGCTTCTGCTGCATACATCTTGAAGGTCTCCGGATGCACATAGCGGCGCACCGGCATG
>NZ_JBDNGU010000191.1:0-16272 GCF_041689105.1 Polaromonas sp. | reverse complement strand
GCGCTTTGGTGCTGACAAAATCCTTGCCCGTGTTGGGGTCGAGCACACCTTGCAGGGCGCTCAGGATTGCCTGTTGTTCTACCGCCATGGGGGAAAGTCTCCGATTGAAAGCTGACAAGGCAGCCGCAGCCGCTCCATTGCCACCGAGTCTAACGCCGCAGCGCCGGCCTCTGGGCGCATGGGGCGCAGAGACCCTGCTGCGCCCGGGAGACTTAAAATCGCCGGTTAGCCTCCAAAGCCACAAAGCCCCTCTATGTCCCAGCGCCGCCTTTTTGTCACCACCGCCCTGCCGTATGCCAACGGCAATTTCCACATCGGCCACATCATGGAGTACATCCAGGCCGACATCTGGGTGCGCTTCCAGCGCATGCAGGGCCATGCGGTGAACTTTGTCGGCGCCGACGATGCCCACGGCGCGCCCATCATGATTGCCGCCGACAAGGCTGGCAAAACGCCGCAGCAGTTTGTGGCCGACATCGCCGCCGGCCGCAAGCCCTATCTGGACGGCTTTCACATCAGCTTTGACAACTGGCATTCGACCGACGGGCCGGAGAACCACCAGCTTGCGCAGCAGATTTACCTGGACCTCAAAAAGGCCGGACTGATCGAAACAAAAACAATTGAACAGTTCTTTGACCCGGAAAAGAACATGTTCCTGCCAGATCGCTACATCAAGGGCACCTGCCCCAAGTGCGGCGCAAAGGATCAGTACGGTGACAACTGCGAAAACTGCGGTGCGGTGTATGCGCCTACGGATTTGATCAACCCGTATTCGGCTTTGTCGGGCGCAACGCCCGTGCTCAAAAGCTCAGAGCATTTTTTCTTCAAGCTGTCCGACCAGCGCTGCGTGGAGTTTCTTGAAAAGTGGACGCAGGACGGCAAGTTGCAACCCGAGGTGGCCAACAAGGTCAAGGAGTGGTTCAGCGTTCGCACGAATCCCGACAGCACAAAAAGCGAAGGTCTGGGCGACTGGGACATCTCGCGGGACGCGCCCTACTTCGGCATCGAGATCCCCGACGCGCCAGGCAAGTATTTTTATGTGTGGCTGGACGCGCCGGTCGGCTACCTCGCCTCGCTGAAAAACCTGCTCGACAAGCGCGGCGAGGACTACGACGCCTACATGGCCGACCCCAAGCTGGAGCAGTACCACTTCATCGGCAAGGACATCGTCACCTTCCACACCCTGTTCTGGCCCGCCATGCTGCATTTCAGCGGCCGCAAGACACCGGACAACGTGTTTGTGCATGGCTTCCTGACCGTGAACAACGGCCAAAAGATGAGCAAAAGCCGCGGCACTGGTCTGGACCCGCTCAAGTACCTGAGCCTGGGTATGAACCCGGAGTGGCTGCGTTATTACCTGGCGGCCAAGCTGAACGCGAAGAACGAAGACATCGACTTCAATGCGGATGACTTCATGGCGCGGGTGAACAGTGATTTGATTGGCAAGTACGTCAACATTGCGTCACGCGCGGCACCGTTACTACATAAAAACTTTGAGGGGAAGATCAGCGATTTGAAATTGAGCGGAGCGGGTACGCACGGCGTTTTGAAGCAAGTGGAAGCCGCTGAACACGAAATTGCTGCTCTTTACGAATCGCGAGATTTTGGCAAGGTCACCAAAATCGTAATGTCCTTGGCAGACGTGGTGAACAAGTATGTTCATGAGCAGGCCCCTTGGGACATGCTTAAAAAGTCGCCTCAGTCGCCTGGTGCGCATGAGGTTTTAAGTGTTGCGCTCGAATCATTTCGGATTCTCACGATCTATCTCAGTCCAATACTGCCCAATGTGGCCGAAAGGGCCTTGGCATTTCTAAAAGCATCTACCAGCTTATGGGGTGCCATTCACCGTCCATTGACATCATCACGACCCGCTGACGAATCAATCCTCGCTTACCAACACCTTATGCAGCGCGTCACCCCCGATCAACTTGATGCACTGTTTGAACCCCCAGCCCAAGCAGAATCAGTGCAAGCAGCTACTCAATTAATAGCAAACGCCGGCGGAGAGCCCTCACCCCAACCCTCTCCCGACGGGAGAGGGAGCAAGCCGGGCGGCGAAGCCATCGCCCCCACCATCACCATCGATGACTTCGCGAAGATCGACCTGCGCATTGCGCTCATCGTCAACTGCGAAGCGGTCGAGGGCTCGGTCAAGCTGCTGCGCCTGACGCTCGACGTTGGCGAGGGGAAAACCCGCAACGTCTTCAGCGGCATCGCCAGTGCCTACAAACCGGAAGACCTGATCGGCAAACACACGGTGATGGTCGCCAACCTGGCACCGCGCAAGATGAAGTTCGGCGTCAGCGAAGGCATGGTTCTGGCCGCCAGCCATGCCGACGACAAAGCCGCACCCGGCATCTTTGTACTGGAGCCGTGGCCGGGCGCCACACCGGGCATGCGCGTCAGCTAAGAAAACGCAGCGCTTTGCCCGGCCGCGCCGCCAGCTCGGCAACCACCCCTTCCAGCGTCTGAAGCAAAGCCTCTGCATCCTCCGTATTGAAAGGTGCTGCGGCAATGCCCAGTTTGAGCTGCAACACAGCGCTCGGGGGTAACACGCCGCTGGGGGCCAGACCGCGCGCAACCAGCCGCTGGCCGATGGTCGAGATGTCGTCGCGCTCCATCCGTCCCTGCAAAATCAGCACAAAATCACCGTCGCGGTGCCGGGCCACCAAGTCGCCTTTCCTGACGACCTGGCTGATGCAGGCGCCCGCATGGACCAATGCCATCTGCGCCACCTGCAAGCCGTATTCAGCGCGGATGTCATGAATATTGCCGACACGCACACGCAGCACCACACCGGCGCCGGGGTCGCGCTGCTGGTGCTCCAGCAAATGCGCCAGGCGCTGCAGCATGACCTGGTGGTTGGCCACACCCGTGAGCGGGTCGGCCCTGGCCATGGCGCCTACGCGGGCCCGGGTTTGACGCTGTTCACGGTTGCGCAGATACAGGGCGACCAGAAGCAGCGGAATCTCGACAGCGGCGCCCAGCTGTGCGCCGTATTGCGTCATAAAGGAAACAGGCAGCAGTTGCATGTTGCGCAGGATGGGAAACACCGACCCTGCCAGCAGGGCCAGCATGCCCGCCAGAACCCACAGGCCCACTTGAGGAATGCGCCAGGCGTACCAGAGCCCAACACCCAGATAGACAGCAAAACTGGCGAGGTAGTAAGGGCTGCTGATGGCAAAAAATGGATCGCGCCCGATCAACAGGAAGCCCAGGGCCAGCCCGGCACCGGCTGCAGCCATCGCAAGCATCAGGCGGGTGGCCCAGCGGGCGCCGCGCTCAAGCACCAGTTCACGGATGAAAAGATGGCCCAGCGCCGCCCCGGTGGCGGGCATGACATTGGATGCGGCGTCGTTCCACCAGGCGTTGCCGGGCCACAGATACTCACCGGCCAGGCCGGTCAGCGAGAGCTGGCCGAAGGTGACAAACAGCACATAGGCGGCGTAGTAAACATGTATAGAGTCGCGCAGCACATACGCATTGACCGTACAGATCAGAATCACCAGCGCCACCAGCCCGACGTAGGCACCCAGAAAGAAATGCCAGCGTTGGCCCGACTCCTGAAAATCGCGTGCACTCCAGAGCGTCCAGCGCACGCTGATCGGGTGGCTGTGTTGCACGCGCAGGTAGCTGGCACGCGCCTCGCCCGGTTGCAGCGCCAGCTCAAACGCAGGGTGCAGGTAGGGCAGGGGCCACTGCGCCACCGGGATCGAGTCGCCCGAACGCTCGACGCCCCAGCCACCATCGGCCGCAGTCCGGTACAGATCTACCCGGTTCATGCCGGGGTGCGGCAGCGCCAGCACCAGCGGGGTTGGCACAGCGACCGCGGGAAGGGCCAGCCGGTACCACACGGCGGTGCTGCCGCCGGTCGGCATGATGCGCGCGGCGCTGGCGGGCTCGGACTCCCCAAGCGCAAAGCGTTGCTCGATTTGAGCCAGCGTCTGCTGGCCCGACAGATCAATCACCAGCTGGGCAGCGCCCTGCTGGCCCATCCACCCGGGGCTAGCAGCCTGATCGGTCTGCGCAAGCGCGGGAAGGCCCAGCCCGAGCACGCAGGCCGCGATCACCAGACGGCCCAGTTGCCACCCTTGTGCTGCCAGGTCAGGTAACGAGAAACGACTGGGTGAAAGTGGCATGAAGCGTGCGTCTGCGCCTTAAGATGCTGGACAGGTATCTGAAACAAAAAATAGGTAATTACTTTAACAAGAGCCCCCGGTTTTGACCATCCTCCTGTTGAAGGATGACCCGCCGGGCTACCGCTGGATGCTTTTGATGAACTTACCCACTTACCTGGCGCCGTTTCGACCACGCATTGTCCCGGCTCTGAAAAATTACACGCGGGAGCGCTTTGGCAAAGATGTGGGCGCGGGCCTGACCGTGGGCATTGTGGCGTTGCCGCTGGCCATGGCGTTTGCCATTGCTTCGGGCCTGTTGCCGCAAGCGGGCATCTGGACGGCCATCATTGCGGGCGGGCTTATCTCTCTGCTGGGCGGCTCCGCCGTGCAGATTGGTGGGCCTGCAGGCGCCTTCATCGTGATTGTGTACGGCATTGTCGGGCGCTACGGCCTGCCCAATTTGCTGATTTCAACAGCCTGCGCCGGTGTGCTGCTGTTTTTGCTTGGGTTTCTCAAGATGGGCACGCTGGTGCGTTATGTGCCGGTCAGCATTGTGGTGGGGTTTACCAACGGCATTGCGGTGCTGATTGCGCTGTCGCAGCTCAAGGACTTGCTGGGTCTGCAAATTGGCAAGATGCCGGCTGATTTTTTCTCGCAGATCAAGGCCATCAGCCTGAACATCGACTCCCTCAACGCCCATGCGCTGGGCCTGGGCCTGCTGTGTTTTATCGGTCTGATCCTCTGGCCGAAACTGTTTGTCAGCCGTTCCATGACGGCCAACGGCTTCACGGCCCGGCTGATCAGCCGGATACAGGCGGTGGAAGGTGTGCAGTTGCTGCGCGCAACCCGGGCGGTGTCACGCGTGCCCGGCCCCATCGTGGCGCTGACCACGCTGACGGCTTTTTCCTGGCTCCTTACTCTGCCGGTCGAAACCATATGCTCGCGTTTTGGCGGCATTCCGCAGGCCCTGCCCGATTTTGCGTTGCCGGCTTTTTCATGGGACACGGTGCGCCTGTTGCTGCCGCCTACGCTGACCATTGCGATGCTGGGCGCGGTAGAGTCGCTGCTGTGCGCACGCGTGGCCGACCAGCTTTCCGGTCTGCCCAAACACGATCCCAACCAGGAGCTGATGGCGCAGGGCGTGGCGAATTTCATCGTGCCGTTCTTCGGCGGCATGCCGGCCACCGGCACCATTGCCCGCACCGTGACCAATGTGCGTTCAGGGGCCAGTTCGCCCATCGCCGGGCTGGTGCATGCGCTGATGCTGGTCGTGATCGTGCTGGCCGCCGCGCCGCTTGCCATGCATGTGCCGCTGGCGGTGCTGGCGGTGCTGGCGGTGCTGGCCGGCATTTTGCTGCATGTGGCTTGGAACATGGGCGAGTGGCGCGAGTTTGCGCAGATGCGCCAGTACAGCAACCACTACCGGCTGCTGATGCTCGGCACCTTCTTTCTCACGGTGGTGTTTGACCTGACGGTGGCCCTGCAGGTGGGCCTGCTGCTGGCCTGCGTGCTGTTTGTGCGGCGCATGAGTTCGCTGTTTCAGGTGGTTGAAACGGCACGCACCGACGACTCCGTCAACTTCCAGCTCTACGGTTCGCTGTTTTTTGGCGCAGTGGCCAAAATTGACCCGGTGCTGTCGGTGGTTGAAAGCGCGCCGCAAGGCCTGCTGGTGCGTCTGGATGCCCAGTCGCTGCAGTCGCTGGACGCATCGGGTCTGGACGTACTGGGTCAGTTGCACAAGGCTGTCACCCTGCGCGGCGGCCGACTGGTGATTTCCGGGTTGAACGCCCAGCCACGCGCGGTGATGGAGCGCTCGGGCTTTCTGGCCAAAATGGAAGCGGCCTGAAACGCTATAAAAAACAGAGCAACACACGCCGTTCCGTCGAGGACATGCAGCAGATTTGGCCTGTGCAGCAGAAGGTCTTTCCCGAAAGAATCCAGAAAAAACAGGGGAAAAACCGTTGCGGGGTGGCGGCCCGGTAAAATTACATCCCTCAACGTTTCAGGCAGTTTTATCCCATGTCCTTCTTCGCCCGGCCCCACTACACCTCGGAAGCAACCCAGTTCATCAACGAGCTGAAGGCGAAAAAGCCCACACTGGAGGCCGAACAGCGCCAGGGGCGCGCCCTGTTGTGGGACAAAAAGCTGGTCGCCACAGAACAGGCCGATTACCTGGACGCTGGCGTTGCGCAGCAAGCCTATGTGTACGGTACCAGCGGACACCCGAACAGCAAATAGCCGAAGAATAGTAATCAAAAAAGGCCTGTAGCCCTTACTGGCTTTGCCTAAACAGCTATTAAATCAATAGCTGCTACCGACCTGTCCAATCCCCATGACAAGCATCACAGAACTTCCGCCCGCCGAGCCTGGTCTGCCGCCCGGGGTTTTGGCGCTGGCGAGCATGCCGGGGGTGATCGACCAGGTGGCACTGGCCCGCCTGTACGGCGAGCCGCTGTTTGCGATGCCGCAGGATTTGTACATCCCGCCGGACGCGCTTCAGGTCTTTCTGGAGGCCTTCGAAGGCCCGCTGGACTTGCTGCTGTACCTGATCCGCAAGCAGAACTTCAATATTCTTGACATCCCGATGGCGGCAGTCACGCGCCAGTACCTGGTGTATGTCGATGAAATCCGCAGCACCAACCTGGAGCTGGCCGCCGAGTACCTGCTGATGGCCGCCATGCTGATCGAGATCAAGTCACGCATGCTGCTGCCGCCAAAAAAGGTGGCTGAGGGCCAGGAGCCGGAAGACCCGCGCACCGAGCTGGTGCGGCGCCTGCTGGAGTACGAGCAGATCAAGCTGGCTGCGCACAAGCTCAATGAAATTCCACAGTTCGGCCGCGACTTCCTGCGCGCGCAGGTCTACGTGGAGCAGGCGCTGCAGCCGCGTTTTCCCGACGTCACCGTGGTGGACCTGCAGGAAGCCTGGCAGGGCATCGTCAAACGCGCGCGGCTGGTGCAGCACCATGTGATCTCCAGGGAGGAGCTCTCGGTGCGCGAGCATATGAGCATCGTGCTGCGCAAGCTGCAAGGCAAGAAGTTTGTCGAGTTTGAAGACCTGTTTGACCCGACACGCGGCATGCCGGTGCTGGTGGTCACCTTCATCGCGCTGCTGGAGCTTTCCAAGGAAGGCCTGCTCGACGTGACGCAGGCCGAAGCCTATGCGCCTATTTACGTGCGGCTGGCTTACACGCCGACCTGACCCCGTGCAATAGCAGGGTCGCCAGCCCCGCCGACCGTCACGCGCCTTTGTCTCTGGTGCCAGGGGTATCACGACCGACCGTTTTAAATTGATAACTAATCAGTTTTATCCAAAATATCAACCGGTAGCTAAATCATAATTTTAGTTACTTGATCACTGGTGCGCGACGTGGTGTCCTACAGTTTTTATCAAAAATTACAGACATGATGGCTTGAACTTCAGGTGATTCATCATGACTTTGCAGACATCCCGAAAGACCTTTACTGCCTCTTGCCTGGCACCCCCCCCCGCAACCGTGAGAAAAATCGCAATCCTCTCCCGACCGTCCTCGCAAAAGGGGTGCTCCCTTTCGCGCTACTTGCGCTGAGCCAGGGCATCCTGGCCCAGCAGCTTCCTGGGGCTGGCAGCCAGATTCAGCAGCTTCCACCTGTCCCTGTTCCGCAGAAGGCGCTGCCGGAAATCCGCATCCAGGAGAGCACGGCACCTGCCAGATCCGCGCCCAGCACCACGAAAATTCTGGTCAGAAGCCTGCAGGTGACGGGCTCCCGCGTTTTTTCCGAAGCCGAGCTTCTGGCGCTCACAGGCTTTGTGGCTAATACCGAGCTGACACTGGCCGAGCTGCAGGCCATGGCCAACCGGATCACTAACCATTACAGAAAAAACGGCTACTTTGTCGCCCGCGCCTACTTGCCGGCGCAAGACGTCAAAGACAACGCCCTCATCATTGCAGTCAGCGAAGGGCAATACGGCAAGATCGCCCTGAACAATCAGACCAACCTGTCCGATGCCTTGGTCCTCAACATCCTGAGCGGCGTCAACAGCGGCGACCCCATCACCAACGACACTCTGGAGAGCCGGCTGCTACTGCTTTCGGACCTGCCTGGCGTCAATATCAAGTCAACACTGGTGCCGGGTGACACGCCCGGCAGCTCCGACCTGATGGTCGATATCACGCCGGGCAAGCGCGTCAGCGGCAGCGTCGACGTGGACAACGCCGGTAACTACTATACGGGCGAATATCGCCTGGGCGGTACGGTCAATTTCAACAACCTGCTGGGCCGGGGCGACGTCTTCAGCCTGCGGGCAGTGACCGCAGGTTCGGGGCTCAACTATGGACGCGCGTCCTACCAGATGCAGTTCGGCAAGGCGACAGCCGGTGTTGCCTACAGCCGGCTGGCCTATGAGCTGGGCAAGGAATTTACCCCCCTGCAAGCCAATGGCACGGCCGAAATCGCCAGCGTTTACGGCAGCTACCCGCTGATCCGCTCACGCAGAACCAACCTGAACGCGGGCCTCAGCTACGACCACCGGACTTTCCAGGACCGGGTCGACGTGATTCCTTCGGTCGTTGACAAGAAGGCCAACGTTGTCACCGGCAGCCTGTATGGCAACCACGCTGACAACCTGGGCGGTGGCGGCGTCAGCGCTTTCTCGCTCGCGCTGTCTGCGGGCAACCTGGACATTGAAACTCCGGCCGAATTGGCCGCAGATGCTGCCAGCGCCCGCACCAACGGCTCTTACGGCAAGCTTGCTTTCAGTGCCAGCCGGCTGCAGCGCGTCACCGACACACTGTCTCTTTTCGCCGGTATCAATGGACAGCTCGCGTCGAAAAACCTGGATTCCTCGGAGAAGATGGTGCTGGGCGGGATGGATGGTGTCAGGGCCTACCCGCATGGCGAAGCTTTCGGCGACCATGGCTACCTGGTCAATCTGGAAGCCCGTTTGCGCCTGCCAAAACCGGACAGTGTGCCCGGTCAGTTGCACCTGATCGGCTTTGTGGACGGGGGCAGCGTGACCATCAACAAGAACCCCTGGGCCGCAGGCAATAACCACCGCAACCTCAGTGCCTATGGCGTCGGACTGACCTGGGGCGAGCCCGGCAATTTTGCGATCAGAACTTATTACGCACGCAAGCTTGGCGATTCGGCAGCCACTTCGGCGCCCGACAAATCGGGACGGTTCTGGATCCAGGCCGTCAAGTATTTCTAAGCGCAGCAGACAGACCGCCCGAACCGAACAAGCTTTGAAGGACACCTCATGAACCGCATTTACAAAACCATCTGGAGCGACAGCTCTGGCGCCTGCATCGCCGTTGCCGAGAACGCGGGAAGCAAGGGCCGGACAAAATCGTCCTGCGAGGGCACAGGTCGCCCCCGCTTTGTCGTGAACCTGCTGTCAGCGTGTCTGATGCTCGCTTTCGGGACCATTGCCCAAGCCCTGCCCGCCAATGGCACGGTGACAGCCGGCTCAGCCACCATCAGCAGCACGGCATCGACCACAACGATTAACCAGTCCACGGCCAACGCGGTGATCAACTGGCAAAGTTTCGGCATGGGTGCCGGGCAAACCGTGCAGTTTGTCCAGCCTGGTAGCAACTCCGTTGCCCTCAACCGCGTCCTTGGGACTGCGGCGTCCGGCATCCTCGGCAACCTGTCCGCCAACGGCAAGGTCTTCCTGCTGAACCCCAACGGCATCCTGTTCGGCAGCGGCGCGCAAGTCAATGTCGGTGGCCTTGCGGCCTCAACCATGAGCCTCAGCAATACGAAATTCATGTCCGGGGACTACAGTTTTACAAATGCCGGAAACGGCACCGTTGTGAACCAAGGCACGATCAACGCGGCCGAAGGCGGGTATGTGGCCTTGATGGGCAAAACGGTCATCAACCAGGGCGTGATCACCGCGCGCCTGGGAACCGTGGCACTGGTCGGTGGCCAGGCGGCCACACTCGATCTGGCGGGCGACGGGATGCTCAATGTCTCAGTGGCCCAGGGTGCGGTCAACGCGCTGGTTGAAAACGGCGGACTGATCCGCGCCGACGGCGGGCGTGTCGTGCTAAGCACCCAGGCCGCCGGTAGCCTGCTGCACACCGCAGTGAACAATACCGGGGTCATTCAGGCACAGACCATCGAAAGCCGCAACGGCACCATTGTGTTGCTGGGCGATATGGTCACAGGCACGATGGATGTGGGCGGCACGCTGGACGCCAGCGCACCGAACGGCGGCAAGGGCGGGTTTATCGAGACTTCGGCGGCAAACGTGACCATCAGGGACAACGTCCGTGTCACCACCGCCGCAGCGCAAGGCCTCACGGGTACCTGGCTGATCGATCCACAGGACTTCATCATCGGCGCTGGTGGCAACATCGCGGGCGCCACACTTTCGGACCAACTGGTCACCAACAACATCACCATCACCACGGCAACTGGACCCGGCAACGGCGACATTTTCGTCAATGACGCGGTCAGCTGGACGGCCAGCGGCGCCCCGACAACCCTGACCTTGCTTGCTGACCGGGACACCAACATCAATGCGGCAGTGACTGCCGTCGATGGAAACTTTTCAGTGTGCTGCGGACGCGACATCAACGTGAACGCGCCCATTACGACCACCAGAGGAAGCGTTTTATTGGCCGCCGGACGCAATGTGAACCAGAACGCGGCCATGACAACCACCGACGGGAACATCATGATGTGCGCGGCAAATGATGTGAGCATCAGCGCGGCATTGACACTGACGAGAGGAACTTCCATCCCCACCCGGAGCCTCGGCCTGCCGCTTGGCCTGACACTCAGTGCGGACACGGATGGCACAGGACCCGGTGTCTCCGGCGGCACCGTGGTCTTCGCTGCGCTTGCGCCCAAGACCGCCGTCACCGTTGCGCCGGTCACGATTACCTACAACCCGGTCTCGTACACCACGCCGACGGATTATTCGACCAAGTTTACCTTGACCGAAGGCGCCACGCTGACGCAACGCATGCTGGTAGTCCCCGGAGGAGGGGACAAGGCCTTTGACGGTACGACCACGACAACCCTCTCATTTTTGAAGGGAACCCCTGCGGGCGTCACCTTGGTTGGTCCTGGTATCGCTAATTTCGATACCTCGGCCGTAGGAACGAACAAGACCATCACCTTCAGCGGCTTTACCCTTGCTGGTGCAGACGCCGGGCAATATGCCCTCCCGGTTTCTTGCTGCGCGCCGGTTCTTCAGAGAACAACTGGGGAGATCACCGCGGCGATCGTCCCGCCACCACCTCCACCTCCACCGCCACCGCCACCTCCACCACCACCTCCACCACCACCACCGCCACCGCCACCGCCACCGGTTGTTGTGCCACCAGTTGTAGTACCGATACCACCACCGGATGTAATAACGGATGTAGTACCGGATGTAGAAGTGCCACACTTCGAAATACCGCTGATTGCCACACCGCTGGTTGCCACGCCGCTGCTTAGAGTGTCGCTTGCAGCGCCACCGTCGGTCGTGCTGGTTGTCGCGCCTCCACCCGAGACGCTGGTTGTCGTGCCACCCGAGAAGCCAGTTGCAGTCCCGCCGCCACCGCCACCCTACGTCGCGCCGCCATATGTACCCAAACCAGCGCGTAACTGAACATCAAGGCGCAGCTTGTGGCCCCTCCAATATCCGTCGTCTACCCCCCTAGGGTGGGTCCGCGTCCGTGTGGACCTGCAGAACAGGCCGGCTTGACAAGCGACCCACGTCGTTGCGGTCCGGCTGGTTGGGGCTTGTTGCTGGTCCTGCTGGCGGTGCATTTCGCCGGCCCCGGTGCCTTTGCCGCCGGGGCTGACGGCCGACCTTCAGGTGCGGTTTCCATTGCTGCAAATCCATCTCCGGTGGCCAGCGCCATCGTTCCAGCGCAGGCCGGGTGGGCCCATCAACCCAAACGTGCCTCTTTGGGCAAGGAGGCAGCCTCCCTGGAGACTTTGCACGTCGCCCACTGGGTGGTCGACTCCGGTGACAACCAGAACATGCCCTTCATGATTGTGGACAAGGTCAACGCCAGAGTGCTGATGTTCGATGCCGGTGGGCAGCTTCAAGGCGCAGCGCCTGCTTTACTCGGGCTGGCACGTGGCGACGATTCCACACCAGGCATTGGCGACCGCGAGCTATCCGCGATCCTCCCCGAAGAACGCACCACACCGGCAGGCCGTTTTGTCGCGTCTCTGGCTCGCGACCTTCGTGGTGAAGAAATCCTGTGGGTAGACTACAGCACTGCCATCTCGCTACACAAGGTTATCAAGGGCAAGCCCAGCGAACGCCGCGCGCAACGCCTGGACAGCGCGACACCAGAGGACAACCGCATTTCCTATGGCTGCATCAATGTGCCGGTCAAGTTTTACGAGACAGTCGTGCGTCCGGCCTTTACCGGAACAAACGGCGTCGTTTATGTGCTGCCGGAAACCCGGTCGGCTAGCCAGGTTTTCGGTTCTAATGACGTGGAAAAGCACGCACAACTGCAGGTGGCGGAACAAGCTGCGACCCTCCAGACGGCCTCGCCGTCTGCTGCCATCGCGAAATAAACCCGAAGACCGATGCAGCGCCACACTCCGGCGGCGCCTCGGCCGGCGACCGAACGAAGTCACGCGGTGCATTAGAATAACCTTGCTCCGGGGTGCAGCCCGACCATGGTGGTCGGGCTGCTGAGATGGCCAAACCCAAACCCGTGAACTTGAATCGGTTCGTACCGACGTAAGAAGAGCTGACTGTCCCCGGCCCACCGGCTGTCCAGTCACCGACCAACACCACAGCGCTGGTATTGGCCACACCTTCGGAGCATTTTTTGTGTACCCGCACAAGCAAAGGATGCCCCGATGAACGCTCCCGATAAATTTGCCCAATTGCTGTCGTTCACACGCGAACCGTTTCCGGCTTCGCGCAAGATTTATGTACCCGGCCAGGTGCATGCCGACATCCGTGTGCCCATGCGTGAGGTCTTGCTGAGCAACGGCGAGTCCGCCACGCTGTACGACACCTCCGGCCCCTACACCGACCCAAGCGCCGACATCGATGTACGCCGTGGGCTGACCGCGCTGCGCGCGCCGTGGATTGAGGCGCGCGGCGATACCGAGATTTATACAGGCCGCGCCGCTCAAGCCGTCGATGATGGCCCCCGACGAAAGGACCGCACCGACCCTACGGACCCGGAAGCCCAGCGTATCGCTGCCCTGCGCGCCCAGGCTGCCGGCCTGCAACGCACACCGCGCCGCGCCAAAGCCGGCGCCAACGTCAGCCAGATGCATTACGCGCGCCGCGGCATCATCACACCCGAGATGGAATACATCGCGCTGCGTGAGAACACCCAACGCGAATGGATGGCCGAATACCTGGTCGACGCCGAGCGCGCCGCCCGCGTGCGCGGCAACCCCATGGGCGCGCAGTTGCCCGAGTTTGTGACCCCCGAATTTGTGCGCGACGAAGTGGCACGCGGGCGCGCCATCATTCCGGCCAACATCAACCACCCTGAAGTCGAACCGATGATCATCGGCCGCAACTTTCTGGTCAAGATCAACGCCAACATCGGCAACTCGGCCGTCACGTCAAGCATTGATGAAGAGGTCGAAAAACTGGTTTGGGCGATTCGCTGGGGTGCCGACAACGTGATGGATTTGTCGACCGGAAAAAACATCCACACCACGCGCGACTGGATCATCCGCAACTCGCCGGTACCGATTGGCACGGTGCCGATCTACCAGGCGCTTGAAAAGGTCGGCGGCGTCGCCGAAGACCTGAGCTGGGAGATTTACCGCGACACGCTGATCGAGCAGGCCGAGCAGGGTGTGGACTACTTCACCATCCATGCTGGCGTGCGCCTGCCCTTTATTCCGATGACGGCCAAGCGCCGCACCGGCATCGTCTCGCGCGGCCGCTCCATCCTGGCCAAGTGGTGCATGTCGCACCACCGGGAAAACTTTCTGTACACGCACTTCGAAGAGATCTGCGAGATCATGAAAGCCTACGACGTGAGTTTTTCGCTGGGCGACGGTCTGCGCCCCGGCTCAGGCGCCGACGCCAACGACGAAGCGCAGTTTGCCGAGCTGCGCACCCTGGGCGAACTGACAAAAATCGCGTGGAAACACGACGTGCAGACCATGATCGAAGGCCCCGGCCATGTGCCCATGCACATGATCCAGGCCAACATGGAAGAGCAACTCAAACATTGTCACGAGGCGCCGTTTTACACGCTGGGCCCGCTGACCATCGACATTGCGCCGGGTTACGACCACATCTCCAGCGCCATCGGTGCAGCCATGATTGGGTGGTTCGGCACGGCCATGCTGTGTTACGTCACGCCCAAGGAACACCTGGGTCTGCCGGACCGCAACGACGTCAAACAGGGCATCATTGCCTACAAAATTGCCGCGCATGCCGCCGACGTGGCCAAGGGGCACCCGGCCTCGCGCGCGCGCGACGAAGCGCTGTCGAAAGCCCGGTTCGAGTTCCGCTGGCACGACCAGTTCAACCTCTCGCTGGACCCAGACACCGCGCGCGAATTTCACGACGAAACCCTGCCCAAGGAAGTCAGCAAGGTGGCGCATTTTTGCTCCATGTGCGGGCCGAAATTCTGCTCGATGAAAATCAGCCAGGAAGTGCGCGAGTTTGCAGCCAGGCAGGGTCTTGACGAAGCCGCGGCGCTACAGGAAGGAATGCAGGCAAAATCGGCCGAGTTCCGCCAAGGCGGTAGCGAAATCTACATCCCCATCCAGAAAATCTAACCCACGCTGAAAAAGGCGGACATCCCCATGCACATCGGCATCGCAGGCGCAGGCCTGCTCGGGCGGCTGCTGGCTTTCAAGCTGGCCGGTAGCGGCCATTCGGTCGAGGTTTTTGACCCTGCCCCAGGGCCGCAAGTACCCGTGGCCGGCCCGCGCGCCGCAGGCTGGACAGCTGCGGGCATGCTGAGCCCGACGGCCGAGCTGGAGTCGGCCGACGACAAGGTGTTTGCGCTGGGCCTGCGCTCGCTGGAACTTTGGCCGGGCATCGTCGCGGCCCTCGGCCAGGCGGTTGAACTGCACCAGCGCGGCAGCCTGCTGCTGGCGCACCGCGGCGATGAAGGCGCAGCCAGACGCGTGGTGGACCTGCTTCAGCACAAGGCGCCGGCCGGCCATGCGCCGCAGGCGCTGGATGCGGCGGCATTGCGCGAGCTGGAGCCCGCACTGCATGGCACGCTGCAAGCCTGGCTGCTGCCCCACGAAGGGCACATCCATGCGGTGCAGGCCATGGCTAGCCTGGCACTGGGTGCCAGCGCCGCAGGGGCGCGCTGGCATTGGGGCGTAACCGTGGACAGTTTGCAAGCTGGCGAAATACACACGGCGCAAGGGGTAGCGAGCTTCGACTGCGTGTTTGACGTGCGCGGCGCCGGTGCCCGGCCAGCCGAGTCAGGCTCCGACGCCGACGCCGGTTTTACCCCGGGTGTGCGCGGCGTGCGTGGCGAAATCATCTGGCTGCACGCACCCGGCGTGGCGCTGCAGCGCCCGCTGCGCCTGCTGCACCCGCGCCACCGCGTGTACCTGGTGCCGCGTGCAGGCGGGCACATCGTGGTCGGCGCCAGCGAGATCGAAAGCGAAGACCGCTCACCGATCTCGCTGCGCAGCATGGTC
Source organism: Polaromonas sp. (assembly GCF_041689105.1). Lineage (GTDB taxonomy): Bacteria > Pseudomonadota > Gammaproteobacteria > Burkholderiales > Burkholderiaceae_C > Polaromonas. The sequence continues at coordinate 559 of NZ_JBDNGU010000191.1, read as the reverse complement.
GAGCTGCTGGCCGCCGCGCACAGCATCATTCCTGAACTGGCCGAGGCACGGGTGGTACATACTGAAACCAATTTGCGCCCCGCCCTGCCCGACAATCTGCCGCGCGTCGAGCAAAGCCCGGGGCTGGTCCGCATCAATGGCCTGTTCCGCCACGGCTGGCTGATTGCGCCGGCGCTGGTCGAGCAAGCGCTGCAAAAACTGACATGACATTGATCAACATCACCTTCAACGGCGAGGCCCGGCAAGTGCCGGACGGCTGTACGCTGGCCCAACTGCTGGAGGCCGGCGGACAGCCTGCAGCCTCGTTTGCCAGCGCCGTCAACGGCGAGTTTGTTGCACGCGATGCGCGCGCAGCCACACCTCTGTCAAACGGCGATGCGGTTTTTACCTTTCAAGCCATCACGGGAGGCTAAGCCATGATGACCCCCACGCTCAGCACTTCGTGTCTTCGCTGCCCCCCGAGGGGGCGCATTTCGCCTTGGGGCGGCCCGGCGGCGAAATATGACCCCCACGCTCAGCACTTCGTGTCTTCGCTGCCCCCCGAGGGGGCGCATTTCGC
>NZ_JBDNGU010000190.1:0-30199 GCF_041689105.1 Polaromonas sp. | reverse complement strand
GAACGCGAAGGCGGCGTCGGTCTGGGCCTGGCACTGGTCAAATCCATCACCGAGCGCCACGGCGGCACGGTGCGCTGCGAAGACAGGCCGGGGGGCGGGGCTTCTTTTGTGGTGGAACTGCCGGTGCTGGCCACCACCTAGGCGCCTGAGACCGGCCACCGCCAGCGTGAAATAAATCCTGATTTCAGTGCTTATTCATGCTGAAAGAGACACTCCTCCCCTATTTAGGGGATGCCGAAAAAGCAACCTGACCTCTACAGTCCTCAGGTTGCTGTGACAACACCGGTAATTCAAAACAAAGCAAAAAGGCGAGGAAGCAGGTCGACCAACAGGCCGAACCGATCTCAACGACGTTCTCTTTGAGGAGAACTTTCACCAGCTGCCTCAGGGCAGCTTTTTTTTGGGTCTTTTCAGCATAATCTGCCCATGAACGACACCCAACTGCCCGACTATCCCCGCCTGCAAACCCGCCTGACCCGTCAGTTTGGCCTGCAGACGCCACTGGTGCTCGCCCCCATGGCGCTGGCGTCGGGCGGCGCACTGGCCGCCGCGTGTGCCCTAGCCGGCACACTTGGACTGGTCGGGGGCGGCTATGGCGATCTGGCCTGGACGCAGGCGCAATATGCCCTGGCGCTGCAAGCCACCCACGCCGACAACGCCCGCGCGCGCCTGGGCTGCGGCTTCATCGCCTGGAAACTCGACGAAGATGCCTCGGCGCTTGATTGGGTGCTGGACCATCCGGCCGACGAAAAGCCGCGCGCCATCATGCTGTCCTTCGGCGACCCGCGGCCCTATGCGGCGCGCATCGCTGCCGCCGGCGCGGCGCTGATCTGCCAGGTGCAGCGCCTCGATCAGGTGCCGCAGACCCTGGAAGCGGGCGCGCAAATCGTCGTGGCGCAGGGCGGCGAGGCCGGTGGCCATGGCATGAACTCGCTGAACAGCCGTGCCACCATCAGCTTCGTGCCCGAGCTGGCCGACTGGCTGGCAGTCCACTCGCCCAAGACCCTGCTACTGGCGGCTGGCGGCATTGCCGACGGGCGCACGCTGGCCGCAGCGCTGGTGCTAGGCGCGGACGGCGCGCTGGTCGGCTCGCGCCTGTGGGCCACGCAGGAAAGCCTGGCCGCGCAGGGCGCGAAGGATCTGGCTGTCCGGACCCGGGGCGACGGTACGGTGCGCAGCCCGGTGTTCGACATCCTGCGTCGCAAAAACTGGCCCGAACCCTACGACTTCCGCGCCATTCGCAATCGCCTCCACCGGCAATGGGAAGAGCGCATCGACGCGCTGCGAACCGAACCTGAAGCAGCCCGTGCCGACTACGACGCCGGCGTCAAGGCCGGTGATTTTTCCCGCGCCCATGCGACGGTCGGCGAGGCGGTCGGGTTGATCCATGACATTGCGCCGGCCACCGACGTGATCGCGCGCATGAGTGCCGATGCAAGCCATATCCTGGAAAAAACAGGCCGCCTGGCCGGATGACGCCGTCAGCTACAAATTGAGCAACACCCGGCTTGCGCTGATGTCGTTCAGGCAGCGGGTGTGGCCCAGCGGGCATTCGCGCGCGAAACATGGCGCGCAGTCGAGGGGGGGCTGGTAGGCCGGATCATTTTTGAGCCACAGCACGGTGGCCTGCGTATTCAACGGCGGCGTGTGCAGCGGGCTGGACGAGCCGAAGATGGCGACCTGCGGCACACCAAAGGCCGCCGCCACATGCATCAGGCCTGAGTCGTTGCTGATGGTGCTTTTGCCGGCGGCGATCAGGCACAGCGCCTGCACCAGCGTGGTCTTGCCCGCGACATTCAGGCATTTGCCGGCCTGCAAGGCGTTCACGGGAGCCGCGATCTCCTCGCAAAGCGCGGCCTCCTTGCCCGAGCCGAGCAGCACCACTGGCAAGTCCAGCGCGGCGGCGAGTTCCGCAAAGTGGCGGGCTGGCCAGCGTTTGGCGGGCCCATACTCGGCACCCGGCGCGAACACGTGGTAGCCGCCGCGCTGCAGCCCCAGCTGCGCCAACGCCTGATCGATCTCGGCGGGCGCCATCTGCAATTGCGGCCGGTCCTGGTCGAGATCGGCGCCGCCGCTGAGCGCCGAATAAAACGCCACCATCGGCGGCTTGTTCTTCGGGTTTTTGAGGCGGTGCGTGAGCAGGCCCACACGCGCTTCGCCGAAGTAGCCGATGCGCTCGGGAATGCTGGCCAGAAAAGGCAGCAGCGCACTTTTCAGCGAGTTGGGCAACACATAGGCCTTGTCGAAACGGCCTTCGATGCGCTTGGCAATCGCGCGGCGCTCGCGAAACTGCAGGCCACCATGGGCAAAAGGAAATTCAATCACCTCGGCCACCTGCGGCATGGCGCGGTAGACCGGCGCCACCCACGGCAAGGCGCCAACCGTGAGCTGCTCGCCGCGCGCATGCAGGCGGCGCAGCAGCGGCTCGGTCATCACCGCGTCGCCTATCCATTGCGGCGCGATGATCAAGGAAGCCCCCCCGAAGCGGCCTTCGGCCGCCTCCCCCCCGAGGGGGCGCCGCTGGCGGCCCGGCGAAGCCGGTTCCGCGGCGGCCGCTTGAAGGGAGGCAGGCACGTTAGTGGTGAGCACCGACGTGCTCGCCGTCCTTGAGCTTGTACACGGTGCCACAGTAAGGGCACTTGGCCTGGCCGGTGCGCGCCACGTCCAGGTACACCTTGGGGTGGCTGTTCCAGACGGCCATCTCGGCTTTGGGGCTGGGGCAGAACACGCCACCCTGCGGATTGAGATCCTTGGCCAGCAATTCCACAGTAGAGGATGTACTCATAAATTCCTTGATTAATAGAGTGAACGCAATCGAGTGCGCCACTCGGGGCACTGATCCTTCAAGCAGGGGCCGCGGGACCGGCTTCGCCGGGCCGCAGGCGCAGCGGCCCCCTCGGGGGGCAGCGCATTACACGAAGTGAAAAGCGTGGGGGTCAAACTCTTGCCAGCCAGGAGGCGTATTTCGGGTTGCGGCCATTGACGATGTCAAAAAACGCCGCCTGGATTTTCTCGGTGATGGGCCCGCGCGAGCCGCCATCACCCCGGTTGCCGATCTCGACCCGGTCCAGCTCGCGGATGGGCGTGACTTCAGCGGCAGTACCGCTGAAAAACGCTTCGTCGGCGATGTAGATTTCATCGCGCGTGATCGGTTTTTCGCGGATCGCGATGCCGAGGTCGGCACAGATCGAAAAAATCGTGTTGCGGGTGATGCCGTTCAGGGCACCGGCGCTGGAGTCAGGCGTGTACACCACCCCCTTGCGCACCACAAACACGTTTTCGCCCGCACCCTCGGACACAAAACCCTGCGGGTCCAGCAGCAGCGCTTCGTCGTAGCCTTCGTCGGTGGCTTCCATGTTGGCCAGAATCGAGTTGGTGTAGTTGCTGACCGCCTTGGCATGGATCATGGTGATGTTGACGTGGTGCCGCGTGAAGCTTGATGTCTTCACACGAATACCGCGGCGCAAGCCCTCATCCCCGAGATAAGCGCCCCAGGGCCAGGCGGCAATCATCAGGTGAATGCTGTTGCCCTTGGGCGAGACGCCGAGTTTTTCAGAGCCAATCCAGGTCAACGGGCGAATGTAGCAACTGGGCAGCTGGTTGAGACGCACCACATCCAGCGTGGCCTGCATGACCTCTTCCGGGGTGAACGGAATTTTCATGCGCAGTATCTTGGCGCTGTTGAACAGGCGCTCGGTGTGTTCTTCCAGGCGGAAGATGCCGGTGCTGCCGTCCTGCAGCTGATAAGCCCTCACGCCTTCAAAAGCGCCGCAGCCGTAATGCAGGGTGTGGGTCAAGACATGGATTTTGGCGTCGCGCCATTCGACCATCTGGCCGTCCATCCAGATTTTGCCGTCGCGGTCTGCCATGGAAGGTGGAAGGGGGGACATGGTGCGAATCCTCTGTGGGTAGGTCTGTAGGTACTGCAGGTCGGGGGCCGGTGCCGGTCTCCGACCAAAAGCGAAAGGCTGATTTTACGGGGCAGGCGGCGTCTGACCGGAATCGATGGCTGGGGCGGCCTCCGTTTCAGGTTGCGCGGGACGAAACAGCGCGTAGTGGCCGAGCTTGCCGCCGGCAAAGGTGCAGGTGACCGACGAGCCCGAGGTGTCGGTCCAGCGGAAGATTTCGGGTTGCTGGTCTTTCGGCGAGCGCAACTCACCCAGGGCCCGCGTCATGGCCACCACATGCAGCAGCGTGAGCCCGGGCTTGAGTTTGGCATTGAGCATGACGGCGCTGCTGACATGACCAATGGGTTGGTCGGCGGCGCGCCTGAGAACCTGCATCATGCGGGTGAAATGCAGCAGCAGCCACATCAGCAGGCCACCGAAAGCAGCGGCCACACCGGGCCAGCCAAAGCCCCGGTACGCCAGCACCACCACGGCGACGCCGGCCACCGGAACAAGGATTTTCTGGAAGTTCTGGAAATTCATGGCGCTATTTTCGCAGGCGTCCGGACCACGCCGGGTGTGGGGAGTGCTTATCAGGCTGCCGCGCCGGCTTTTCCGGCGTTTGTATAAGTCTTTTTGGCCCTTAGCCCTTGTTCCACCTGCATACAATGCTATTTATTTGATAGCAATTTAGCAGTCGCCAACGACTCAGGCGAGGCTGCGCACCACCTCGATGGCCTGCTCCACCCGCTCGACCGCGTGGATGGTCAGCCCCTCGATGGGTTTTTTGGGCGCATTGGCCTTGGGCACGACGGCCACGCTGAAGCCGAGCTTGGCTGCTTCCTTGAGCCGCTCCTGGCCGCGCGGCGCGGGACGCACTTCGCCAGCCAGGCCGACTTCGCCAAACGCGATAAACCCCTTGGGCAGCGGCTTGCCGCGCAGGCTGGAGGTGATGGCCAGCATCACCGACAAATCGGCCGCCGGCTCGCTGATCCGCACGCCGCCGACCGCGTTGACAAACACGTCCTGGTCCATGCAGGCGATGCCGGCGTGGCGGTGCAGCACCGCCAGCAGCATGGCCAGGCGGTCGCGGTCCAGCCCGACCGACAGTCGCCGCGGACTCGGGCCGCCGCTGTCCACCAGCGCCTGGATTTCCACCAGCAGGGGCCGCGTGCCTTCGAGCGTGACCAGCACGCAGCTGCCGGGCACCGGCTCGCTGTGCTGGCTTAAAAAGATGGCGCTGGGGTTGCTCACGCCCTTCAGGCCTTTTTCAGTCATCGCGAAAACGCCAATTTCGTTGACGGCGCCGAAGCGATTTTTGATGGCGCGCACCAGCCGGAAGCTCGAATGCGTGTCGCCCTCGAAATACAGCACGGTGTCGACCATGTGCTCCAGCACGCGCGGGCCGGCCAGCGCGCCTTCCTTGGTCACATGGCCAACCAGAATGATGCAGACACCGCTGGACTTGGCGGCGCGGGTCAGGTGCGCTGCGCATTCGCGCACCTGAGCGACCGAACCTGGCGCAGACGTAAGTTGGTCGGAATACACGGTCTGGATCGAATCGATGACCGCCACCGCTGGCCGCGTCGCTTCCAGCGTGGCGAGGATTTTCTCCAGCTGGATTTCGGCCAGCACCTTGACTTGCGAGCCCTCCAGCCCGAGCCGGCGCGAGCGCAGCGCGACTTGGGCGCCGCTTTCCTCGCCGGTAACGTAGAGCGTGTCCAGCCCGGCTCGCTGCAAGGAATCCAGCGCCTGAAGCAGCAGGGTCGATTTGCCGATGCCTGGGTCGCCGCCTATCAGCACCACCCCGCCTTCGACAATGCCGCCGCCCAGCACGCGGTCCAGCTCCTCGTGGCCAGTCGGCGTGCGCTGCATGTCGCTGGCTTCAATATCGGCGAGAGTCGCGACTTCAGACGGCTTGGCCAGCGAGGCAAAACGGTTTTTCACCGGGGAGACGCTTTCGGCGACCGCCTCGATCAAGGTGTTCCAGGCGCCGCAGTGTGGGCACTTGCCCAGCCACTTGGGGGTGCTGCCGCCGCATTCGGTGCAGCTGTAAATCGTCTTGTCTTTGGCCATCGTTTGATATTACTGTAATTATTCACAGTACGGGTAAGTCCCGGCTGGGTGACCCGGGACCTCTTTGGGATTTTAATTTAACATGTTAAATAATTACGCGCCTGCCCATGACCACGCCTTTCATTCACCGCAATTTGCCCCGCCTGCTGCTGCAGGCGCGTGAATCGGTGATGGCGCATACCCGGCCGCGCCTGCGCGAACATGCACTGAGCGACCAGCAGTGGCGGGTACTGCGGGTACTCGGTGAACACGGCGTGGTCGAAACCGGCCGGGTGGCGCGTGAGGCTTTCATCCTTGGCCCCAGCCTGACCGGCGTCTTGAGCCGCATGGAGCGCGACGGCCTGATACGCCGCGCGCGCGACCCGGCGGATCAGCGCCGCACGGTGGTTGAAGCTACCGACAAGGGCTTGCAACTGGTCGGCACGCTGTCGCAAACCATAGAAGCGCATTACGCGTGGATGGAAAAGTCCCTGGGCAAAAAAAAGCTGGCGCAACTGTATGAATTGCTCGACCAGGTGATTGAACTGGAGCAACCGTGAGCTGGATGCCTTCAGGAACAGTCTACGGAACGCTGCTGAATTTCCGCAGCGAAGTCGAAGCGCTGACCGCGCAGATGCACCAGCCACCCTACAAAGCGCCGCCTAAAGCGCCCGTGCTGTATGTCAAAACGGCCAACACCTGGAGCGCGCACGACGCGGCCATCGCCGTGCCGGCGCGTGTGCCTGAGGTCGAAGTCGGCGCAACGATTGCGATGGTGATGGGCGACGCCGGCCGTATTCAGGGCTATGTGCTGATGAATGACCTGTCGATCCCGCACACCTCTTTTTTCCGCCCGCCAGTCAAGTTCAAGTGCCTCGACGGGTTTCTCGGCATCGGTGCTTACCTGCCAGCGGCACGCGCTGGCGAGCCTGCGGCGTTCACGCTGGAAGTGCGTATCAACGGTGAGCTGAAGCAGACGGTGGACTTTGCAAATCTCGTGCGCAGCGCCGCGCAACTGCGGGCCGAGGTCAGCGAGTTCATGACGCTGCGGCCTGGCGACGTGTTGATGCTGGGCTGCGACTTTGGCCGGCCACTGGCCAAAGCCGGTGACCGGATCGACATCACAGCCCCTGGCTTGGGCACCCTGAGCAACACGCTGGTGGCGGAGACGAGCGACGCCGAGCCGCCCCCGCAGAGCGTGGGGGCCACATCAACATGAAACATGCTCGCGTGATGTACGAAGGCCGTGTGCATCGCGCCACCAGCCACGCGGTCGGCGGACGCCCCGATGCCGCAGTGCGCCTGGACGACGGCCGGGTCATTGTTGAGGACTTGATCATCTGGCTGCCGCCGCTGGCACCCACGCCGCGTCCGCGCACCATCCTTGCCTTGGGCCTGAACTACGCCGACCATGCGAAGGAACTCGAATTCAAGGCGCCCGAAGAGCCGCTGGTGTTCATCAAGGGCGACGCCGCGCTGACCGGGCACCGGCAGCTGACACGCCGCCCGGCAGACGTGCAGTTCATGCATTACGAATGCGAACTCACGGTGGTGATCGGCAAGACCACAAGGAAGGTCAGGCGCGGCGACGCATACGATTTCATCGCCGGTTACACCATCGCCAACGACTACGCGATCCGCGACTATCTGGAGAACTGGTACCGCCCCAACCTGCGTGTGAAGAACCGCGACGGCTGCACGCCGCTGGGCCCCTGGCTGGTCGATGCGGTGGACATCGCCGACCCCATGGCGCTGGCGTTGCAGACCACCGTCAATGGAAAAATCACGCAAGCGGGCAACACCCGGGACATGATTTTTGACGTGCCCTTCCTGGTTGAGTACTTCTCCAGCTTTATGACCTTGCAGCCCGGCGACCTCATCCTGACCGGCACGCCCGACGGGGTGGTCGATTGCCGGCCTGGTGACGTGGTCGTCACCAGCATTGAAGGCCTGGGCGAACTTTTCAACACGATCGAATACACATGAAAATTGATCACCTCATCAACGGCAAGGCCGTCGCCGGCAGCAGCTATTTCGAAACCGTCAACCCGGCCACGCAGGAAATTCTTGCCGAAGTCGCATCGGGCAGCGAAGCGGAAGTCAACGCCGCAGTCGCCGCGGCCAAAGAAGCTTTCCCCGTATGGGCCGGCATGGCCGCGCCGGCGCGCGCAAAAATCATCCGCAGGCTCGGCGACCTGGTCGCCGCCCATGTGCCCGAGATCGCGCAGATGGAAACCAACGACTGTGGCCAGGTCATCGCCCAGACCGGCAAGCAGCTGATTCCGCGCGCAGCCGACAATTTTTACTACTTTGCCGAGATGTGCACGAGGGTCGACGGCCACAGCTACCCGACCGAAACGCACCTGAACTACACGCTCTACCACCCGACTGGCGTCTGCGCGCTGATCTCGCCGTGGAACGTGCCCTTCATGACGGCCACCTGGAAGGTGGCGCCCTGCCTGGCCTTCGGCAACACGGCCGTGCTCAAGATGAGCGAACTCTCGCCGATGACGGCAGCGCGGCTGGGCGAGCTGGCGCTACAGGCCGGCATTCCGCCAGGTGTGCTCAACATCGTGCACGGCACCGGCAAGGACGCCGGCGAACCGCTGTGCCGCCACCCCGATGTGCGGGCGATTTCGTTTACCGGCTCTACCGCCACCGGCAACCGCATCGTGCGGGCGGCGGGCCTGAAGAAATTCAGCATGGAGCTGGGCGGCAAGTCGCCGTTTGTGATTTTTGAGGACGCAAGCCTGGAACGCGCATTGGACGCTGCAATCTTCATGATCTTCTCCAACAACGGCGAGCGCTGCACCGCCGGATCGCGCATCCTGGTGCAGCAGTCGATCTACGCCGACTTCGCTGCAAAGTTTGCGGAGCGCGCCCAACGCATCCGGGTTGGCGACCCACTGGACGAAACCACCACCCTAGGTCCGATGATCTCGCAGGCACATCTGGCCAAAGTGCGCAGCTACATCGAGCTGGGCCCGAAAGAAGGCGCCACATTGCTGTGCGGTGGGCTCGGCACCCCGGACCTGCCGGAGCGCGTGAGGCAAGGCAACTACGTGCTGCCCACGGTGTTTGCCGATGTGGGCAACCACATGCGTATCGCACAGGAAGAAATCTTTGGCCCAGTCGCCTGCCTGATTCCGTTCAAGGACGAGGCCGACGCGATTCGTCTGGCGAACGACACGCAGTATGGCCTGTCGAGTTATGTCTGGACCGAGAACATCGGCAAGGCGCACCGCGTCGCGGCCGCTGTCGAAGCCGGCATGTGTTTCGTCAACAGCCAGAACGTGCGCGACCTGCGTCAGCCTTTCGGCGGCACCAAGGCCTCGGGCACGGGACGCGAAGGCGGCACCTGGAGTTATGAAGTGTTCTGCGAACCGAAAAACGTGGCGGTGTCTCTCGGATCGCACCATATTCCGCATTGGGGGATTTGAGATGCAGTCATTCGCCTTGCCTGGATGTTTTGCCCCGGTCGGGAGGGCGGAGTACTCTGCTCCGCGCATGTCCTCCGGACAGTTCTGCGCCCTGCCCTCCCCCTTGATTGCGCTGCGCAAAGCACCCCACTCTCCCGCCCTCTTCCTGCGGGTTGGGGACGCCCGCACGCGAACCACCCGGAGCGGGTGGGCGACGAGGGGCGCCCGCCGCAGCGAAGTCAAGGAGGAGGGACGGGCGCAGCCCGCCACGGGGGACATGAGCGGAGGCGGGCGCTCCGCGTCGTCCAGCCGCGGAGCGCGAGTCAACATCGGAAGAGGACCAACATGGGCACATTAGCGCTCGCCGCCAAAATCACCCACGTCCCGTCGATGTATCTGTCCGAGTTCCCGGGGCCCAACTTCGGCTGCCGCGACGCGGCCATCAACGGCCACAAGGAAATCGACCGCCGCTGCCGCGCGCTCGGCGTGGACACCCTCGTGGTGTTCGACGTGCACTGGCAGGTCAACAGCGAGTACCACATCAACTGCGGGCCGAAGTTCGAGGGCACTTACACCAGCAATGAGTTGCCACACTTCATCAAGAACATGCCCTATGCCTACCCCGGCAACCCGGAACTCGGCCATTTGATGGCTGACATGGCGAACGCTATGGGTGTGAAAAGCCGCGCGCATTCAGACACCACGCTCGAACTCGGCTATGGCACGCTGGTGCCGATGCGTTACATGAACAGCGACCAGCATTACAAGGTCATCAGCATCAGCGGCTGGTGCGACTGGCACGACCTGCAGGAGTCCGGGCGCTTCGGCCTGGCGGTGCGCAAGGCCATCGAGGACAACTACGAGGGCACGGTCGCGGTGTTTGCCAGCGGCTCGCTGTCCCACCATTTCGCCGACAACGGGCGCGCGCCCGAGTTCATGCACAAGGTCTACGATCCTTTCCTCGAACAGGTGGACCGCCGTGTGGTCGAGCTCTGGAAGCGCGGCGACTGGAAAACCTTTGTCGGCATGCTGCCCATGTATGCCGAGAAATGCTGGGGCGAAGGCGACATGCACGACACCGCCATGCTGCTGGGCCTGCTCGGCTGGGACAGCTACCGCGCCCCGGTGGAAGTCATCACGCCCTACTTCGGCAGCTCGGGCACCGGGCAGATCAATGCGATTTTTCCGGTCACACCGTTGTCTCGATCCATTGAAAGGACAAGCTGACATGCCTCATCTCAAGATCGAATACACCGCCAACATCGAGGCGCAAGCCGATATGGGCACCTTGTGCAAGGCGCTGGCAAAAATCCTGGTGGCGCTCAAGGACGAGCAGGGCCAGAGCGTCTTCCCGACCGGCGGCACGCGGGTGCTGGCCTACCCGGCGCCGCACCATGCTGTGGCCGACGCGGAGCAGGACTACGCCTTTGTCTACCTGAACCTGCGCATCGCGGCCGGGCGCAGCGACGCTATTAAAAAGAGAGCTGGTGACGCTTTATTGGCAAAGGCTACAGCCCACTTTGAGCACATTTTTTCAGGACGACTCATGGGCCTCACGCTGCAGATCGATGAAGGCGTGCAGGTCTATGACGCCAAACACAGCAACCTGCACACCGTGTTCAGCCAATGACATCCCTCTGTCATTGCGGACTTGATCCGCAATCCACTACAACGAATACCTGGATTCCGGCTCATGGCCGGAATGACAACCCTCATGTTTGACAAGGTCCTTATCCAGCAGCTCGCTGCGGAACTGCATCAAAGCGAGAAATCGCGCGTGCAGATCGAACACTTCTCCAGGCGTTTTCCCGCCATGACGGTGGCTGACGGCTATGCGGTGTCGCGCGCCTGGGTGCAGATGAAGGTTGCGCAAGGGCGCGTGGTGCGCGGCCACAAGATAGGCCTGACCTCGCGCGCGATGCAGATGTCCAGTCAGATCGACGAGCCCGACTACGGCACCTTGCTGGACGACATGTTCTTCGAGCCCGGCGATCTTCCGGCAGTGCGTTTCATCGCGCCGCGCGTCGAAGTCGAGCTGGCCTTCATCCTGAGGAAAAAGTTGGAAGGCACACACATCACCGTGGACCATGTGCTGGACGCCACCGAGTATGTACAACCGGCCATCGAGATCATCGATGCGCGCATCGAGCAGTTCGACCGCCACAACAAAGTCATGCGCAAGGTGCAGGACACCATCAGCGACAACGCTGCCAATGCAGGCATCGTGCTGGGCGGGCGCAAAGTCTCACCACGCAACGTGGACCTGCCCTGGGTCGGCGCCATCCTTCGGCAAAATGGTGTGGTCGAAGAGACCGGCCTGGCGGCCGGCGTGCAGGGCCACCCTGCTATCGGCGTGGCCTGGCTGGCCATGAAACTCGCACCCTGGGGCAGATGCCTGGAAGCCGGCGAAGTCGTGCTGGCCGGCTCCTTCACGCGACCGGTACCCGCCAAAGTGGGTGACCAGTTTGATGCGGATTACGGACCACTGGGCCGCTTTGAATTCCAGTTCACTTAAAGACATGACCATGCAAACACCCGTCAATACCTTCAAGCAGGCCATCGCGAGCAAACAAACACAAATCGGCCTGTGGGTCAGCTTGGCCGATGCCTACAGCACCGAGATCTGCGCCGGCGCTGGCTTCGACTGGTTGCTGCTCGACGGCGAACATGCGCCCAACGATGTGCGCAGCATCCTGGCGCAGCTGCAGGTGGTGGCGGCCTACCCCTCGCACCCGGTCGCGCGTGTGCCCATGGGTCACGGCCATGTGGGTGAAGCGCTGATCAAGCAGTACCTGGACATCGGTGTGCAGACCTTGCTGGTGCCCATGGTTGATACTGCGGCGCAGGCCGCCGCGCTGGTGCGTGCCACGCGTTACCCGCAATACGATGCGCAGGGCAAGGACACAGGCGGCATCCGCGGCATGGCCGGTGCGCGTGCATCGCGCTGGGGCCGCATCCCCGGCTATGCGCATGACGCCAACGCGCAAATTTGCCTGCTGGTGCAGGCAGAGACGCAAACCGCGCTGGACAATCTCGACGCGATTGCCACCACCGAGGGCGTGGACGGCGTCTTCATCGGCCCGGCTGACCTGTCCGCCTCGCTGGGCCACGTCGGCAACCCCGGCCATCCGGAGGTGCAAGCCGCGATTGAATCAGCCATCAAGCGCATCGTGAAGGCGGGCAAAGCCCCCGGCATTCTGACCACCGACGAAAAGCTGGCCCGTCATTACATCGCCCTGGGCTGCACCTTTGTCGCTGTAGGGCTGGACACCAACCTGCTGGTGCGCCACACCAGCGCGCTGGCCGCGACCTTCAAGGCGGGTGTCACGGTGGCGCCCGCCGGCAAGACCTACTGAAGTGAAACACTCCCCCCCGAAGCGCCTGCGGCGCCTCCCCCTCAAGGGGGCGCCACCAGCGGCCCGGCAAAGCCGGTTCCGCGGTGGCCCGCGCATGCGCTCCTGCTGTTATATGGCGCGGGCGGTTCGCGGCCGCGAAAAACTGACAAGGATCTCGCCATGAATGCCATCCCCAAACCCTCCGCAGCCGCCATGCACCCGGACGAGTGGAGCGCCCGCCTGCAATTGGCGGCCTGTTATCGCGTCTTTGCGATGCTGGGCTGGACCGAGATGATTTACAACCACATCACCGTGCGACTGCCGGGCAGCGTGACAGGCGGTCAAAAGCAGTTTTTGATCAATCCGTTCGGGCTGCATTACTCCGAAGTCACGGCCAGCAACCTGCTCAAGATTGACCTGCAAGGCAACAAGCTGGACAACAACCCCTGGCCCGTCAACCCGGCCGGCTTCACCGTGCATGCGGCCATCCATGACGGTCTGCCTGGCGCCCATTGCGTGATGCACACGCACACCACGGCCGGCATGGCGGTGGCCTGCACGCAGGGCGGCCTGGCGCAAAACAACTTTTACTCGGCGCAGCTACACGGCCTGGTGGCCTACCACGACTTCGAGGGCATCACCATCCATGCCGACGAGGCGCCGCGTCTGCTCAAGGCCATTGGCGACAAGCCAGTGGTTATTTTGCGCAACCACGGCCTGCTGGCCTGGGCGTCGACGCTGCCGCTGGCCTTTGTGCGGCTGTGGACCCTGCAGCGCGCCTGCGACATCCAGATGGCGCAGGCGGCCATGGGCCCGGCGATTACCGTGCCCGAGGCCGTGGCCATCAAAACCACCCATGATTCCTTCCAGTTCGACGCCCAGTTCGGCGCCGGGCAGGATGTCTTCGATGCGCTGGTGCGGCAGGTGAACCGGATCGATGAAAGCTATAAAAAGTAGAGCATGCTACACAGACTGCAAAAGGGCTGGAGGCCAATTTGATCATTAGAAATGTATGTATTTACGGTGCCGGTGCCATAGGCGGCTGGATGGGCGTCAGGCTGGCGCAGGCTGGCTGCAAGGTCAGCGTGGTGGCGCGCGACGCGACGCTGGTCGCCCTGCAGCAGCACGGCCTGCGGCTGCAGACCGGTGACGAGCTCATGTCGGCGAAGGTGCAGGCAAGCAGCGACCCTGCCGCGCTCGGCATGCAGGACCTGGTCATCATTGCCGTCAAGGCGCCGGCCATGGCCGAGGTGGCGCGAGCCATCGCGCCGTTGATTGGGCCGGACACCCTGGTGCTGACCGCCATGAACGGTGTGCCGTGGTGGTTTTTTGAAGGCTTTGGCGCGCAATACGCCGGCACGCGGCTCAAAGCCGTGGACCCGGACGGCGCAATTGCCGACGCCATCCCGCCGCGCCACATCATCGGCTGCGTGGTGCATGCCAGCTGCTCGCTGAACAGCCCGGGCTTTGTGAAGAACCACTTCGGCAACAAACTCATCGTCGGCGAGCCGTCGGGTGAAAAAACCGCGCGTGTGCAGGCGCTGGCGGCCTTGCTGGAAAAAGCCGGCCACGAGGTCGCGCTGTCCGAGCAGATCCAGAAAGACACCTGGTACAAGCTCTGGGGCAACATGACGGTCAACCCGATCAGCGCCTTCACCGGCGCCACCACCGACCTGATTCTTGGCGACGACCTGGTGCGCAGCTTCATTTCCAGCGTGATGCTCGAAGCGAAAGAAATTGGCGCATGCATCGGCATTCCGATTGACCAGCAGCCAGAAGACCGCCACGCCGTCACGCTCAAGCTCGGCGCCTTCAAGACCTCGATGCTGCAGGATGTGGAAGCCGGCAAGGCGGTGGAGCTGGATGCCCTGGTCACGGTGGTGAAGGAGATCGGCGAGCTGACGCAGGTCCCAACGCCCTTTACCGACGCGCTGCTCGGCCTGTCGCGCCTGCACGCCCGCGTTCACCATTTGTACCCATGACAAAAAGCAAAGCCATCAGCGGCACCGCCTTCGCCACCTTGCTGCTGATCGCATTGATGATGGGCGCCAACCATGTGGCGGCGCGGCTGGCTTTCAACAATGGCGTGGACGTGGCCACTGCGGTGGGTTTTCGCAGCGTCGTCACCGCGCTGGTTCTGGCCGTCCTGCTGGCGGTGCAGCGCGTGCGCATCCGCTTCACCGCCAGGAACAAACGTATTCTGCCGGTCATCGGCCTGCTGGTCGCGGTGCAGAGCCTGTGCCTGTATTCAGCCGTGGCGCGGCTGCCCGTCGCTCTGGCCCTGCTGGCTTTCAACACCTACCCGATCTGGACCGCGCTGTGGGACTGGGCGCTCTACCGGCGCTCGCCAGAACGTGCCCTGCTGCTGGCCATGCCGGTGATCCTGGTGGGCCTGGCGCTCGCGCTCGACGTGTTTGGCGCAGCTTCCGGCCTGGGGGCGGCCGGCCAGTGGGGCCGCATCGGCACCGGCGTTGTGTTCGCGCTGACCGCAGCCGCCACGTTCGGTGTGGCACTCGTGTTGACCCAGCATGAGGCCGGCGACGTGGACGGCCGCGTGCGCACCCTGACCACCATGAGTACCGTTGGCCTGTTTGCGCTGGTGGGTGTCGCTGTGCAGGGGGGTTTTCACCTGCCGCAGGCCGCGCCCGGCTGGTGGGGCCTGCTGGCTCTGACCGGTCTGTATGGCACGGCCTTCACCGTCATGTTCACAGTGCTGCCCAAGCTTGGCGTGGTGGGCAACTCCGCCATCATGAATGTCGAGCCGGTGTTTGCGCTGGTGCTGGCCTGGCTGATCCTGGGCCAGGCGATTGCACCGGTGCAGGTGGCAGGCGCCCTGCTGGTGGTCGGCGCGGTCATGGTGCTGGGTCTGCGCAAACGCTGACACCCGCAGCCATGACGCAGCAGCCTGGCGCTCAGCAGCGCATGGTCAGCCGGCGTTTGCTCTTGACGTCCGTGTAGCCGATGGTCGACTTCTTGAACTTGAGGTCGACGAACAGGTCGCAGGCAAACTCCCCCTTGCGCCAGCACATGGCCACGCTGCTTTCGTTGGAGTACATCAGGTGGAAAACGCCATCGAACGCAGGGTAGCTTGAGCGAAACTCCATCAGCTTGAGCAGGCGCCGCACAACAGGCGTCTTGACGGCCTCGTCGATTTCCTCCAGCGTGTAGCGATGGCGGTTGATGTCGCGCTGCTCGCCCGTGGCCTCCATCAGCTCGACATCGTTGCTGCCGGCCAGCAGGCCGACGTAGTAGACCTGCGGAATCCCCGGCGCAAAGAACTGGATCGCACGAGCAGCGATATAGGCATCGTCATTGCGCTTGAGGGCGTCGTAGTAAGTGCAGGTCAGCTGGTAGATCGCGCCCACACTGTGCACGTTGGCAGCGGAGCGGCGCAGGATGGGGTCGGCACTGCGCTGGCTGACGTTGTCGATGACCGCCTGGATCTCCGCCTTGGGCAGGACACCTTCCACATCCGGAATGCAGATACCGTCGTGCGTGTCGAGCACGGTGAGCTGGTTGCGCGGACACATGCGCAGCCATTGCTTGAGGTACACGCTGTTCGCATCGAGCAGGGAGTACAGCAGCAGCGGCGCCAGCGCAAAACCATAGGGGTGCATGCCGTGCAGGGCGATGGCGTACTGGAAACTGGAATGATCGTGCACTTCAGGCAGGGTTTCCGCGCCGTGCTCGCGTGCCAGGTCATCAACCCATTTGAGGATGTCGTACACGTCGGGTTCGACCAGAAAGCAGCTGGTACCAATTTCCTTCGTCGTGTAGCCGAACGCATCCAGCCGGAACAGCTTGACACCGCGCGCAGCCAGGAACTTGATGTAGTCCTCCATCAGTGCGTAGGTCTTGGGCGAGCGGTAGTTCAGGTCGATCTGATGCTCGGTGAAAGTGCACCAGACCCGGCCGGTCGTTCCGTCGGCAAAGGTCACTTCGCGAAACGGCTCCTTCTCCTTGCGGATGTGGATGCGCGCCATGTCGTCGGGGGAAATCGGACCGATCTGGTCCACATGCACAAACAGGTCGGCGTGTTCCGAGGCATAACCCTTAGCCACAAAGTCCTTGAACTCCTCGGACTCGTCGGAGATGTGGTTGAGCGTGAGGTCCAGGCAGAGATCGAAACGGGCGGAGATTTTTTCAACATCGGCCCAACTGCCGTAACGTGGATCAATTTCCTTGTGGGTGAGCGGGGAGAATCCACCATCCGCGTTCGACGGGTAAGGCGGCAGGATGTGGACGCCGCCTATCACGCGCGAAAAGTGCTTGTCGATCACCTGGGACAAGTCCGCGAGGTTGCTCCCCATGCGGTCGGGATAGGTGATCAGCTGGATCTGGTTGCGTAGGGTCATGGGGGGAAATCTCCAGTGGAATGCCTGCGGCCGGGACCTGGCGGGCGCGGGTGAGGGAAAGTAAGGAAGGGGAGACCGGCGAGGTAGCGCGAGAACGCCGTCAGGCGCGCGCGGCAAAAGGCGCCGTCCGCTGGCGGATCCGCGGACACGCAAGAAGAAAAGGAAGGTCCCGAAAGACAGACTTTGCCTGAGACCTTCGTCCCATCATGACCAATTACGATAACCCTTGCAAGCGGTCGGCTTCCAGGACGGAGCAGGACAACAGGCCGTTTACCGCTCGTGGTGCGTGACATTCAGCTCACCGGGCGTGGCGCCTTCAATCGATGGCAAACGGCACGCGAGGTGCCACGGCGCACATCAATTCATACGCCACGGTACCCGCGGCCTGCGCAATCTCATCGATGGCCAGCATGGCCCCGCTGGCTGATCGCCCCCACAGCGTCACCTCGCTGTTCATGCCGGCATCGGGCACTGGCGTCAGATCCACCGTGATCATGTCCATGCTGACCCGGCCCACCATGCGCACGCGCTGGCCGTTGACAAGCACAGGTGTGCCGCTGGTGCAGTGGCGCGGATACCCATCCGCATAACCGCAGGCCACCACGCCCAGGCGCAGCGGGCCATCGGCGGTGAAACTGGAGCCGTAGCCGACGGTGTCGCCCACCGCCAGTTGCTGCACGCCGATGATTCTCGAGGACAGCGTCATGGTCGGATGCAAGCCCCAGTCAGCGGCGCTTTTTTCCGGGTAATCGGGCGAGCTGCCGTAGACCGCGATGCCGGGGCGTATCCAGTCGGACTTTTCTCCGACAGCCGCACCGTGGCGCAGGGTGGCGGCACTGTTGCTCAATGTGCGCTCACCGGGCAGGTCGTGGGTGACAGCTTCAAAGGCCTGCAGCTGCGCCGCAATACCTTTGGGACCATCGGCATCGCTGAAATGCGTCATCAATGAAATCTCGTCCACCTGCGGCAAGGCGTTGAGGCGCGTCCATGCCGCGCGGTAACGCTCGGGCGCAAAACCCAAGCGGTTCATGCCCGAGTTCATCTTGAGGAAAACCCGGTGCGGCAACTGGGTCTTGTGGGTGGCGAGCATGGTTATCTGCTCGTCGCAGTGCACCGTGTGCCACAGGCCCAGGCGCGAGCAAAGCTCCAGGTCGCGCAATTCGAAGCACCCTTCAAGTAGCAGGATGGGGCCGCGCCAGTCCAGCGCGCGCACGCGCCTCGCCTCGTCCAGGTCCAGCAGCGCAAAACCGTCGGCGCCGCGCAGCCCGTCAAAGGCCCGCTCGATGCCATGGCCGTAGGCATCGGCCTTGACCACTGCCCAGACCCGCGCATCCGGCGCTGAGGCGCGCACGCGTGCCAGGTTGTGGCTCAGTGCAGCGCTGTGAATGGTGGCAAGAATGGGACGGGGCATGGGTGGGGCTTGCTCGGCAGGGAAAAACGGGGGGCACGTCGCGGGTTAACACATGGGACGCAAGGCGAATTTGTGGATTTTGCCAGCTTGCCGCGTGCTATAAACCTTGATCGTCAGGAGACATCTACTTTATCTTGTGGCACCAGCCAGCCTGGGGCGTTCGCAACGGTGATCAAAACAGTTTAATGAAGCGCGGTTTTTACACCATCATGGCGGCCCAGTTTTTCAGCTCGCTGGCTGACAACGCGCTGTTCGTCGCCGCCGTGGAATTGCTCAGGACAAGTGGCGCACCCAAATGGCAGCCCGCAGCGCTGGTGCCCATGTTCGCGCTCTTCTATGTGGTGCTCGCGCCTTTCGTCGGTGCCTTCGCCGACGCACAGCCCAAGGGCAAGGTGATGTTCGTCAGCAACGCCATCAAGGTGGTGGGCTGCCTGATGATGCTGTTCGGCAGCCACCCACTGCTGGCCTACGCGATTGTCGGACTGGGCGCGGCCGCCTACTCGCCCGCCAAATACGGCATCCTGACGGAATTACTTCCAGCCTCGCAGCTGGTCAAGGCCAATGGCTGGATCGAGGGTCTGACGATCGCATCCATCATCCTCGGCGTGCTGCTGGGCGGCCAACTGGTCGGGCGTTCGGTGTCCCACCTGCTGCTGTCGTTTGATTTTCCGGTTTTCGACGCAGGTATTGACACGCCGCCGGAAGCGGCCATCTGTGCGCTGATCATCCTGTACGCACTTGCAGCCTGGTTCAACACCCGCATCCCGCACACTGGCGTGGAGATGCGGCCCATGCCACGCAACAAGCTGGAGCTGCTGCCGGATTTCTGGAACTGCAATGCAGCGCTGTGGCGCGACAAGTTGGGACAGATTTCGCTGGCCACCACCACGCTGTTCTGGGGCGTGTCGGGCAACCTGCGCTACATCGTGCTGGCCTGGAGTGCTGCCGCGCTCGGCTACAGCACCACGCAGGCGTCCTCTCTGGTGGGCGTGGTGGCGATTGGTACAGCCTTCGGCGCCATCCTCGCGTCCATGCGCATGCGGCTGGAGCACGCCACCATGGTGATGCCGCTGGGCATTGCCATGGGCGTGCTGGTGATCTTGATGAACTTCATCACCAACGTCTGGGTGGCAGCGCCCTTCCTGATCCTGCTGGGCGGCCTGGGCGGGTTCCTGGTGGTGCCCATGAACGCCTTGCTGCAGCACCGCGGCCACAACCTGATGGGCGCGGGCCGTTCGATTGCGGTGCAGAACTTCAACGAGCAGGCCTGTATCCTGGCGCTGGGCGCGGGCTACAGCCTGTCCACCGGCATGGGACTGTCGGCCTTCGGCGCGATCACCACCTTTGGCGTGGTGGTGGCGGGCTTCATGTGGATAATTCAGCGCTGGCACAAAAGCAACTGCATCAAACACAAAGAGCAGGTAGACCACCTGCTGACGATCGCCCGCAGCGACAACTCGCACTGATGCGGGCCGCTACAGTTCAGGTACCCGCGGGCCACTTTCAGCGCCCACCTGACGCAACTTTCCCATGAGTCCCCGCGCCACAGGCTTGGCAGTGGGTGCCCTGATCTGCAATGCTTTTGTGTGGGGCGTGTCGTGGTGGCCGTTTCGCGAACTGCAGGCCATGGGCCTGCACCCACTGTGGTCCACCGCCCTGATTTACTTCTTTTCGCTGGCCTGTATTGCCGCATGGCGACCCGGCAGCTGGCGTGGCTTTGCCCAGCACCCGCAGCTCTGGTGGCTGGCCGTCGCCGCAGGCCTGACCAACGTCGGCTTCAACTGGGCCGTCACCGTGGGCGACGTCGTGCGCGTGGTGCTGCTGTTTTACCTGATGCCAGCATGGTCGGTGCTGCTGGCCTGGGCCATGCTCGGGGAAAAACCAACCCGCGCTTCGCTACTTCGACTACTGCTGGCCATGGCCGGTGTATTCATCGTGCTCAAAGCGCCGGACTCCCCCTGGCCGGTGCCACAAGGTATTGCGGACTGGCTGGCGCTGATGGGCGGGCTGAGTTTTGCAGCTACCAACGTGTTACTGCGCAAGCTTGAATACACACCCAGCGCCTCGCGCATGCTGGCCATGTTCGGCGGCGGCGGCGTGCTGGCCAGCGCTGCAGCGCTGCTCGGTCTGGCTGGGGGCATTGTTTCAGCGCCGGTCTGGACGACAACCTGGCTCCCTGTGGCGATGGCGCTGGCACTGGCCTTCCTGATCAGCAACATGGCCCTGCAATATGGTGCAGCGCGGCTGGCTGCCAGCACCACCGCGCTGGTGATGTTGACCGAGATCCTCTTTGCCAGCTTGTCTGCTGCGGCCCTGGGCGCAGCGGAGTTCAGCCCCCGCACTCTGCTGGGCGGCAGCCTGATCGTGCTGGCCGCCTTGCTGGCGGCTAGAAAATAGCCCCTACGGTTGCTCACTACAGTACAGTGACAGATCCAACCAGGAGCACCCCATGAGCAGCATCTACGACTTCGAGGCCCGGCAGATCAACGGCAAGGACATTGCACTGTCGCAATTCAAGGGCAAGGTCATGCTGATCGTCAACACCGCCAGCCAGTGCGGCTTCACGCCACAGTTTGGCGGCCTGGAAGAGCTGCACAAAACCTATGCCGGCCAGGGGTTGGTGGTGCTGGGTTTTCCGTGCAACCAGTTTGGCGCGCAGGACCCGGGCGCCGACGGCGAGATCGCCGAGTTCTGCCAGGTCAACTACGGCGTGAGTTTTCCGATGATGGGCAAGATTGACGTCAACGGCCCGGCGGCGCACCCACTCTACAAATGGCTGTCGTCTGAAGCGCCCGGGCTGCTGGGCAGCAAGGGGATCAAATGGAACTTCACCAAGTTCCTGGTCGGCAAGGACGGCCAGGTGATACGGCGGCATGCGCCGACGGACAAGCCGGCTGATCTGGCGAAAGATGTGGAAGCTGCGCTCGCGGCCTGATTCATAGGAGAATAGGCCGGCAGCCCTTGTGTATCCGGCACAAGTAGCTATTTATTTGATAGCTATCTGCGATGCCAGTGCCGTATCCAGCACTTCAACCCAGTGCCTGACCGGCGTGGCGGTGCCGCTTTGCAGGTGCGTGATGCAGCCGATGTTGGCCGACACAATCACCTCGGGCGCCATGTCCTGGAGATGGCCCAGCTTGCGGTCGCGCAGCTGGTAGGCAATCTCCGGCTGCAGTACCGAATAGGTGCCGGCGGAGCCGCAGCACAAATGCGGCTCGCAGCCCGTCACCTTGACGTTGAAGCCAAGCGCACCCAGGTGTTTTTCAACACCGCCGCGCAATTGCTGGCCGTGCTGCAGGGTGCAGGGCGGGTGAAATGCAATGGTGCCGCTTTCGGCTCTGATGGAAATTTTCTCCCGCAAAACCTCGACCAGGTCAGGCAGCAACTCGCTCAGATCACACGTCAGCGCACTGATGCGGGCGGCTTTGGCGGCGTAGGTCGCGTCGTCCTGAAGGATGTAGCCGTACTCCTTGACGGTGACGCCGCAGCCCGAGGCGTTCATGATGATCGCCTCCACACCCGCCTCGACGTACGGCCACCAGGCGTCGATGTTGCGGCGCATCTCGGCCTTGCCGCCGTCCTGGTCGTTCAGGTGAAACTTGACCGCGCCGCAGCAGCCGGCCTTGGGCGCCAGCACCGCCTGAATGTCGGCTGCGTCAAGCACGCGGGCCGTCGCGGTGTTGATGTTGGGCATCATGGCCGGCTGCACACAGCCAGCCAGCATCAGCATCTTTCGCGGGTGTTCGCGCTGCGGCCAAGCGCCGCCCGGCTGCGGCGCCGGCACCTTGGCCTTGAGCGCCGAAGGCAGCAAGCCGCGCACCGCCTGACCAAGTTTCATGGCCGGTGCAAACAGTGGCGACGGCAGGCCTTCCTTGAGTGCCCAGCGCAGGGCTTTTTCGCCGGCAGGCCGTGGCACCCGTTCATCCACCAGCTTGCGGCCTATGTCCACCAGATGCCCGTACTGCACGCCGCTGGGGCAGGTGGTTTCGCAGTTGCGGCAGGTCAGGCAACGGTCCAGGTGCAACTGGGTCTTGCGTGTGGGCGCTTCGCCTTCCAGCACCTGCTTGATCAGGTAGATGCGCCCGCGCGGGCCGTCGAGCTCGTCGCCCAGCAACTGGTAGGTGGGGCAGGTGGCGGTGCAAAAGCCGCAATGCACACACTTGCGCAGGATGGCCTCGGCGGCCTGCCCATCGGCGGTGTTTTTGAATTCAGGGGCGAGGTTGGTTTGCATCAGGACTGACGTTCTCAGAAGTCGGGGTAGAGGCGGCCGCGATTGAAGACGCCGGTCGGATCGAATTCTTTTTTGAGCTGGCGGTGGATCCGGTCCAGCGGCGGCTTCAAGGCATCAAATCGGTCTTCCACCCTTGTGGATCGAGCGCTACCAGCCATGAAAAGCGTAGCGCTGCCGCCTGCGACTGCGGCGGCGGCACGCAGGCCTGGGGCCTCTTCGGGCGCCGCGCGTACCCAGCGCAGACCGCCGTGCCACTCGATCAGCGGCGGCTCCGGCAAGTCCATCACCGGCGCGGTTTGCGGCACCGACAGGCGCCACAGGTCACGCCCGCCGCGCTCCAGAAACCAGGGCAGGCGCTGGTCGCGGCACAGCGCCCAGTCGGTCGCGGTCGCTGCATTGTCCTGGCGCTCACCGCCCAGTGCCCGGCAGGCGGCATCCACGGCGGCCACGGCACCACGCAGCCGCAGGTACAAGGTTGGTACCCCGCCATCGTCCACCCAGCAACTGGCATTGAGCGGCAGCGGTTGAGCGCCCCAGGTATTGAGTTGCGTCAGCGCGTCGGCCTGGCTCATTTCAAATTTGAGGGTCGCCTCGGCAGGCGCCAGCGGCAGCACCTTGAGGCTGACTTCCGTGATCACGCCCAGCGTCCCCATGGCGCCGACCATGAGGCGGGACACGTCGTAACCGGCCACGTTTTTCATGACTTGGCCACCGAAAGTGAGCAGTTCACCCTTGCCATTAAGCAGGGTCACGCCGAGCACATAGTCGCGCACCGCACCCATGCTGGCTCGCGCCGGGCCACTCAGGCCAGCGGCGACCATGCCACCGACGGTCGCTGCGCTCCCGGCGGCGGTGCCACGGGATGTGGATCCTTCACCCAAGGTCTCAGGGGTCGCACTGCCGCCAAAATGCGGCGGCTCGAAAGGCAGGCACTGGCCACGTTCGGCCAGCACGGCCTCCAGCTCGGCCAGCGGTGTGCCGGCGCGCACAGTCACGACCAGCTCGGTCGGCTCGTAACTGCTGATACCGGCCAGCGGCAGGGTGTCCAGCAGCTCGCCGGTGGTGGCTTCGCCATAAAAGTCCTTGCTGCCGCCGCCGCGAATGCGCAGGGCCGTGCCGGCTGCCGCCGCTGCGCGGACCTGGCCGATGATCAATTGAAGCGCTGAATCCATGGCGCTGATGGTATGTCGCCCCGCCACAAGGTGGTTTGATTTTTTTGAACGGCCGCTGTTCGGTTTTTTTGACTGCTAGTCAACGAAGAAGTTGACCGGCAGCCCCGGCACGTCAACGCGCATGGCCAACACGCAGCCGGAATGCGGCATCGCGGCCAGCTCGTCGGCCGGGCGGCCGTGGCGCGCGCTGGTCAGGTACAGGGTCTGCAGATCGTCACCGCCGAAACACACCATGGTCGGGCAGCGCACCGGGGTAGCGATGTCGGCCAGGATATCCCCCGCAGGCGACAACTTGAGCACCCGTGCGCCTTCAAACATGGCCATCCAGTAGTTGCCCTGGCTGTCTACTGACGCGCCGTCGGGCCGCCCGCCGTAACCGGGCATGCCGGGCTGCCAGTCTGTGGGCTTGCAGGCAAATTGCCGGAACACGCGGCCACGCTGCATCTGATTGCTGGCGGCGTCCCAGTCCCAGGCGCGGATGACATGGTCGGTGGTGTTGGTCCAGTACACGGTGGTGGTGTCTGGCGACCAGGCCAGGCCATTGGCGATGGTGGCGTCGCCCGCCTTGCGTTCAAGCACCGGTGCGCGCCCACCCCGGGCATCGAGCGAAAAAAGCTCGGCCGAGGCCGCGTCGCGCGGCTCGTACATGGTGCCGGCCCAGAAACGCCCGATCGGGTCAGCCTTGCCATCGTTAAACCGCGTGGTGACGGTGTCGTGTGTGGCGGGCACCAGTTGCTGCAGCGGGCCGCCCCACTCGGGGGCCCGGTAGATGCCGTCGCGCAGGGCGATGACCAGGCCGCTGTCCTGCCCTTGCGTACGGGCCGGGGCGATACAGCCGGGCTCCGCCGGCATGGCCCAGCTTTGGACCGAGCCCGTGAAGACGTTGCAGCGGCGAATCTGTCGACCCGGAATATCGACCCAGTAGAGCATCTGCTCGTCGGGATGCCAGAAAGGTGATTCGCCCAAACCGTCAGGTTGCGTCACCACGACTTGCCAGCGCGCGTTCATTGAACAAGCTCCACCTGGATGCCCATGTGCGCGCTCATCGACTCGCCGGGCCCCAGAACCCGCACGCCCAGTGCATCGGCCGGTCCTGCGCCGGCCTGCAGCAGGTTGATGGCGTTGTTGACATGGCTGACGGGCTCGATGGCCACAAAGTCACGCGTGCTGTCGGTGCAAACCACGAGCCGGGTGAGGCTGGAAGTGATGCGTGTGTGAAGCAACTCGTCGCGCAGTTCCACCAGGCCGCCCCAGCCGTCAAAGCAGTGGTCCACATCGAGCGGGGTACAGGCTGTATCCAGCCCGCGCGAGGGCTCGCGGTGGGTGGGCAGTTTTTCGTCGCTCATCTCCCAACACCCTGCCGCCTCAAAGTGGATGTGACTGCCGGGGCGTTTGGCGAAATAGGGATGCCAGCCTATGCCAGCCGGGGCCGGGGTGGCCGACTGGTTGGTCATGCTCAGGGTCAGCTCCAGCGTGTTGCCGTTGATACGCAGGGTTTGGGAGGCGTCAAAGGCAAACGGCCAGGACGCATCGGGGCGGTGTTCGCAGGCCAGCATCAACAACTGCTCGCTCTGGTCCAGCACCTGCCAGGGCCGCTGCCAGCCAGTGCCGTGGAGGGCATGCAGCTCGGGCTCGTTGTTTTGCACCAGCGGGTGGCTGGTGCCCTGCCAATTCAGGGTGGCGTGGCCGACTCGGTTGGAAAACGGCACCAGCGGGTAACAACCGGCCAGGCGCACCGACCGCAGCGCACTGGCAGGTGTGGAGCGCAGCACGGGAATGTCGCCCAGCCACAGGCCAGCAATGCAACCGCCGAGTTCGGGCTTGATCTCGCAGCGCAGGCCGGTGCCAGTCAATGTGATGGAAGGGCTCATTGCGCCATTGTGCATCTCAAACTACTGCCCCCACGTTCGCTCGCTGCGCGTGGCTCTCTGCCCCCCTGCTAGGGGGCGCTACGCCTGCGGACCGGCAAAGCCGGATCCGCGGCTCCTGCTTGAAAAGATGCTTTTTCGCCTTCGCTTACTGACCGGCACCAGCGAAAGTCAAAAAAAATGGCCCGCAGGAACCGAAGTTCTTGCGGGCCAAACATCCAAAGGAGACTCTCGCTATTTCAATCCTGCCGCAACTGTCAGGCAAATGCCAGGCAGCTGCGGCGTGTACGGTTTGCCGTTTAACGGTTGTAGGCAGTTTCGCCGTGGGAGGTGATGTCCAGGCCTTCGCGCTCGTCTTCTTCATTGACGCGCAGACCAATGGTCAGGTCCACCACCTTGTAGGCGATGAAGGAAACCACGCCCGAAATGACGACGGTGACCAGCACAGCCTTGAACTGTGTGAACACCTGGGCGCCGATGGCGAACTCTGCCGCGCCGGTTCCACCCAGGCTGGGCGCAGTCAGCACGCCCGTCATGAGGGCACCGAGAATGCCACCCACGCCGTGCACGCCGAACACGTCAAACGCATCGTCGGCACCCAGCATTTTCTTCAGGCCGTTGACGCCCCACAGGCAAATCAGGCCAGCCATCAGGCCGAGCACAATCGCGCCCATCGGACCGATGGAGCCAGCGGCCGGTGTCACTGCTACCAGACCTGCCACCGCACCGGACGCAGCACCCAGCATGGAGCCCTTGCCTTTGGACAGCGATTCGCCGGCAATCCAGGACAGGGTCGCCGCAGCAGTCGCGAGGATGGTGTTGATAAAGGCCAGCGCAGCCGTGCCATTGGCTTCGAGTGCGGAACCGGCGTTGAAGCCGAACCAGCCCACCCACAGCAATGAAGCACCGACCATGGTCAATGTCAGGCTGTGAGGGGTCATGGCTTCCTTGCCGTAACCCACACGTTTGCCAACCATGTAGGCGCCCACCAGGCCGGCAATACCAGCATTGATGTGCACCACCGTACCGCCTGCAAAGTCGAGCGCACCCATCTTGAACAGATATCCTTCAGAAAACCAGACCATATGGGCAACGGGCAGGTAGCTGAAAGTGAACCAGAGCACCGCAAACATCAGCACAGCCGAGAATTTCATGCGCTCGGCAAACGATCCGACGATCAGGCCGCAAGTGATCGCGGCAAACGTCGCCTGGAAGGCAATGAACACAAACTCGGGGATCTTGAAGCCGGCGCTGAAGGTGTCAGCCACCGAGTCCACAGTTACGCCCTTGAGGAAGATCTTGTCGAAGGTTCCGATGAAAGAGCCGCCACCGCCAAAAGCCAGGCTGTAGCCGTAGATGGCCCACAGCAGCGTGATCAAGGAAAAGATCACGAAGACCTGCATGAGCACGGAAAGCATGTTCTTCGAGCGGGCCAGGCCACCGTAAAACAGTGCCAGACCAGGAATGGTCATCAGGATGACCAGCATGGTGGCGGTCAGCATCCAGGCGGTATCGCCCTTGTTGACAACAGCCTCCACTTTCGGAGCCTCTGCGGCCGCCGGTGCCGCCGCCTCGGCGGGAGCCGCAGCAGCAGGTGCGGTAGCTTCAGACGCGGCAGGCGCTGGCGTCTGGGCAATAACCGCCACGCCGGATGTCAGCAGACTTAACCCCAATGCGAGGGAAAGAAGTAGTTTTTTCATGTCAGTGTTCTCTTTTTAGGGGGGAGCGCTTACAGCGCTTCCTTGCCGGTTTCACCGGTGCGGATGCGCACAACCTGCTCCAGGTTGTAGACGAAGACCTTGCCGTCACCGATCTTGCCGGTGCGGGCAGCGCCCTCGACGGCTTCGATGACGCGGTCAACGAGTTCGTCGGACACCGCAGCCTCGATCTTGACCTTGGGCAGAAAGTCCACCACGTACTCAGCGCCGCGGTACAGCTCGGTGTGACCCTTCTGGCGGCCGAAGCCCTTGACTTCGGTCACGGTGATGCCCTGCACGCCAATGCCGGACAGCGCCTCGCGGACTTCGTCCAGCTTGAACGGTTTGATGATGGCCGTTACTAGTTTCATGTGTTCTCCTTCGCCTTGGCGTGATGCCGTTTTATTTCAGAAACTTTTCTTGACGGACAGGACCAGGCCATCCTTGGCAAGGTCACGCGTGCCCGAACCAGGCAGGGTGTAGGGGCCGCCCAGGCCGTTGGTGCCTACCACTGCGAGGCTCACCACCAGACCGTCGATGTCCTTGTTGACGGCCACCGAGTAGTCCGTGTAGGAGTTGCCATTCTTGATTTTCTGCGCGCCGACGTGCGGCACGATGGACCAGCCGGAGCCGAGGTCAAAGTTGGCGCTGAGGTCGAGGTAGCCGCTGTTTTTGCTGTTGGCCGTACCAAACAGGTTGGTCGTGGCGTGCGAGTACTTCGCCGTAACGATACCCACGGTCACTGCGCCGTACAGCTCGAAGGTGTTGGGGCTGACTTGACCAGCCGTCTTTGTCATGTTGTTGCCCGCGTACCAGTAATACAGACCGCCGACGTCATAACCCACGCCTTCAGCCAGGGAACCCTTGTAGCCGCCGTACAAGTCGATTTCGATCGGGCCCTTGGTGGTGTTGGGGTTGGCGGTGGAGTCTTTCAGCCAGGTGATGGTCGAAGCCCAAGTGCCCAGGTAGAAGCCGTTGCTGTGTGCATAGTCAATCCCGCCATTGATCGCAGGCTTCTTGCCAGTCTGCGAGATGCCGCGATAGCGGTAATCCGTCGTGGCACCGATGTTGTAAGACACGGTGGACTCAGGCGCCGGTGCGGCAGCCTGGGCAAACGCACTGCCTGCGGCCAGGAAAGCTGCTGCGACGGCGATGTGGGTGGCTTTAAATTTCATCGATGGCTCCAGAAGGTAAGTGATAAGTTAAAAGGTCATTTTTCTTGAATACGGGTTTCCTTTAGCACGGAGCGTGCCAAAGTCTGTAGGCTTTTGGCTTGTGTGTCGTCGCCCAGATGGCGTTCCGCGTTACAGTGAACTGAAATAAGTACAAGATCTGCACTTTTTTGGTGCGCATGCGATTGCGCATTTTTGGTGCATAACAGGGAGAAATCGGACCATGAGCCTGTCTTTAGTGCAAAGCCGTGCCCTGCTGGGCATGCAGGCCCATCCGGTGTGTGTCGAAGTGCATCTGGCCAACGGGCTGCCGAGCTTCACGCTGGTGGGCCTGGCAGAAACTGAGGTCAAGGAGGCACGCGAGCGGGTTCGCTCGGCCATCCAGAACACCGGGCTGGAGTTTCCCAGCAACAAGCGGATCACGGTCAATCTGGCGCCCGCTGACCTGCCCAAAGACTCGGGCCGCTTCGATTTGCCGATTGCACTGGGCATTCTGGCCGCCAGCGGACAGATAGAGACACGCAAACTGGAAGGTTACGAATTTGCCGGCGAGCTGTCACTGGGTGGCGAATTGCGTCCCGTCCGCGGCGCACTGGCCATGAGCTTGGCGCTGCCGGTCCAGCACGCTGACCAGCCCCGGCCCCGGCTGGTGCTGCCCGAGGGCAGTGCGCAGGAGGCCGCACTGGTGCCAGAAGCCGAGGTGTACAGCGCGCGCCACCTGCTGGATGTGGTCAGGCAATTTTTGCCCGGCGATGCGATTGCCGAAAACTCGGCCGGCTGGGCCCGTGTCGAAGCCAGCGCGGTTCAGCAGCCCGCGTCCTACCCCGACTTGGCGGATGTCAAAGGCCAGGTGGCGGCAAAAAGGGCACTGGAGATTGCGGCCGCAGGTGGCCATAGCCTGTTGATGGTCGGCCCACCGGGCTCTGGCAAGTCCATGCTGGCCCAGCGTTTTGCCGGCCTGCTGCCCGCCATGAGCACCGACGAAGCACTGCAAAGCGCGGCGATTGCCTCGCTGGGCGGCCGCTTTTCAGTGGACAGATGGGCCCAGCGACCGACCTGCTCGCCGCACCACACCGCCAGTGCTGTGGCACTGGTCGGCGGCGGCTCACCGCCCCGGCCCGGTGGTCATCACCATAGTTAAGCGCAAACGATTTTCCAAAAAATCAACAATCTTTAGAGAATCCGAACAAAGTTAAACGCACACGAGTTTCACAGTTAAGCGTCAAATATGTCATGGCCTTGAGGCTCCTTGTTTCAGGGGTTCATGGCGCCTTAGACAGGCAGTTCAGATATCAAAAACTGGTTCGAACTGGTATAGAGCGTACAACTGCACCGAAGTGATGGAAGCTTTTACAAATGGGATGAGCAAGACGCTCGAAGCGCTCGTGCGGCCGACGCTTGAAGATGACGTCGTGGGCTACCGCTTCATTGCGCAGTTCACCTGCAACTTAGGGCAACGCTGAATAAGCCCCGTTTTTGAAACGGCACTTTTCGGTATGGCCCATCGATTGAAGATTTTTGCCCGAGTTGGACCAGATTTGCGGCTCTGAGAGCCGCATTGCCGGGCTTCTTCGCCCACTTTGCACCTTCATGGACG
>NZ_JBDNGU010000189.1:0-2818 GCF_041689105.1 Polaromonas sp. | reverse complement strand
TGCTGCCGCCATCGGCGACGATGAGCTGCACGCCGCGCGCTGTGAATGGCGCCAGCGCGCGCAGCGCCGCACCCAGGCCTGATGCTTCATTGAGCACGGGCATCACGATGCTCAGGGTGGGGGTGGTCATTGCCTGGCCGCTGGCATGTGCTCAGTGTTCAGTGTTCCAGCGCGCCGCCGCAGCTGCTGCCCTGGCCAGCGGTGCAGCCGTAGCAGTGGCCCGCCACGCGGATGGCCTGCTCGTCCAGGCTGGTCTTGAGCAGGTCGCGCAGATGCCGCTGCACCCCGGAGGTGCCCAGAGGCACGCCGAGTTGCTGGTTGAAGTCGCAGTCGGAGAGCCAGCCCTGCCAGTCCACGCTGACCATGTTGCGGCACATGACGCCGGCCAGGTTTTGCTTCTGAAAGTTGTTTTTGAGTAAATCCATATAGCTGTCAAACGTGCCCTTGGACACCAGTGTCGAGCCGAAGCGCTGGATCGGCATGTTGGTCACCGCATACAGCTCGTTAAAAACAATGCCGAAATGCGCCAGCAGCTCACGCTTGTAATCGGCCTGCAGCGCCTGCTGATCCGGCGGCAGGGACGCGCCCTGGGGGTTATAGACCAGGTTCAGCGACAGGCCCGAACCGCTTTGCCCATAACCGAGCTGGTTGAGTTTTTGCAGGGCCGCGATGCTGATGTCAAATACGCCCTCGCCGCGCTGCTTGTCTACATTGGCGGCTGAATAACAGGGCATGGAGGCCACGATGTCCACGCGCTGCCCGGCCAGAAATTCGGCCAGGTCCTCTTGCCCGGGTTCGAACAGGATGGTGAGGTTGCAGCGGTCAATCACGCGCACCCCCTGCGCGCGCGCGGCGCGCACCAGGCCCTTAAAGCCCTCATGCAATTCCGGGGCGCCGCCGGTCAGGTCCAGCGTGCCCAGACTGCGTGCCGCCAGTACCTGGGGGATCAGCGCCAGGGTGTCCGCGTCCATCATCTCGGTGCGGTTTGGTCCGGCATTCACATGGCAGTGCACACAGCTCTGGTTGCATTTGTAGCCGAGGTTGACCTGCAGTGTGTCCAGGCGGGTCCGGTTGATGGCCGGAAACCGGATTTTTTTCAGCAGGGGAAGCGTGTCATGCATGGGTTTGTTTTCCTGGAAAGGTTTAGGTGAGCAGTACGGCCAGCCGCGCATGCACGTCTGGTGCCATGGCGTCAGGCTGGGTGACCAGCGCGTTTTGTAGTGCGGTATGGGCTTCGCTGGCGGGTTGTTCGGCACCCAGCAAGGCAATGGCCTGGGCCACCACCTGTTGCGCGCGGCCAGCGTTTTTCAGCAGGTTGGCAAGCGCCATGCTGGCGTTGACGTGGGCTTCACGCGGATGCCAGCAGTCGAAGTCGGTCACCATGGCCAGCGTGGTGTAGGCGATCTGAGCCTCGCGGGCGAGCTTGGCCTCGGGCATGTTGGTCATGCCGATCACGCCAGCACCCATGCTGCGGTACCAATGGGATTCGGCTGTGCTGGAAAACTGCGGGCCTTCAATGCAGACGTAGGTGCCGCTTTCATGCAGGGTGACGCCGTGACTGGAGGCATCGGCGGCCAGCACGCTGCGCACGGCACGTGCCAGTACCGCGGCGGTGGCCGGGCACACCGGCTGCGCCATGGACACATGGGCAACCGCGCCGCGCCCAAAAAAAGTGCTCTCGCGGCGTTTGGTCAGGTCGATGAACTGATCCGGCAGCACCATGTCCAGCGGCTTGAAATCCTCGCGCAGCGAACCCACGGCCGAGACCGACAGCAGGTAACGCACGCCCAGCTGCTTCATGGCATGGATGTTGGCGCGGTAGGGCACTTCAAAAGGCAGCAGCCGGTGGCCGCGCGCATGGCGGGCCAGAAACACGGCGGGCACGCCGTGGACTTTGCCCGTCACCAGCACGTCGGAGGGTGCGCCGAAGGGCGTGTCCATCACGTGCTCCTGCGCGTCCTGCAACGCGTCCATCTGGTAGAGGCCGCTGCCTCCGATGATGCCTACCAGTGCCTGGGTCATGCTTGTGGATTCCTTGTGGATAGGGTGGGCCCGGTTCAGACGCCGATTTTGAGCGAGTTTGCAGGATGCAGTGTTAGCCTCGGGTTAAACCCATTTTTATCATTGGTCGCTGGCGGGGAGATTTTCTTACACCCCCAACGCGCGGTTTTGTAAGAATCAGCGATTTCGCCCGACTTACTTCATAGAACAAACCACAAAGGACGGCCGTGAATTCACGCAAACTTTTCATTGCCGTGCTGCTGCTGGCGGGTATCGCTGCCTTTTTTGTCCTGGATTTGGGGCGTTATTTCAGCCTCACCTTCCTCAAGGACAGCCAGTCGTCTTTCCAGGCGCTGTTTGCCGAGAAGCCGGTGCAGGTTGTGCTGGTGTTTTTTGCGGCCTACGTGGCTGTTACCGCCCTGTCCCTGCCGGGTGCAGCGATCATGACGCTGGCGGCCGGCGCCTCTTTTGGCCTGGTGCTGGGCACGGTGGTGGTGTCGTTTGCGTCAACCCTGGGCGCAACGCTGGCCATGCTGGCTGCCCGTTACCTGCTGCGTGACAGCATACAGGCACGGTTTGGCAAGCGGCTGGATGGCATTAACAAGGGCATGGAGAAGGAAGGCGCTTTTTACCTCTTCACTCTGCGCCTCATTCCGGCGGTGCCGTTTTTTGCGCTGAACCTGCTCATGGGCCTGACCCGCATCCGGACCTGGACTTATTTCTGGGTCAGTCAGATGGGCATGTTCGCGGGCACGGTGGTTTACGTCAATGCCGGCACCCAGATTGCACGGATTGACTCGCTCCAGTCCATCGCCTC
>NZ_JBDNGU010000188.1:0-10476 GCF_041689105.1 Polaromonas sp. | reverse complement strand
GGAGTTGTTGATCCATTTTTCCGCATTGGAGCGGGTTTGCTCATTGCTCTGTTCGGCATCAACGCGGTTTGGACTGCGATCCAGGCAAAAGCGTCATGGCTTTCCAAGATTGGTCCGCTGCCTTAACTGGCTGCCATTGCCTAACCATTCGTTCAAGCCGAGCCCAAATCGTGGCAGCGCCTTCGTGCCTACGCTACGCTAGCACGCAGTCGCCGCCCCGCTTTGGGCCGGCTTGACTCTGACGTTAAACCTGATCCTGGGACGATGTGCCGAACGACTGCTTTCACCGTTTAGCAAATTCCGCTTTCGCAGCAAAGCGGAATTTTCTAACCATCAGCCCAAAGTCTGCTGCGTACTCAAACCCCGTATAAACATTTTGGGCAACACCAGAAATGTCCTTCTTTATGGTCATCAATGACCGGCCCAGATGGTCAACTTGATCGGCGCATGCACTCTGACGATGACGCGCAAAGCGGGTCATCGTCTTTCCGAATCCGAATCCGAATTCGTCACCCCCACCCGTCGGGCTGGGCCGAGGAGCGCAGCCGACAGTGGGTCAGGACGAGCGATTGTTTGAGGCGAAGCCGAGTTCGAGCTCGACCCCGTTTTCGGTGAGCACCGCAGGCTGCCCGCAGCGAAGCGAAGGGACCCAGACCATCGGGTCGCCTTTTTCTTTGCTTACTTTCTTTTTGGCGACGCAAAACGAAAGTGAGTTGCCGCCGGGCAAACCCCGGCTTGCTGGCAGACCACTTACGCCAAAACACCTTCGGTAGTTGGCAGCTATGGATCCCGGATCAAGTCCGGGATGACAACTCGACGAAGATTTTCTCTATTAATTCAATAGCAAATCAAGGGCCGCCATACAGCCAGGGCATATCGAGCAAGCGTTCACCGAGCAGTCTCATCGAGAGATCCCGGCCCCACCGCACCACCCCGTCCGCATGAAAAATCTGCCCATTTCGGATGGCCCTCGCCTGTACCCGCGCATTGCGCTGCCAGCGGTTCAGCGCGTAGCGGTTCAGCATGGTCGGCACATCCAGCGCGGGGTCCAGCGCCTGCGCCAGCACGCGGCCGAGTTCAGCGGCGTCTTCAATGGCCATGCCCGCCCCTTGGGCCAGGTAAGGGCGCATCGGATGCGCCGCGTCGCCGAGCAGGGCCACGCGGCCCAGCGCGTGCTGGTACGCCCCCTGCATGGGCGGTCGGTCGCACAGCGCCCACAGGCGCCAGGCAGGAACCGCACGCACCAGGTTTTGCAGCGGCACGCAGGCGCCCGACAGCGCCGCAAGAAGGTCCTGCGCTTCGGTGCCGCGGTCCCAGTTGTCCAGATCGCCGGGAGCCTCGCCGTGCACGATGGCCACGACGTTGAGCCACTCGCCACCGTGCACCGGGTACTGAACCACATGCAGGCGTGGACCCAGCCAGGCGCTCACATCGGTGGAGCGCAGCGCTTGCGGCAGCTCGGCCTGCCGCACCAGCGCGCGGTAGGCGAGGTGGCCGGTACTGCGGGGTGGCCCGTCACCCAGCAGCCACTGACGCACCGGGCTCCACAAACCGTCGGCACCCACCAGCACTTCAGCCTCCACGGGGGGGTCGTCGCCACTTTGCACCGTCACAGCGTTCGCATCCTGTGAAAACCGGCTCAGGGTGTGGTTCAGCCTGAGCGTGACGCCGGCTTGCCGCACCGCATCGAGCAACAGGGCATGCAGGTCGGCCCGGTGCACCGTGGCATACGGGGCGCCATAACGCTTGGCCATGGTCTCGCCCAGCCGCAGCCGGCCCAGCGTGTCGCCCGAGGTCGCGCTGCGTACCGTGAGTTGCCGCGGGAATGCGGCCACGCGGGCCAGACCGTTGGCCAGCCCCCAGTCATGCAGCACCCTGACGACATTGGGGCCGAGCTGGATGCCGGCGCCGACTTCGCTAAAAAAAGGCGCACGTTCGTACAGCCGCACGCCCCAGCCGGCGCGCGCTGTGGCCAGCGCGGCCGCCAGACCGCCTATGCCGCCGCCGGCGATCAGCGCCTGCTGGGTCATGCAGCCAGCAGCTGCCTGAGCACAAAAGGCAGGATGCCACCATGGCGGTAGTAGTCCACCTCGATAGGTGTGTCAATGCGCAGGATCAGCTGCAGCTTTTTCTGCGTACCGTCTGCGCGGGTCACCGTCAGCGTCGCTTCGCTTTGCGGCTTGAGATCGGGGTCGGGCACTACGTCAATCACCTCGTTGCCACTCAAGCCCAGTGTCTGCCAGGAGTCGCCGGGCTTGAACTGCAGCGGCAACACGCCCATGCCGACCAGGTTGCTGCGGTGGATGCGCTCGAAGCTGCGCGCCACCACGGCCTTGATGCCCAGCAACTGCGTGCCCTTGGCCGCCCAGTCGCGGGAGGAGCCGGTGCCGTATTCTTCACCGGCAAACACCACCGTAGCGGTGCTTTTCGCCAGGTAGCACATGGCGGCGTCGTAGATGAACATTTTTTCGCCGCCAGGCTGGAACAGCGTGACGCCCCCCTCTTCGCGCGAGCCGTCGGGGCCAGCCGGGATCATCAGGTTCTTGATGCGCACATTGGCGAAGGTGCCGCGCATCATCACCTCATGGTTGCCGCGACGCGCGCCGTAGCTGTTGAAGTCGGCCTTCTGCACGCCGTGCGCCAGTAGCCACTGCCCCGCGGGCGAGCTGCGTTTGATCGATCCGGCCGGCGAAATATGGTCGGTGGTGATCGAGTCGCCGAACAGCGCCATGATGCGCGCCCCCTTCACGGCTGCAGCATTATTCTGGCCTGCAGCCCCCTTCTGGCGAGGTCTGTCGGCTATGGTTTCCATAGCAAAATCATTGAAGAAAGGCGGCTCGGCAATGTAGGTGCTTTTGGGCCAGGTGTAGCTGGTGCCTGCGACGCCCTTGATGTTTTCCCAGAGCTTGCCGGGTTCGCTCTTGACCTTGGCGTAGTTCTCGCGGAAGGCCTTGCCATTCATGGCGAACTTCATGAGTTTGTAGATCTCGTCGCTTGTCGGCCAGATGTCGCCAAGGTAAACGTCTTTGCCGCCTTTGCCCTTGCCGACCGGCTCGGTCATCAGATCACGCAGCACGGTACCGGCAATGGCATAAGCCACCACCAGCGGCGGGCTGGCCAGGAAGTTGGCCTTCAAGTTGGGATGAATGCGCGCCTCGAAATTACGGTTGCCCGACAGCACGGCCGCGCAGACCAGGTCGCTGCCAGCGATGGCCTCGTTGATCTCCGGCGTCAGGTCGCCGGAATTGCCGATGCAGGTGGTGCAGCCGTAACCGGCCAGCGCAAAGCCGAGTTTCTCCAGGTAGGGCAACAGGCCGGTCTGGGTGAGGTACTCGGTGACGATGCGCGAGCCCGGCGCCAGCGAGGTCTTGATGTGCGGCTGTACCTTCAGGCCGGCTTCCACGGCTTTTTTGGCAAGCAGGCCGGCCGCCAGCAGAACGCTGGGGTTGGAGGTGTTGGTGCAACTGGTGATCGCCGCGATCAGCACATCGCCGTTGCCGATGCTGATGCCGCCTGCCCTGGTCCCGGGTGCAGGCGTCAGCACATCGGCATGGGCTGTGGCCAATGTCGGGCGGTTGCCCTCCATTTCCATCTCCATGCGCGGCGCGCCGGCCGGTACGGGAGGCGCACCGGGCGAGGTATCAGCGGTACCGGGGTCGTTGCACTGCAGCAGGTGGCGCGTGCGCAGCGTGGCCGCCGGCTGGTTGAAGCCGTTTTCCGCGTTGGGCTTGCTGAACAGCGAGGCGAACTGGCTGGCCACCTGGCCCAGCTCGATGCGGTCCTGCGGTCGCTTGGGGCCAGCCAGGCTGGGCGTCACATCGCCCAAATCAAGCTGGACCACCTGCGAATAATCAATCTCACCGGCCTTGGCCACGCCAAACAGGCCCTGCGCGCGGAAGTAGGCTTCAAAAGCCTCGATCTCACCCTTGGTGCGGCCGGTGCCAGTGAAGTACTCGATGGTTTTTTCATCAACCGGAAAAAAGCCCATGGTCGCGCCGTATTCGGGCGCCATGTTGGCAATCGTCGCACGGTCCGGCAGGGCCAGCGTGCGTGTGCCTTCGCCAAAAAACTCGACAAACTTGCCGACCACTTTTTCCTTGCGCAACTGTTCGGTGACGCGCAGCACCAGGTCGGTGGCGGTCACGCCTTCGCGCAGGCGGCCCGTCAACTCGAAACCGACCACATCGGGCATGAGCATGTAGACCGGCTGGCCCAGCATGGCGGCCTCGGCCTCGATGCCGCCCACGCCCCAGCCGACTACGCCAATGCCGTTGATCATGGTGGTGTGGCTGTCGGTGCCGACCAGGGTGTCGGGGTAATACATACCGCCGTCCGTCTTGTGCACCCCACGGGCTAAATACTCCAGGTTGACCTGGTGGACAATTCCGAAGCCCGGCGGCACGACGCGAAAGGTGTCGAAGGCGTGCATGCCCCATTTCATGAACTCGTAGCGCTCGCGGTTGCGCTGGAACTCCAGCTTCATGTTCAGGTCCAGCGAGTTTTTCTTGCCGTAGTAGTCCACCATGATGGAGTGGTCTACTACCAGGTCCACCGGCACCAGCGGCTCGATGCGCTTGGGGTTTTTGCCGAGTTTGACGGCCACCGAACGCATCGCGGCCAGGTCGGCCAGCAACGGCACGCCGGTGAAGTCCTGCAGCACCACGCGCGAGACGACAAACGGGATTTCTTCGGTGCGATCGGCGTTGGGGACCCAGTTGGCCAGTTGCCGCACATGGTCGGCATTGACCTTCTTGCCGTCGCAGTTGCGCAGCACCGACTCCAGCACGATGCGCATGGACACCGGCAGGCGGGACACTTTGGGGAACTGTTTGGCCAGGGCCGGCAAGGAGTGAAACTTGCCGGTTTTACCCGAGGCGGTTTTAAAGGTTTTCAGGGTGCTGGCAAACGCGTGGGCCATGGCGAACTCCTATCTCTTGTGGATTGATGCTATTGCAACATCCTACAAGCCTTCACAGCAATGTCTGTAGGACTTGACAACCGAAGCAGTCCGCCCGCAGGCTAAAACCCGGAATCGGGCAGATAACGCACGGCCAGCACGCCGTCGATGGCGCGCAGCTGGTCCAGCACGGCTTCGCTGACCGGGCTCTCCACATCGACCAGCGTGTAGGCCATGTCGCCGCGCGACTTGTTGACCATGTTGTGGATGTTCAGGCCGGCCTGGGCCATGGCGGTGGAGATCTGCCCCAGCATGTTGGGCACATTGGCATTGGCGATCGCCACCCGGTGCGCCGACTCGCGCGCCATCACCACGGCCGGAAAGTTGACCGCATTGACCACATTGCCGTGCTCCAGGTAGTCGCGCAATTGCTCGGCGACCATGATGGCGCAGTTTTCCTCGGCCTCGCGGGTGGAGGCACCCAGGTGCGGAAGGGCAATCACGCCCGCGTGGTGGTTCAGCGCCGGCGACGGAAAGTCGCAGACGTAGGCACGCAGCTGTTTCGCATCCAACGCCGCCAGCACGGCGCTTTCGCTCACCACACCTTCGCGCGAGAAATTGAGCAGCACAGCGCCCGGCCGCATGAGCTTGAGGTTGTCGGCGTTGACCATATCGCGTGTGGCCGCCACCAGGGGCACATGCAGACTCACGAAGTCGGCGTTTTTCAGAACGTCCGCCACGCTGGCCGCCTTTCTGACCTGGGCCGGCAGGCTCCAGGCGGCGTCCACGGTGATGTCCGGGTCGTAGCCCAGCACCTGCATGCCCAGCTTGATGGCCGCATCGGCCACCAGACAGCCGACCCGGCCCAGCCCGACCACGCCCAGGGTATGGCCGGCCAGCTCGAAACCGGCGAAGTTCTTCTTGCCGTCCTCAACCGCCTTGTCCATGTCGGCCATGGCGGGGTCCAGGCCGCCGACAAACCGCAGCGCTGGCGCGATGTTGCGCGCGGCCAGCAGCATGCCGGTGAGCACCAGCTCCTTGACGGCGTTGGCGTTGGCGCCCGGCGCATTAAACACCGGCACGCCGCGCGCGCTCATCGCCGCCACCGGAATGTTGTTGGTGCCGGCGCCGGCGCGGGCGATGGCCTGCACGCTGTCTGCAATCGCCAGCGCATGCAGGTCGGCTGACCGCACCAGCACGGCGTCCGGACGGGCGAGGTCCTTGCCGGTGCTGTAGCGCCCCGCCGGCAGGCGCTTGAGGCCGTTGGCAGAGATCTGATTGAGCACCAGAATTTCAAAGCGCTGCGCCGGCAAGCCGGGCTCAGCCATGGCTGGCCTCAAACTCTTTCATGTAGCCCACCAGGGCCTGCACCCCCTCGACCGGCATGGCGTTGTAGATCGACGCGCGCATGCCGCCCACCGAGCGGTGGCCCTTGAGCTGAAACATGCCGCGCGCCTGAGCACCCTTTAAAAAAGCTTCATCCAGCGATTCGTCCTTCAGCTTGAACGGCACGTTCATCAGCGAGCGGTCTTCACGGGCAATCGGGTTGCTGTAAAACGAGGTAGCGTCCAGGTAGTCGTACAGCAGCGCGGCCTTGGCCCGGTTGCGTACTTCCATGGCCTTGAGACCACCCAGCGCCAGAATGTGCTTGAACACCAGGCCGGCGATGTAAATCGCGTAGGTCGGCGGCGTGTTGTACATCGAGTCGTT
This sequence comes from Polaromonas sp., assembly GCF_041689105.1. Lineage (GTDB taxonomy): Bacteria > Pseudomonadota > Gammaproteobacteria > Burkholderiales > Burkholderiaceae_C > Polaromonas. Next base: position 3,869 of record NZ_JBDNGU010000188.1, on the reverse strand, counting down.
GTCGGCCTGCTGCTTGTAGTCAAAAACAAAGGGGGTGTGCGGGATGGCCTGGCCGATCAGGTCGTCGCGAACAATCACCAGCGTCAGGCCCGAGGGGCCGATGTTTTTCTGGGCGCCGGCGTAAATCAGTCCGTAGCGGCTGACATCCACAGGGCGCGACAGGATGTTGGACGACATGTCAGCCACCAGAGGCACGACGCCGGTATCGGGTGTCCAGTGGTATTCGACGCCGCCTATGGTTTCATTGGAGCAGATGTGCACATAGGCCGCATCGGGGTCCAGCTTCCAGGTCTCGAACTTCGGCACGCTGGTAAAACCGTTGGCTTCCGAGGTGGCGGCGACGTTGACCTTGCAGTAGTTTTTTGCTTCCTTGATGGTTTTTTTCATCCACTCACCGGTGTTGATAAAGTCCGCGCCGGCATGGCCGCGCAGAAGGTTCATAGGCACGATGGCGTTTTGCCCCAGCCCGCCACCCTGCAAAAACAGCACCTTGTAGTTGGCCGGAACGGACAGCAACTCGCGCAGGTCGGCTTCGGCCTGCGCGTGGATGGAAATGAACTCCTTGCCGCGGTGGCTCATTTCCATCACCGACATGCCGGAACCGTTCCAATCGAGCATTTCGGCGGCGGCCTGGCGCAGCACGGGTTCGGGGAGGGTCGCCGGGCCGGCGCTGAAATTGAAAACGCGTGTCATGGAAAAGGCTTTCTTGGGAAGAAGGGAGTCAATCTGGCGGCCCAGGCCGGGCGCCAGATCACACAGCATACAAGAAACGCCCCAGCGGCCGGCCTTGCGTGCCTTACCAGGCCGGTCGCGCCGCGGCCCTGCGCAGGCCGACCCACTGCAGCTCGGCCAGCAGCCCCACAACCACCGCCTGCACCGCAATGAAGCCCTTGCCGAGGAGCGTCGGTGCAACCATGCCGCCAAACAGCAGCACCAGGCAGCCCAGCACCCACAGGCCGTTGGCCGCAATCAGCAGCCAGACCCCCGCGTGCGCAATGAATGGACGGGTCGCGATGAACGCAATCAGCGCAACGTAGCCGAAAATGACCCAACCCGAGGCCACCAGCAAGCTCACGGGCAGACCCAGCACGGCAGCCAGCTGATCGGCCAGCAGCAACTGCAGCAGACCGGTGACGCCACCTGTGGTGGCGTCCAGCCACAACACGCGGCGCAGGAACAGGGGAGAGGCGGCAAGGGAAGACAATGAATTCATGACTGACATGGCAGGCTCCTTGAAATGGGATAGCGGGGAGGGGATGCCGCAGCGGCTATCCATCGTTGCGGCTATGGGGGCAATCATTCCCGCAGGGCTGCAGCCGGTCGATAACCCCGCAGGTAATGGCGCCATGGCCGCGCTGGATTTACGATGACGCCATGAATGCAAGCCTTCATCCCCCCGCCCGGCCGTCGCACGCCAGCCCACAACCCTTTGGCGAGCACCTGCGCCACTGGCGCCAGCACCGGCGCCTGAGCCAGCTGGACCTCGCCAGCGAGGCTGACATTTCCACCCGCCACCTGAGCTTTGTCGAGACCGGGCGCTCGGTGCCAAGCCGCGAGATGGTGCTGCGCCTGTCGGAGCGCCTCAACATCCCGCTGCGTGAGCGCAACACCCTGCTGGTCGCGGCCGGTTACGCACCCATGTACCGCGAGCGGACTCTGGACGACCCGGCGCTGGCTTCTGCGCGGCAGGCGGTCGAGCTGATCCTCAAAAGCCACGAGCCCTACCCTGCCCTGGCCCTTGACCGGCACTGGAACCTGGTGGCGGCCAACCGCATGGTGCCGCACCTGCTGGCGGGCGCGGACCCTAAGTTGCTACAGGGACCCATCAATGTACTGCGCCTGAGCCTGCACCCACGCGGCCTGGCCAGCAAGATCGTCAACCTCGTGCAGTGGCGCAACCACCTGTTCGAGCGCCTGCGCCAGCAGATTGCGGCCACCGCGGACCCGGTGCTGGTGGCGCTGCTGGAGGAACTGCGCGCCTATCCGCAGGTCAAGGGCGCGGGCGACCTGCACCTGGACGGCGAACACCTGGGCGTGGTCATGCCGTTTCGCTTCAGCACCCCGAACGGTGTGTTGAGCTTCATCAGCACCACCACCATCTTCGGCACACCGGTGGACGTGACACTGCAAGAGCTGGCCATGGAAACCTTTTTCCCGGCGGACGACTTCACCGCGCAGGCACTGCGCGCGCTGAGCACACAGCTCTGAACGTGCAGGCTTGCCTGATTGCTATCAAATAAATAGCTGCTTACGCTCGCTGGATAAGGGCTGATGACATATTTCATGCTGAAGCTGCCGGTGGACGACCCAGCCAGGCAAGCCGCGCTTGTCGGTGCTGGCTGACAGGCAAAGGGGCCAGCTTCCGATGAAGCGCGCCTGCACGAACGTCTAGAGTGAAGGATTGACCATTCATAACCGGAGATCCCTTCATGACAAGCACCCCTCCCCGCCAAGACCACGAGACCCTTTGGGACCTGATCAAGGACATCAAATTCGGCATGCTGACGCACCGCCATGGCGACGGCAGCCTGCAAAGCCACCCGCTGACCACGCAAAACCAGTCCATCGACGAAAACTCGACGCTTTACTTTTTTATCTCGAAGAAAGGTGAAATGGCCTCAAGTCTGGGCCACGACGCCAACGTCAATGTCGCTTACGCTGACACCAGCGATGACAACTACGTCTCCATCGCCGGAAAGGCCACCCTGTCCGACGACCAGGCCACCACGGAGCGCTTGTTCAACACGTTCACGAAAGCCTGGTTTCCCGGCGGTGTCAACGATCCCGACCTGCAACTGGTGGAGGTGAAGATCACGCACGCCGAATACTGGAACGCCAAGGACAGCAAGGTCACGCAATTGTTCAAGATGGCCAAATCGGCCGTGACAGGCGACCGCCCGAAAGACATGAGCGAACACAAGGAAGTGCCCGTGTCCTGACCCGCAATGCGGGAAGAAAAGCCGGCATGCCGTTTATCTGGTTCAACAAGGCCACCGACCCGGCCGCGCCGGATGATCTGCGCATCGGCACCCACGCCGTCCGCTACGTCGAAGCCTCCCGGCCCGACCTGGTCGGCCAGACCACCATCCACATGATGGGACAGGGTTCGGCGATCAACGCCGTGACCGAATCCATCGGCACCGTGGTCACCGAACTGGGCGGCTTGGTGGCCGCCAAACGCCACTACCTCTCGCCGCCGCCCGATGACGGTGCCAGCACGGTCTACATCTCGTCGGCCAATGTCAGCTACCTCCGCCCCAACCTGCCGACCACACCCGAGTTCTGGTACGTCACCTTTGTCGACGGCTCGGAAATTCGCATTGTGGATCCTCTGCCTGCCGGGTTGTAGTTAGTGCCTTGTTCAGGGGCATCCTGCCCCACAGCAGCAGTAGCTGTCGTCACCTGGGAAAAACGCAAGACTATGGCTTGACAAACCATATAGGTATGGCGAACAATGCCACATGCCACATGCCACATGCCACATGCCATATGCATGTGCCATTTGCCCGAGGCCGTCCTCCTTTTCAGAACCCGTTCAGTTCATTCAGGCGGCATCGTTGAGGTGGTGGTGTGGCAGGTGCTTGAACCCGTGCCACCATCGGAGCATTCCTTCAAATACCGGCTGGTGTACGTACGTGACGGCACACGTGTGCTGGGCTACGACAACGAGCGCGGTAAAGGCGACCACAAACACCTGGGGCAACGCGAGCTGCTGTACAAGTTTGTAGATATTGAAACCCTGATGGCGGACTTTCTCCGCGACGTGGAGGCCATGCAATGACGACCAGCAAACAGATTCTGAACGTGACCGTGGGTGAATCCCTGCGCGACTCCGGCGCCCGCGCAGCGGCCACCATGAAAGCGATCGC